>NZ_JBITER010000092.1:0-10148 GCF_044455345.1 Streptomyces sp. NPDC051286 | reverse complement strand
TGGTGGTGCTGGTCATGCCGGGGGATGCTCCTGTCTCGCCCATCCAGGCTAACCGGAGAACCCCGGTGCCTCAGTCGAGGCTGTCAGGAAGGGCCTCCAGCCGGAACACTTGCGCCCGCTCGGCCTGGTCCGCGCGGTGCCGCTCGTACCGTTCGAGAGCCTCGGCCATCGCCGGTGCCCAGCTCTCCGGGCCTGCGGGAGCATCGGCGTATGCCGCCTGCACGAGCGGGCTGATGTCCTCGGGCAGCCGTACCGGACGGCTGCGCCCTTCCTCGAAGTGGGGCAGGAGCGCGGCCGCGGACCGCAGGAGCGCATACGCGCCGTACACGGCGACCGAGCCCCGCACCGGCGCCGGCACGTCTGCCTTCCAGTCGACACCGGTGACCAGACAGCGCGCCCGGCGCAGCCCCTGGGGGCGTTCGCGCTGCCCCTCGCCCCTCTGATGCCGGTGCAGACGCCCCATGCGCTGGAGCAGCAGGTCGACCGGGCAGAGGTCGGTGACAAGGAGGTCGAAGTCGACGTCGAGGGACTGCTCGGCCACCTGGCTGGCCACGACGATGTGCGGCCCGGTCGGGCGGTGTTCCGCTTTGTCCGGCGGCCCGAAGCGTTTCAGGAGATCTGCGTCCTTCGCTGCCCGGTCGACGTCGATGAAGCACGAGTGGGCGACCGTCACGTTCTCGTCGCCGAACCTGGCCCTGAGTACTTGCGCTGTCTCCAGCACCCGCCTCACCGTGTTTCGTATGACCAGCGCGCAGCCGCCCCCGTCCAGTTCGTCGGTGAGCCGGCCGACGAGGGCGTCGAGTCCGTCGTCGATCCGTTCCAGGACAACATCCGTGCCCCGGGCAGAGGCCTCGGGACTTCTCAGGACCGGCTCCTTGCCAGGCATCACGGCGGTCAGCAGAGGATAGGCACCGGCCTTGCCCACCGCCTCGAACTCCGTGGCACTGCGGGCTGCTGCGGCCTTGCCGCCCGCGTACGCCTCGACGAGCTCCCGGCGCCTGGCCGCCGGCAGGGTCGCCGACAGCACCACCACCGGCACCCTGTACGCGCCGAGCCACGACAGCACACGGTCGAGATAGACACTCATGTACGTGTCGTAGGCATGCGCCTCGTCGATGACGACGACCTTGCCGGCGACCGCGAGGTGACGCATCGCCAGGTGCCGGCTCTTGAGCCCGGCGAACAGCAGCTGATCGACGGTTCCCGCGACGAAGGAGGACAGCATGGCCTTCTTGCGGCCACGCAGCCAGGCGTGCGCGACGAGCTCGGCAGGAGCGGACCGCGTCTTGTCCGAGGGACGCCACCGTGGCTCCTCGGGCGCGTCCACGTCGACGGCAACGATCCGATGGCCGCTCTCGCGCATCAGCTCGGCGAAGTCCTCGTTCAACGCGGCCCTCGAGTGGGCGAGCAGGACCGAGTACCGCGCGTCTGCGGCTCCGGGCAGCCGCTTGAGCCAGTCCAGAAGGCGGGGGAACATCGCGTTGCCCGTGGCCATGGTCGGCAACGCGAAGAACACACCGCCCGCACCCGAGCGGGCAGCAAAGATCTCGGCGACCGCGAGAGCGGCCTCGGTCTTCCCCTCCCCCATCGGCGCCTCGATCACCATCAGCCCCGGCTCGTCCATCGCCCGGGCCAGCTCGATGGCAGCCTCCTGTACCGGCCGGGCCTTCGCGCCCGGCGGCAGCCCGAAGCGGGAGACGAACAGTTCCTGAGCGTCGCCCTCGGGATCGTCCGGGCACCAGGGCGCCGGAAGGTCCAGTCCGCGCCAGGCCGCAGCCACCCGCTCCTCGCTGCTGCGGGCGACGTCCTGCGGGAAGTACGGGAAGAGGTCGGCGTTGCTGGCGACCCAGTCGGCGACGATCACCAGTGCCGTGAGCAACACCTGCACCGGCTGCGGCAGTTTCACCGACCGCCACTCATCCAGCCGGCCCCGTACGCCGTACTCGTCGGCACACGCATCGAGCAGTTCGTCCTGCACCCGCCGCCACTCGGCCCAGCTCGGCCCCGGGGTACGCAGCAGCTGACCGTGCTTGTGCAGGGCAGCGATCTGCCCATGCTCCGGAGGCACCCCGTGGTGCCCTCCCACGACAACCGTGAACTGCCCGGTCTGCTTCACCGTCCAGCTGTGCCGCTCCTGCAGCCACTCCCCCAGCAACGCCTGCCCGGCCAGCCCATGCGGCGCCATCCTGCGGTCCGGACCGATGGCCCGCACCGAGCGCATCTCCAACCCCTGCGCATGCATAACGTTCGCAAGCTGGTCAACCTGGCAGGCGAACGCGGGCGTCGCCTTCCCGATGTCATGCACCCCCGCCAGCCACACGGCAAGCCGCCGCGCGTCCTGCTCACCACCGGGCAGCGCCGAGGCGATCAACCTCCGCACGCTCGCGGGCAACCACGTATCCCACAACAGCCCGGCGACAGCGGCGCTGTCCTCCATGTGCCGCCACAGCGGCAGCCACCCGTCGGAGTACCTGTCGTGCTTCGCCCACACCGTCAGAACCGGCCCGTCAAGCCTGCCCCGCAGGCCCGAGCGGGACTCTCCCTCACCCCTCATGCCAGATGAATACAGCAAAAACTGCTACAGGATGCCTATATGACGAAGATTCAATGAATCCGCTTCTGATCCGGACGCAGACCCGTGAAAACAGAAGGACAGGCTCTAGGATGATCACTTTACACAGCTGCCCACCTGACCTCCGACTGGAAGAACTGAAGGCGTTATGCGCGATATGCCGGAGTCGGTGAAAGTGTGGGAAAACTACGTCTCCTCACGATAAAGCCGCAGGTCGCGCAGCCTGCTCCCCGCACCCGCGGGGATGGTCCTGGACCCACGGCGACATCGAAACCCCGTACAGCCTGCTCCCCGCACCCGCGGGGATGGTCCCCCTGCTTCAGGTCCCACACCTCCAGGTCGGCACTGCTCCCCGCACCCGCGGGGATGGTCCCTCCCGGCCTGGCGAGCGGAGTTCGGGCCTATGCTGCTCCCCGCACCCGCGGGGATGGTCCCGCCCACCTGATACCGGCCGCCGAGGTCCTGGACTGCTCCCCGCACCCGCGGGGATGGTCCCCCTGCGTCGCAGGTGTACGGCACGGCGCCGACCTGCTCCCCGCACCCGCGGGGATGGTCCCGTGTCCAAGATCGAGCAACAGCGCCTGACGGACTGCTCCCCGCACCCGCGGGGATGGTCCCAACCCGATCTTCGGCCCGATGGGCGGCCACGACTGCTCCCCGCACCCGCGGGGATGGTCCCTCGCTGCCGCAGAACAACGACACGTCGATCGACTGCTCCCCGCACCCGCGGGGATGGTCCCATCAGGCCCCCGGCAGGAACTTGGTCAGGAACCTGCTCCCCGCACCCGCGGGGATGGTCCCTCCGACTCGGCCGGGTCGACCGGCATGGCGCGCTGCTCCCCGCACCCGCGGGGATGGTCCCGTCGACACCTGCACGCCAGCCATGTCGGTGAACTGCTCCCCGCACCCGCGGGGATGGTCCCATCCCGACGAACCTCGGTGCGGGCACGAACGACTGCTCCCCGCACCCGCGGGGATGGTCCCTTGGAGGCGTCGCGGCCGGAGCTGGAGGCGCCCTGCTCCCCGCACCCGCGGGGATGGTCCCCAGGCCCGTGAAGGTGATATTGACGTGGGTGACTGCTCCCCGCACCCGCGGGGATGGTCCCAAGGGCCTGTCGTACGCGAACGGCGGGATCCGCTGCTCCCCGCACCCGCGGGGATGGTCCCCGTGTCAACTCCCAGCGTCCGACGCTCCGGGGCTGCTCCCCGCACCCGCGGGGATGGTCCCGGCCTCCGATCCATTGGAATCCGTTCCGTACTCTGCTCCCCGCACCCGCGGGGATGGTCCCACGAACAGCCCCTTCATGGGCGTGAGGACCCTCTGCTCCCCGCACCCGCGGGGATGGTCCCGTCTCGGTGCGCCGCCTGTCCGCCCTCATGGACTGCTCCCCGCACCCGCGGGGATGGTCCCGGCGCGTGCTGCGCAAGTGGGCCGGGGACCGGCTGCTCCCCGCACCCGCGGGGATGGTCCCTTCCTGGGGGTCGGCGGAGACCGCTCAGCAGACTGCTCCCCGCACCCGCGGGGATGGTCCCTGTCCGAGTCCACGCCCCATGGCGAGACCGGCCTGCTCCCCGCACCCGCGGGGATGGTCCCTCCAACTTCCAGATGCCTAGCCACTCGAAGCCCTGCTCCCCGCACCCGCGGGGATGGTCCCTGTTCCGCCCGTTCCGCCGGATCCCGAACTGTCTGCTCCCCGCACCCGCGGGGATGGTCCCAACGCTTGCCCGTCAGCTCCTGGACCGCCGTGCTGCTCCCCGCACCCGCGGGGATGGTCCCCGTTCGGGCCAGTGGCGCCCCATACGTACGGCCTGCTCCCCGCACCCGCGGGGATGGTCCCATGCCGACCGCGTTCGCCGACCCGCCAACTCCCTGCTCCCCGCACCCGCGGGGATGGTCCCGCCATCGAGCCCCCACCCCTGCCAGGGGTGGGCTGCTCCCCGCACCCGCGGGGATGGTCCCTGGCCGCGACGCTTGTGGTTGCGGCGGTCGTCCTGCTCCCCCGCACCCGCGGGGATGGTCCCCTGGTGTACGTCGACGCCGTCCAGGTCGAGGCCTGCTCCCCGCACCCGCGGGGATGGTCCCGTCTTCATCACGGCGCTCAACTCGCGGGCCACCTGCTCCCCGCACCCGCGGGGATGGTCCCGACATCTCATCGACGCTGCGCTCCTCCATGGCCTGCTCCCCGCACCCGCGGGGATGGTCCCGTGGCCGGCGCGCTCGCGGAGGCCGGGCACAACTGCTCCCCGCACCCGCGGGGATGGTCCCGACATCCCCGGCCGGACACAGGACGACGTCCTCTGCTCCCCGCACCCGCGGGGATGGTCCCGCTGTTTTCGACAGGGTGAATGGGAGCCACTCGGGCAACGAGAACGGGAGCCACGTTGCGCTATCCGTGATGGGGATGGACTGTGACACAGGTCCATGATCGGCAACGAGAATGGGAGCCACCTCTATCGGGTGACATTCGTGGTGCCGGGATGAGGGCCGGAGTGTCCGCGGAAACGATCCCGGCGGGGACCGATAGTTTGGCGGTCCCGGGTCCTTCTGCCCCGTGTCCCTGACAGGCGCGGTTCGGAAGGACCCGGCTCCGTGATGCCATCAATGCCGGGCGGGTGCGTCCATCTCAAGACTTCCGAGGAACGCGCGGAGGGCAGTGACGAAGCCGTCGGGGTCGGTCTCGTGGACTGTGTGACCGGTGGGCAGATGAACCAGGCGGGTGTGCGGGCGACGGCTCGTCATGGCTGCCGCGTGGTCAGCGGAGAGAGTGTCGCTGCGGATGCCGTGGACAAGCAGGGCGGGGCAACTTGTGGCCAGCCAGTCGTCCCAGTGATCGCCCTTGACCAGGCGGTGCGAGGCGACCATGTCCTCGGGGCGAAAGGCCAGACCCCAGCCGTCGTCGTACTCGCGGATCGCATCGGTTAGATAGCGAGCCGATTCCCCCAGTTCCTCGATCAGGGCGGCCCGGCCCGGTGCCCGGTGGGGCCAGGCGAGACAGAACGACAGATCGTCATCCACGACGGCCCCGATGTCCTCGATGGCCAAGGCAAGGACACGCTCCGGATAACGGGCGGCGAGCTGGTAGGCGTTGACGCCGCCCAGCGAATGGCCGAGCACGACGACTGGACCGAGGCCGAGATGGTCAAGGACCGCGGCCGCGTCCGCGATGTAGCCCTGACGGGAGTAGTCCAGCGGGCGGTCCGACTCTCCGTGCCCACGCTGATCGGGTGCGATGACCCGCCAGGCGGGCGCCAGTTCACGAGCGAGGTGGGTAAAGGTCCGCCCCTCCGAGAAGTGGCCGTGCAGGGCCAGCAGGGGCCGGCCGGGTCCACCGAAGTCGAGGAAGGACAGGCGGCGCCCGTCAAGGTCGAGGTCGACGCGTGCTGGTTGCACGGGGGTGGAGGAGGCAGAGCGTCCGGTCGAGATCATGCCGGGACTCTAATGCCCGGATCTGACAGGCTCCGGGCTCGATCTCACGCGGTTGCCCCGCACCGTGTTCACTGTGCTGTCCGGTCGTTGAGCAGGGCCAGGGCCAGGGCCAGGGCCTGGAGGTTGACGATCGCGATGCGTTGGGCGGCGACCAGGTCCCGCGATGTGGCGACTGCGAGGATGCCGGTCACCGCGGTGTTTTGGCCTGGCGGTCGGCCTCGGTGGACTGGTAGCGGTAGGACTCGGTGCCAGTCTGGATCAGCGTGCAGCGAAAGGTGATCCGGTCGGCGATGGCCGCGCATAGCCGCGGGTCGGCGAAGATCTTGTCCCACTCCGCGAACGGCGAGTTGGTGGCCACCGCGGTCGCCTTGCACTCCTCGCGCTCGGTGAAAATCTGGAACAGCAACCTCGCGCCCTTTTTATCCAGGTTCAGATACCCGAACTCGTCCAGACACAGAAGATCGACCTTGCTGTAGCGGGCGATCACGGACGACAGGCGGCGGGCGGCGTCCGCCTCGGCGAGTTCGTTCACCAGCGCGGAGGTGGTGATGTAGCGGACGCTCATGCCGGCCTCGGCGATCGCCGTACCGACCCCGATCAAAAGGTGTGACTTACCGGTGCCGGAGTCACCGATCAGTACCAGCGGACGGCCCTCGCGCACCCAGGATGTGGACTTGAGGTCGCCGACCGTCTCGGACAGCACGTTCGGGTTGCGGTCGAAATCGAAATCCTCCAGCCGCTTGGGCCTCGGGAACCGCGCCGAGCGGACCAGCCTCTGCTGGCGGCGGACGTCCCGGTCGGCGCGCTCGACCTGCAGGAGGTCGAGGAGGAACTGCTTGTAGGAGGACTGCTCACGTCGGGCGGTGGCGGACAGCTCCACGAACCGCTCACGGAAGGCGGGCAGCCGCAGGTCCCGGCATGCCTCGTCGATCAGCGCGTCCTCCGGGTCGCCCTCGGGCAGCGGCATCCGGGTGGGCGGGATCTGCTCGGCGGTCTGCTGGGCGGTGGCCGTGGGGCTCATGCGCTGGTGCCTTTTCTCTCGTTGACGGTGTCGGTCACCGGCGTCAGCAGCCGGTCGTACTTGCTCATGTCCGGCAACGCAGTGCGGGGATCGGGCGGCAGGCGCCGGGTGCGCAGCGAGATCACCTTCGCCCCCGCCCCGCCATGGTCTTCCTCGATGGCGGTGTCATCGTCCTCGTCGCCCGGGGCAAAAGCAACGTGGGCGATGGTGGGTCCGGCGTCTTCCAGGTCGCTGTTCTCGATGGCTTTGCGGGCCTCGATCGCGACCATGTCCGTGCTGATGGAACCGATCTTGAGGACAGTGGCCATCCCGGCGATGACTGCTGAGGCGGGCAGCTGCCGGTGCAGCAACAGCACCTCGATCAGCATCCGGGTACCCTCCTTGTCCCCGCACTTCTTCTTGGCCGCCGCCCAGAACGCCTCATGGGTCTTGGTGAAGCCGCCCTCGGCGCGGGCCTGTGCAAGCGCGGCGGCACCGGCGAACGCGCCCGGCTTGACCAGCAAGATCTCCAGATAGTGATCCAGGATGTCGTGGTAGGTGTAACGACGGGTCAGCCTTGGGTGACGGGCCACGACTTGGCGGCCGTCGTAAACCCAGACCTCGTTCGCCCGCAGTTTCACCCGCACCTTCATGCCGATGAACTTCGCGGGAACCGAGTAGTAGCCCTGCCGGACGGTGACCCGTCCGTTGCGGTGGACCAGCGGCAGAAGATCGATCCCGGTGTCGTACTCGTCCGCCGGCAGCGGTGCCAGCAGCGGCCTCTCCTGCTCGAAGTCGAAACCGATCGAGGTAGGACGGCCGTGGATGTGCCGGGCGTCCTCCGCCGCATCGATCGACGCCAGACGCTCGTTGAGATCCGCGAGAGCCTCCACCTCCGGAGCCGGGACCAAGTGCTTGCGGCGGAACCTGCCGCCCTCGTGCTCAACCCCGCCCTTCTCGTGTGCCCCTTCCTCACCAGGGCCGCAATAAAAGGCCGAGAAGCCAATCTTCCGTGGGTTCAGGAAATCTGAAGGCTCCACAGCGCGAACTCAGGGGCTGGGAGGCGGTTCTGCTGCGTCGAGGGGGCCGGTTGCCGAAGGGGAGAGCCGGTAGTGGGCGACGGGCCTTGATCCGGCTCAGGTGAAGAATGGCTGGGCGTCTGCCCATGACGTGGTCCGGCGGCATTTGCGCGAGACTGTGGGGTGCCTACTTCCAGATCGCTTGCAGCCTCCGACGAGATACGTGCGTATCTCGTCGATCAGTTGAACCTCGCCCTGCGTCGTCCCGGAGTGTTCGGGAAGGAACCGGCCTTGCGCATGCTGATGGATCACTTGCTGTTCGTGGAGTGCCAGCCCGAGGCATTGGCCGAGCAGCAGCGCGTCTGGGAAGAGCGCGGCGTCTGGTCCAGCACCGGCGTCGCGGGCGTGTTCCGCGATCTGATCCCGGACCGCTATTACGAGTACGGCATTGCCTCGGTGTATGCCGAGTTCGCGCACCGCCGTGGCTGGCTCAAGCCTGACCGCGTACTGGACCCTGACGAATACGCGGTCCTGCAGGGTGCGGTCCGCCAGTGGGCGGGCGAGAACCGTGTGTGGTCGGACGTCGTCGACGAGTTCGGTACCCCGTCCATGTTGTTCGGCGGCAACAACCCCTACTACGGCAAGACTCTCGGTTACCTGACTGGGAACCCGGAGGAACCGATGGTGTCCTTCCATCTCTGGAACGGCAGTGCTCCGGGAGCCGAGCAATCATGGCCACCTGAGCACGAAGAACCCCTCCTGCTTGCAGTGCGCTTCGGAACAGGGCCCTTCCGCCAGACGTTCACCTTCACCCCGGAGGGCCGACGACGGATCCCTGTGGAGTAACAGTCGAGATCAGCGGGTGTTCGGGGCCTGCTCCGCTTCCGATTCGGTCACTGCGCTGGTGTAGCGGAGGCTGGCCTTGGCGCCGAGGGAGAAGACGTGTGCGGGCGCTGTCACATTGGCTGATTCCTGAGATGATCTTGGAGTTGATCATGTTGGAGGAGGCTGTCCGTGGGGGCTGCGTCGCCGTCGTACAAGGGGCATCGTTACCCGGTCGAGGTCATTGCCCATTGCATGTGGCTGTACTTCCGCTTCCCGCTCAGCTTCCGAGAGGTCGAGGAGCTCATGTTCCAGCGAGGCGTCATCGTCTCCTACGAGACCATCCGCCGCTGGTGCGCCAAGCTCGGCCAGGCCTACGCGAACGGACTGCGCCGCCACCGGCCCCGGCCTGGCGACAAGTGGCACCTGGACGAGGTCTTCATCAAGATCAACAGCGAGCTGAAGTACCTGTGGCGGGCCGTCGACCAGGACGGCAACGTCCTCGACATCCTCGTGCAGAACCGGCGGGACAAGGCCGCCGCCAGGCGCTTCTTCCGCCGCCTGATGAAGAAGACGCGTGCGGTGCCGCGGGTGGTCGTCACCGGCAAGCTCCGCTCCCACGGCGCCGCCCACCGCGAGGTCATGCCCTCTGCCGAGCACCGGCAGTCGAAGTACCTCAACAACCGGGCGGAGAACAGCCACCAACCCACCCGGCAGCGTGAACGGGCCATGAAAGGCTTCCGCAGCGTGGGCGGGGCCCAGCGGTTCCTGTCCGCGTACAGCGGCATCTCACCCCACTTCCGACCCCACCGCCACCTGCTCACCGCCCCCGACCACCGAGCCGAAATGACCATCCGCTTCGCCATCTGGGACCACGTCACCGGAACCCTCGGCGCGACCGCAACGTCCTGACCCAGGACTGACACCCGAGCCGACCACACCCTGGCACACCCTCAGGCCCTCGCACACTCAACAACGTGACAACGCCCGTGGCACATACCAGCCCGAGCTGTCAGAACGGTGGTTCGGTGGAGTAGGCGCCGTCCCAGGCAGGTGTGGTCGGTTTGCTCATCGGCTGCTGGAGGACTCGTACAGCGTCTTCGATGCGGCCGAGGTCGATGAGACGCTCGGCACGGAGAGAGCTGTTGATTGTCGGGTGCCGTTCGAGGACTGCGGCGGCTTCCTCGGTGCGGCCGGCTTTGGCAAGCACGTCGACTCTGCTGCGCAATTTCGTGCGGGGGTGATGGTGGGCGCGGGATGATCGTCTGTACGGTCGTTGTCCTGTCGTGCGGTCGTGGGGGTGTCGTG
>NZ_JBITER010000091.1:0-10180 GCF_044455345.1 Streptomyces sp. NPDC051286 | reverse complement strand
CCTCACGGAACTCCGCGTCGAACTTTCGTCGCTTCTCTGCCATGACCCCCAACTTCCCCTGCAGTCACGGCCTCTACGCTACGAGGGGATGGTCACTCGGCGCGGTCTATTGGACGGCCCCAGTCGAACACTTGGATAGGCAGGCAGTCTGCAGGGTTGTCGCCGGCCTCCGACGAACCGTGCTTCTTGCCAGCCGACGCCCACCATTCGAGGTCGGGCAGTACGTGACGTACTCGCGCCAGGACATCCGGCGACCTGATCACAGCTTCGAAATCGACCTCTCCCTGACGGATGTCTGCCATGCCCAGCAAGGTACGCACCGCACGTACCGCTTCAGGCAGGTCGGCGGTTGTGAGGACAGCAGCCGCAGCAGAGTTACTCATCCCGGAACCATAAGACGGCACTCACAGACCGGCCCGAGCGGGTTCTGACCTGCCTCGCATTTGCTAGGACCGGAGCCATATTGCAAGCGACGCTGCGGTGACGGTGCCAAGGAAGACGTAACCGCGCTTGTCGTACGGCGTGGCTACCGCCCGGGACTGCTTGAGTCGGTTGATCGCCTGTTCCACGGTATTGCGTTTCTTGTAACGCTCTTCGTCGAGGCCGGGTGGCGCGGTTGGCGAGGGCGGCGAGCTGGTCGTAGTCGACGCCGTCGACCGGCCGCACGTGCTCAGGGGCTCGCACCCACACCCGGTACTCCGCCGCCTCCACGTTGCCGTCCTCAGCGGCACCGAAGATGAGTACCACGCCCGCGAAGACCTGCAGAGCCTGGAGCGCGCAGCCCAGGAGGAGCGCCGCCGCCAAGAGCGCGAGGAGGAGCTGCGCCGCCGGGAGGCGGGGAAATGGCCGTGTGCGGTGGCCGGCCTATCCAGGCGATGCCGGGGGCGAGCCGGTGGTCCGGGGCGGCCCGTGCACGGTCTGCGGCACGATCACGGACAGCGAGAAGCCGCCCACGGCGGAACGGGCGGCCACGGCTGCGGAGGCCGCCGAGACCAACGGGATCCCGGCCCGCCTGCGCCGCAAGTAGCGGTGCAGCATCCCTCTTCGGGCGGGCGCGGGTTGCGGTCCTGGCTGCGCAACGGTGGTCCTTACGGGTTGCCGTCCCGGTTGCGTAACGGGGTGTCCAACGGGTTGCGGGCGGTCCGTCGGGGCGGCGGGTGTCCGGGCAGGTCACCGCCCCTGGGTCAGCCCCCGGCCAGGCCCGACACCTCTTCCACCAGGACGAGGTGCTTTCTCTTCCCCGCTCCCGGGCCGGTGGGCAAGCTCTGGGGTGTGGTGGGCAGCCGGTCCGGGCAAGCCGCCCAGCCGACGCCGTACGACGAGTGCACCCTGTACGCGCGGGGGTGGTCAGCTGCTCATACTCGGGCAGGTCGAGCTTCGTGATCCGGCCTTCGGGCAGCACCTCGGGACCGTCGCGACCGTCACCCCTGGACGGTAGGCGGCCAGACTCCACCGATCAGCCACGGCCTCGCCACGTCCTCCAGCTCCTGCGAGAAGCGGTCGCCGCCGCCTACAGCCAAGTGCCGCGCCCACTGCCTTGTCGCGCCCGCGGCCCAGTCCGCCACCTGGAGCTGCGGGTGCGCCTTGCTGTCCGCGAACTCGATTCCGAGGACCGGCAGCTGCTGGTTGAACTCGCCTGGCCGGGCGGGGTTGGGGAGGAAGTGCACCGTCCGCAGCAGGACGGCGTTCCGGTCGATCACCTTCGACTGGTCGTGGATGAGCCGGAAGTGCTGGCCGAGAATCTCTCCGAAGGCGAGGCCCAGGCAATACAGGGCGGGGACTGCCGGGTCGAGCTCGTCCTTGTGCTCGCCCGCCACGATGGCCGCGGCCGTCTTGTCGGCGATGGCACGGCACTGCTCCAGCTTGTTGATGAACCGCAGGAAGTCAGTGTCCAGCACGGAGGCATTGAGGGCAGCGATGGCCTCGAACAGCTCCTCGGTCGAGGCGCTCTCACGCACCCAGCCGACGAAGACCTGGAGCAGCCGCTCGTAGGCTTGCGCGTCCCCGAGCACTGGGCCGCCCATGTGCAGTATCTCGGCGAAGCGCAGCGACAGCCGGCCCTGGTACAAGTTGATTCCGTTGCCGTCTGCCCGCGGCTCCACCAACAGCTCAACCAGCTTCGCGATCATTATGAACCGCTTGTCCACCACGTACGTCCGCACGCTTCCCTCGGGCAGCCGCGAGAAGGCCCGCAACAGGGCCTTCCGGCCGCCCGAAGAGCCAGCGAGAGCACTGTCTTCGGCTCCTTCTGGTTGGCTGGCATCTGGGCACGGAGCTCGTCGACGATGGACCCGGCCAGATCGTCGCGCAGGTGAACCCCGGCCACCGTGAACACGGGCTGATGCGGGTCGAGGAGGTTCTGGCCCGAGTTGGCCGACTCGTCGACGTAGACGACAGCGGGCTCGGTAGCCGAAGAAGAGGACATGCGCGAAGGATGCCCGCCGGTATCGGGCCAGGCCAGTAGGTTTCGAAGGCCGCCGCAGCGGGAGGCACCGCGACGAGACCGCGGACATGAGACTGCCCGGCTACAAGCGCTGACCCAATACGAGAGGTGGCCACCCAGACCCTTCGAGCGACCACTCCTACGTCTGGGACGCCACACTGTTCGGCAGTCAGGCCGCCTATTCCAGTCCGAGTTCGGTGAGTTGCGCGAGTTGCTGCTCCTCGACGTTCTCGCGTCACCGCGGCCCCGGTGTACCGGCCGTATCTGGCTCCACGGACGTACGAAGTTGATCTGGCTCCACCGGGACGAGCTGCTTGCAAGATGAGGTCCGGATACGTTGTGAGGCCGGTCAGCCGACCCAGCCGAGCTCACGGATCTCGATCGCCCCGGCGTGCGGCATGTACTGGATCCAGCACCTGCGCCCGAACGCCTCCCGGATCTCCTCCCACGCGCCGGCATCACGGACATCGGGCCAGGCACGCGGCCCCATCCGCACCGTCTCGATCAGCGCCAGCACCTCCTTGCGGGCCTGGTCGCTCGGCAGCTCAGCCATGACCTCCCCCGCCAGTTCCTCCACGACAACGCCGTACTGCACCCCGCACCCCTGGTAATCGACTCGGCAGCACCGTAGAGCGAACCCGGCGAAGGCGTCGGAGCCTGTGGATAACCCGGATCAACACCCTAGGCAAGCAGGGGATGGACGCGGCCCCGTTCTGGCCAGGGAAGATTGACAAGACCTGGACTGACAACGTGTGTGTGAAGGGGTGCTGATGAGTATCACCGAGACGGCGAACGGCCCCGGCATGCGCCGAGTGCTGGGACGGATGGGGCGGTGCGTCCTGTCGTACGTCCTGCTGCACGTGGCCGTCTGGATCGTCATCGCGCTAGTGGTCCCGGACTGGTCCTTCCTTGATAGCACGCGGGTCGGCCTGCTGATGCTGGCCTTCACCGGCATCCCCACGGTGCTCCTGGCGATCGTGGCCGGACTGGCCCATCAGCACATGGAGGTTTCCCGGTTCCGGGCCCTGCTGGCCTTCCCCATGGTGTTCTTTGCGCTGCCGCTCATAGGGGCGGCCATGGCCGAGGCGCTGGTGCTCCAGGTTATGGCCCAGGTGGCCTTCGCGGTGTGGCTGATGCCCGCACCTCTCGTCCCGGAGAACTGGAAAGGACAGCCGTAGCAAGCCGATGAGACGACTCGTGCCCCGGCGGGGAAATCCTCCGAGGCACCATTCATGACGGGCGTGAGCGGTCTGGGCTCTGGGTCGGCGAGCGGTTCTCTCCATCGGCCCCCAGGCCTCGGCGTCCGGTCCGGGAGTAACGGCTCGACTTGCGTCCACTGCGCATCAGTCAACGGCACACCCGAACCCCACTGAAGAACCGAGGCTAAGGCTATTGCTCCACTGCCGCGGCGCGCTCCATGGTGAGACCATGCGGGTGCGAAGGCTTGGGAGAGCATATGGAAGAGTCACGGTGGATTCAGCGACGGGTCTCGACCAGCAGCAAGACACTGCGATTACCGAGGGCGTTACTCTCCTTCGCCCTTGTCGATCTGACCTGGGAGATCGTCAAGGTCAATCTGAGTAGCCATGTCCGCGGAGACTGGCCGTGGCGACTCACGGTGCTCGACGCGTCTACATGCGCAGCCGTGGTCGCTCTGCTGACCGGCATTATCGTGACCCGATCTCAACTGTCGCAGACCATGCAGCCCGTATTGAGTTGGTCCGGGTTCGAGGGACGCAGTCACGAACTGACGGACTCACTACGAACGGTATCCCTCGCCAATGCTGGCGGGGGACGAGCCGTGGTGCGCTCCGTCACCTACCGGATCCGGGCATCCGGGCCATACGCGGGCAGTGCTGCCATCCCTTCTGGCTGGATGCCCTGGCGCACCGCCATCGACTCGCTTGTAGCACTTGGGCTCGATTGGGACCAAGACTTCTTCCTCCTTCACCTCGGTTCCGGCGCGGCTCTCCCGATGACGAGCGTCGGCCGAGAAGGTATGGAACTGCTCGCTCTGGGTTCGAACGCTCTTGAACGCCTGGCCGTGCTCGACATCAAGATCCAGGTGACCGACGTCCTGGGCGACGTCCATGAACGAGATCTGCAGGGCATCCGTCCACTGCCGAGGACGCGCCACAGCGCCAGCGCATAACACTGCGCCTGCAGAAAACTCATCCGCGCAGGTCGCGGCCCTGATCGCCTGCAACCACGTCGCCCCGCCCTCGGGAGCCCTGCGACCGGTGCATATGATCACTCGTGCTGCTCCGCCTGGCCTACCTGGCCGTCACGAACGCCTTCGCCGCCCTGCGTTTGCTGCCGATGTCCGACCGGGACAAGGACTCGGAGATCCTGGTCCTGCGCCACCAGATCACCCTCCTTGAACGACAACTCGGTGCCGAGAAGGTCAGGTTCACGCGCGCGGACCGGGCCTTTCTCGCCGCGCTCCTTGCCCCGCTGCCCCGCGAGGCGCTGCGCCGAGTGCGGCTTGTGGTCCGCCCCGACACGATCCTGCGCTGGCATCGCGACCTGATGAAGGACCGTCACGCGAAGACCTGCCGCCCCAAGCGTCCCGGCCGCCCACGCACAGTGCGCTCCGTCCGCGCCCTCGTGCTGCGGCTGGCCCGTGAGAACAGCACGTGGGGCTACCGGCGCATCCACGGCGAGCTGGCCATCCTCGGCGTCAAGGTCGCCGCCTCCACCGTCTGGGAAATCCTCAAGGCCGAGGGTGTCGCGCCCGCGCCCGGCCGGACCGCCACGACCTGGGCTACCTTTCTGCGCACCCAGGCCGACGCACTCCTGGCGTGCGACTTCATCGAGACCGTCACTCTGACTGGACAGCGCCAGTACATCCTCGCCGTCATCGAGCATGCCACCAGGCGCGTGCGCGTCCTCGGCACCACCGCGCATCCGACCGCGGCTTGGGTCGCCCAGGCCGCGAGGAACCTGGTCATGGACCTGGAGGACGCCGGGTTGCGGGCCACGTACCTGATCCGGGACCGCGACACGAAGTTTCCCGCCCTGTTCGACGAGATCCTCGCCGATGCAGGCATCCAGGTCGTCCTCTCCGGCGTGCGGATCCCCAGAATGAACTCGATCATGGAACGCTGGGTGCAGACCTGCCGCCACGAGCTTCTCGACCGTACCTTGATCTGGAATGAGCGCCATCTCCTCCGTGCGCTCCGCGAGTTCGAGCAGCACCACAACGCCCACCGGCCCCACCAGGCCATGAACCAGACGGCGCCCCTGCGCGCCGTTCCCGAACCCCTCGAACCCGGACGGATCGCCCGCCTCGACATACGCCGGCACGACCGCCTCGGCGGGGTCATCCACGAGTACCGACACGCTGCCTGACCAGCACGGACGGGTTTTCGGCAGGCGCAGTGCCAAAACTAGCGCGTAGCCTCTGATCAGGGCCTTTGCAGTTCAAGGCGATCATGGCATGCTCGGACTGCATGGCGTTGCGCGTGCTCTACCTGATCTTCATCCGGCTTCTCGGACTGCTCCTGCTGCTGTCACGCTCGGAGGAGGCCAAGGACATTGAGCTCCTCGCGCTGCGCCACGAGAACGCGGTGCTGCGCCGCCAACTCGGTACCCGGCCGGACCTGACGTGGCCGGACCGCGCGGTACTCGCCGCCCTCGCCCGGCACCTGCCGGCCAGACTGCGTCGCCACCGCCTGGTCACCCCCGGCACCCTGCTGTCCTGGCACCGCCGACTGCTGCGCTGGAAGTGGAAACAGAAACCCGCGCGGACCGGACGCCCGCCGGTCTCCGAGGAACTCACCGCCCTCATCCTGCGCCTGGCCCGCGAAAACCCGACGTGGGGCTACACCCGCATCCAGGGCGAACTGCGACGCCTCGGCCACCGCGTCGGAGCCTCCACCATCCGCCGCATCCTCCGCAGCGCCGGCCTCACCCCCGCACCCCGCCGAAACCCGGGCACTCCGACCTGGCACGATTTCCTACACGCCCAAGCCTCCGGCCTGCTCGCCGCCGATTTCTTCCACGTCGACACGGTGACCCTGAGACGGCTGTACGTGTTCTACGTCCTGGAAATCGGCACCCGCACCGTGCACATCCTCGGTGTCACCGCCCACCCCACCGCGGCCTGGGCCACCCAGCTCGCCCGCAACCTCCTCGCCGACCTCGGTGACCGCGCCTCCGGCTTCCGCTCCCTGTTGCGCGACCGCGACAGCCGCTACACCCAGGCCTTCGACGCGGTCTTCACCGCCGACGACATCGAAATCCTGAAGAGTGCGCCGCAGACGCCGCGGATGAACGCCCACGCGGAGAGGGTCATACGCACGGTCAGGGCCGAATGCACCGACCGGCTGCTGATCTACAACGAGCAACACCTACGGCACGTCCTCGCCGAGTACGCCCAGCACTACAACACCGGACGACCCCATCGGGCCCTGCAGCTCCGCGCTCCAGTCGACGACCCCGACGTCATCCCCTTCCCCGCACAGCGCATCCAACGGCACGACGTCCTCAGCGGACTCATTCACGAGTACCGCGACACCGCCTGAGGAAGATCAGCGAAGTTGACGAACGCGCAGGTCAGCGCATGTGCAGGGCTTTTGGAACCCTACAGGAACCAAGTGGCCGTGGCTAGACTCACTGTCAGTGACGAACAGGGTCCCCCTCATCTGGGTGGGCCCTGATGTCCACGGTTCTTGTGGTGGCGCCGTCGGCCAAGAGGCCGACTTGGGTTTGGGTGCTCTGTCATGCGGCGGACGGTCGCTCGGACGTTCTTCAGCGGCCGTCGCACGGGTCGTCGTCCGCAGACACCGGCTTGGTGTCGGCCGCCAGGCAGGAGGAGTACACCCGCGGCGGCGTGGGCCGCGGCTTCGGTTCCGACGTGGCGCCCACGGCAATGATCGCCCCGGCACCGACGAAGGTTAGCCCTGCCATCGCGGCGAGCCAGGTAGCGCGGCTCACTGATCGCCACGGAAGTGGTTACGGAGATCGTCACGGCAGTCGTCCTCGGTGCCGACCTGGACTCGTGAGAAGGCCAGCACTCCGTCTTCCTTGCCTTCCTGCTTGGCCTTGGCCAGCTGCGTCTCGATGTCCGCGATGCGCTCGGCGCACTCGGCACTGACGGACTTCTCGGGCTGCGGGGCCGGTGCCGAGGAGGCGTTCAGTTTGGCGGTGGCGGCGAGGCCAGCCGCGCACAGCACCGCCCACGCGGCAACCCACGCGCGGCGGCTCATCCGTATCGGCTTAGGCATCCAGGCATCCTACGAGCGCCGCGGCGGACTGTCGCCGAATCGGAACTTCCTCGTCGACGAGACCAACGACGGAGCCAGCTGGCATCGCCGACGAGGGCGACGGTGTCCGACCGATCGCGCGTCAGCCTCGACTGCTTGCTACTCGCCGCTCGCCGAAGTCGGCGCGGGCAGCCTCGTCTTCACGTTCCGTCCGCAGCTCGGGGCGTCTCCTGCAGGCCGCCGTCGCCTACCGCCCCGACACGACCGCCGGCCTCGCCGCGGCTCGGTCACGCCGTGGGAATACAACTTCTCGACCAGGCCAAGAAGACGTACCCGACTATCTCCAAAAGCTGGGTCGACACCGGCTTCAAGAAGGCCGTCGTCGAGCACGGCGCGAGCCTGGGTATCGATGTCGAAGTCGTCAACAGAAACCCGGAAATCCGCGGCTTCCACGTCGTCAAAAGACGCTGGGTGGTAGAACGCAGCATCGGATGGATCATGATGCACCGCCGCCTGGCCCGCGACTACGAGACCCTCAACGCCAGTTCCGAAGCCATGATCCACATCGCCTCGATCGACAACCTCGCCAAGCGCATAACGGACGAGACCACACCCACCTGGCGAGGCACCTACTAGGGCATAAGGGGCGATCATCCTAAATCAAACGCCCTCTCAGGTCGCTATGTGTCGGATGAGCTCGTGTGACTTCTGCCGCAGTGCGGCTGTCCACTCCTTTGCATGGGGATCCGAAGCCGTCTTGAGATAGCGGCTCTCGGCGCGCTCGGCCGCCTGCCAGTTCACCTCGATGTTCGCTTTCTCAGCCAAGGCCAGCACTGTGGCAACGAACCCTTCGGACAGGGTGGCCATGATGGCGTGCCTGGTTTTGCTATGCCAGGCGAGCAGGGCGTCGACGAACGCTGCGAATGCGATGGGGTCGATCTGACACTCGTCAGCTTCCATGGGGCCGATGCCGGATGGCTGACCCAATTCGGCTTGATAGACGGTGACCTGGCTCATGAACAGCCGGGACGCCCCGTTGGACGGGTTCCACAGGGTTTGGTCGCTCAATTTGTAGTACTGGCTCACGTCAGCCTCTCACTGCTGGTCATAGGGGGTCGACGCTACGGTCAGTCAGCCCTCCACGGAAAGTGAGCCAGAGCCCGAGAACCGACAGCACATGTTCACCACTTCGGGAGGCGGTGAGTCCGAAAGTGTTCGAAGGGCGTACCGATGAGATTCGGCTGTGGGGTCCCGCGAGACGCTTCGCTGGTGATGATGCACTTCGGTCACGACTTGGGGAAGTGGATGGGCCTGTCGTGTACCTGCGGTACACGCTGTGCCTATGGCGAGACGATCACAGGTCCGGACGGGTACGCCGGGCGGCTGCCTTCTCAACGGATGCCTGACCGTTCTGGGACTGCTGTTCGTGGCCGTCGTCGGCGTGTGGATCTGGCTGGAGACACAGCCGGCGCGTGATGAGGCCCAGGCGCGCAAGAACCTGCGGGAGAACGTCGAAGGGCGTTGATGCCCCTATGGATGTCAAGCAACGACTCCCGCGGGGCTTGGGTGGTTGGCTGGGGTGCTCGTGGGGACGATGAGCCGGTAGATCTCTCGAGCGATGTATCGCTTGAGGCAGCGGATGATCTCGCGGCGTGTCTTGCCCTCGGTGAGGCGTCGTTGCAGGTAGTCCTGGGTGCGCTGGTCCCAGCGCAGGCGGCTGAGGACGATCCGGTAGAGGGCGGCGTTGGCCTGACGGTCGCCGCCGCGGTTGAGAGGGCGTTAAGTCCCTTTTCCCTTGGTTCGTGATCGCTCGTTCGTGGGATTGGCCGTCGTACAGGCCAGCCGTTCGGCATGTGCATGCTGGGATGCGGGGCATGGAGCGGAGACCGTATCCGAGCGACTTATCGGACGAGCAGTGGGCGTTGATCGAGCCGATGATCACGGGCTGGAAGCAGGACCGGGTGAGCCGGTCGGCAACGGGGGATCCCGGGGCCTGTGATCTGAGGGAGGTGGTGAATGCGATCTTCTACCAGAACCGGACGGGCTGTCAGTGGCGCTATCTGCCTCATGATCTGCCGGCCTGGTCGGCGGTGTTCTACTACTTCACGCTGTGGCGCCAGGACGGGCTGGACCAGCGGATCCAGGAACTTCTGCGCTGTCAGGTGCGGGAGAAGGCCCGCCGATTAGAGGACCCGTCCCTCGTGATCATCGACACCCAGTCCGTGCGTGCGGCCGCGGGTGTCCCGAAGACCACGACGGGACTGGACGCGAATAAGAAGACGCCGGGCCGTAAGCGGGGACTGGCCGTGGACGTCCTGGGGCTGATCATCGGCGTCGTCGTCCTGGCCGCCTCGACCCACGACAACGCCGCCGGCACGGCCCTGCTCGACCAGGCGGCCGAGCGGTGCGGGATGCGTCTGGAGAAGGCTCTGGTCGACCAGGGCTTCAAGGATGAGGTCATCATCCACGGCGCGCTGCTGGACGTCACCGTCGAGGTCGTCCGCCGCAACCCCGCCGACCAGGGGAAAGG
>NZ_JBITER010000090.1:0-10294 GCF_044455345.1 Streptomyces sp. NPDC051286 | reverse complement strand
TCGCATCACCCCCACGGCCGCACGACGGGACAACGGCCGCACGGACGATCATCCCGCGCCCACCGTCACGCCGCACGGAATTGAGCAGCAGAGTCCCCGCGTGACTCAAAACTGGGGCGACACCGCCACGGCGGCCACCAACATCGGCCATGAGGCGCTGCTGTCCGCGGCCCGCTACCTCGCGGCCGGCGCCGTCGACCTCATCGAGCGGCCCGAACTGCTCGACGCCATGAAGCAGGAGTTCGAGGCGGTAGACGCGGATGGCGGACGGCTGGTTCACACGCAGAGGCGCTTTTCTCACATCTGCGCGCGCGGGCCTGCCTGATCCGCTGTCAGACGAAGTTCGAGGCCGCCGGACCGTACCCCGACAGGACCACGCTCGTCGCCCAGATCCACACCTGTGTGTCGTCGGGCCACTCACGGACCTGGGAGGTTCCGGCGTCCTGGGGCCGCTGCCCGCCGGACGCCGCGGAGCGCGGGCCGGGCACGGAACGACGGTGCTCGGCGGTCCGCGTGGGTGTGTACGTCGTGGAAACCATGTCGTGACCCGTCTCTCTCCGGTCGGTGGTGCGGATATGGCAGGAGTGCGGGTTCCCTGCCGGGGGAAGGAGCAGGGAACCCGCGGTCAGGGGGCGGCTCAGGCAGCGGTGCCGGCGTTGATGGTGACGGGGATGTTGTCGCGCGTGGCCTTGGAGTACGGGCAGATCTGGTGGGCGGCGTGGGCGAGTTCCTCGGCGGTGGCCTGGTCGACGCCGCCGAGGACGGGGCTGAGAACCGCCGAGAGGGAGAACTCCCCGTCGTCGCCGTGGGTCAGGGTGATCTCGGCCGTGATGGTGGTGCTGGTCAGCCGGACCTTGCGCAGGGTGGCGGCACGGCGGAGGGCGCCGAGGAAGCAGGCGGCCCAGCCGGCGGCGAGCAACTGCTCGGGGTTGGTCGCGGTGCTGGCGCCACCGAGCTCCTTCGGGAGAGCGAGACCGGTCTCCAGCAGACCGTCGGAGGAGCGGACGCGACCGCCGTTGCGGCCCTCTCCGTCGACGTCGACAACGGCGGTGTAGCTGACTGCCATGACTGGTGCTCCCCATCTGGGTCGGAAAGAAGGTCTTCGGTCGCCTCGACCGCAACACTTTGCGTGTCACCGGTTGAGGCAGTGACGTAATCATGGCAGCTTCTAGCGTCACCAGTCAAGATGGTGCCCACCTCCTTCGGGTGTGCGTCTGCCTCGCACTGATCGACCGTCACGGTCCGGCCGGTGGCACAGCGCGGGTGCAACATGCTTCACGCGGAACGAGTTGGCACGCTCCTCTGTCGCTGTTGTGACATGTCCCAGCTGTGCCACCGGCATCGAGTGACATGTGCCTCACGGCCGTCGGATTCTGTCGCTCAGACGAACGGCACGCAGCGCGCCGGAAAGGGCCCAGAAACAATGAGACACACCCGTTTGCTGGCGACGTTCACGGCAGGCGTCGCACTGACCGCCGCGGCGGTCACCCCGTCGTTCGCCGGTCCGCCCGGGCCGTCGCACACCACGGTGGCCGCCGGGACCTCGGGCAGCGAGGCCACCGTCCACCTGATCACCGGCGACAGCGTGACCGCGGCGAAGGGCCCGGACGGACGGCAGACCGCCTCCGTGCGGCCCGGCCCCGGCCGCGACGACATTGTCTTCCACACCTTCGAACAGGACGGGCACCTGACGGTGCTCCCCTCCGACGCCTCGGCCCTGGTGTCCCGAGGCCGTCTGGACCGGGCGCTGTTCGACGTCACCTCCCTCCTCGCGCAGGGCTACGACGACGCGCACACCGACACCCTGCCGCTGATCGTCAGCACTTCCGGAACGGCGACGGCCCGCGCGACGGACAGACTCACCGCGTTCGCCGAACACGACGCCCCCGCACGGGAACTGTCCAGCATCGACGCCCGGTCGCTGCACGTCGCGAAGGACGACCTGAGCCGGTTCTGGGACGAACTGGCGCCCGGCGGCGCCGAGTCGAAGGCGCCCGCCGCCGTCCCCCGCGTGTGGCTCGACGGCCGGGTACGCGCCGTCCTCGACCGCAGCACCGCCCAGATCAGCGCCCCTGCCGTCTGGCAGAAGGGCGATCACGGCGAGGGAGTCAAGGTCGCGGTCCTCGACACGGGAGTCGACCAGACGCATCCTGACCTGGCCGGACGGGTCGTCAAGACGGCGAACTTCACGGACAGTCCGACCACCGGCGACTCCTTCGGGCACGGCACCCACGTCACGTCCATCGTCGGCGGCAGCGGCGCGGCCTCCGGCGGCGCCCGCAGGGGCGTGGCCCCCGGCGCGGACCTCATCGTCGGCAAGGTGCTCGGCGACGACGGCTCCGGCTCCGAGTCCCAGGTGATCGCCGGAATGGAGTGGGCGGCCTCCCAGGGCGCCGAGGTCGTCAGCATGAGCCTCGGCTCGGACGATTCCAGCGACGGCTCCGACGCAATGAGCCAGGCCGTCGACGAGCTCTCCCGCACCACCCCCACGTTGTTCGTGATTGCCGCCGGGAACAACGGCCGGGACGGTGCGTCCACCGTCGGTTCACCGGGCGCGGCCGCCTCGGCGCTGACGGTGGGCGCGGTGGACCGGGACGACTCACTGGCCGGCTTCTCCAGCCGGGGCCCCCGGTCCGGCGACGGCGCCGTCAAGCCGGACGTGACCGCTCCCGGCGTCGGAATCGTAGCGGCCCGCGCCTCGGGCACCACGCAGGGCGACGTGGTGGACCAGTACTATCTGGGCTTCTCCGGCACCTCCATGGCCACACCCCATGTCGCGGGCGCCGCAGCCCTGGTGGCCCAGCGCCACCCCGACTGGACCGGCAACCAGATCAAGGACGCCCTCGTCAGCACTGCTCGCACGATCAGCGGCCAGAAGGTCACCGAACAGGGCGGCGGCCGCGTCGACGTGGCCGCCGCCGCCCTCGGCGCGGTCACCGCGACGGGCAGCGTCACCCCCGGCCCCTTCCACCCCGGTGACGCGACACGCACCTTCGACCTGACGTACACCAACACCTCCGACGAGGCCGTCGCTCTGAACCTCCGGCCCCGCCTCACGGACGCCACCGGCCGCCCGGCCTCGGTGCACGCCGTCCGCCTCGCGCACTCCTCCGTACGCCTCCCCGCCCACGGGAGCGTCACCGTCCCCCTCACCGTGGACCCGGCCGAAGCCGGACAGGGCAGCTACTACGGCTACATCACCGGCACCCTGGAGGGCGGTGACGCCCCGGCCGTGCACACCACGCTGAGCCTGATCGTGCATGGCCCCCTGCACAAGCTGACCGTGCGGACGTACGACGAGAACGGCGACCGCATCGCCGCACAGCCGCTCGTCTGGGGCCCCGGCGGCTACGTGGGCTACACAGACCCCGACAACGGCGTCACCGAGGTGGAAGAGGGCACCTACCAGGTGAGCCGCACCTTCATCAGCACCGCGAAGGACGGCCAGGAACTGCGCGAGGTCGTGCTGCCGGAGGTGAACGTCACCAAGGACACGACCGTCACCGTGGACGCCCGCAGAACCGTTCAGGTCCAGATCCGCACGCCACGGCCCGCCGAGCAGCGCGGGGTGCTCAGCTACCAGACCTACCGCGAACTCGACGGCCTGGCATTGATGCACGGCGTGATGTTCTTCGACATCGCCAAGCGGCTCTACGTCAGCCCCACTTCCCCGGTACGAACGGGAACCTTCGAGTTCGCCTCCCGCTGGCAGCTCGTCGCACCGCTGCTCCAGGCGCGGGCCACGGGCCTGCCCGGCACGCTCGACGCCTACTACATGCCGGCCTCACCTCTCTTCGGCGACCGCGGCACCACCCTGCGCGCCGTCGACGCGGGCGACGCCGCCGCCCCGGCACTCACCGGCGTCCGCGGCCGGCTCGCGGTGCTCACCGACGAGCAGGGCACCGGCCTGGACCAGGCCCTGAAGCAGGTCTCGGCGGCCGGCGCCAAGGGCGTCCTGCTGGTCAACTTCGACGACACCCCGTGGACCCCGCTGGAGTCCGGACGGCGAACGCTCGCCGCTGCCGGTGGTCCGCATCGGAGCCACCACCGGAGCCGAGATCCTCAAGCGGATCCATCGCCGCACCACGGAGGTGACCTTCCGCGGCACGGCCCGCAGCCCCTACCTCTACGACGTCGTCCAGGTGGCCGAGCAGCAGATCCCGCAGCACGTCACGTACACCGTCTCCGCCCGGAACAGCGCCGTGGTGCGCACCACGTACGCGGACGACGGCGGCAGCGGCTGGGCCGCCGAGCAGCGCTTCGCCCGGCGCCCCTACCAGGGGACGGCCTGGCTTCAGTACAACCGCTACGTGCCCACCGGCGTCACCCGCACCGAGTACGTCAGCGCCGGTGACACGGTCTGGCAGCACCTCGTCCACCACACCACCACCTACGACCCCGACCTGCCGCTCGCGCTCGGCATGCGCGACGCCCCCCGGACCTACCGGGCGGGTACGGAGACGAAGGAGACATGGCAGGGCGCCGTCGTCCGGCCGTCGATCCCCGCGGGCGCCATCGAACCGACCGTTCGGAAGGGCAACGTACTGCGCCTGCGCGTACCCGAGTTCACGGACTCGCAGCCCGGGCACTGGTCCCGCTTCCTGGCCGGCGACGGCGGCGGCATCGGCACCGGCCGCGCGCAGGCCACGAACGACACGGTGACAGCGGCCCTCTACCGCGACGGAACCAGGCTCACCGACCTCGACAACGCCTGGACGGACGTCGAGGTGCCGGCCGGACCCGGCGCCTACCGGCTGGCGCTGACCACCTCGCGCACTTCCCCCGACTGGGACTACGGGACCGCGACCAGCACGTCCTGGTCGTTCCGTTCGGACACCGCCGACGAGGCCGTCCCGCTGCCCCTGCTGCAACTCGACTACGCCGTACCCGTCGACGCGCACAGCACCGTCACCCGGGCCGGCTCGTACGGCGTGGACGTCACCGTCCGCGCCCAGGACGGGGCGCCGACCCCGCGCGGCACGAGGGTGCGAGTGGAGATCTCGTACGACGACGGCCGCACATGGCGGGCGGCAAACGTCCGCAACCGGGGCCACGACACGTTCCGGGCCACGGTGGACCGCCCGCACCACCAAAGCGGCACCGCCTATGTGACGATGCGCGTCACGGCCCGGGACTCCGCCGGCAACAGCGTCCGGCAGACGGTCTCCCGCGCCTGGGCGGAGCGCCACTGACTCTCACGGACCAGGGGGCGAGGGGGCGTACGGACCTCTCGCCCCCTGCCGTCGCGAGGCCCTGGAGTAGAGTCCTCGGACTGTCCACGCCACGACGAGCGAGGGGGCCTTCGGAATGCTGAAAGCTGCGGGAGTCTCGCAGGAACAGGAGGCCGTCTACCGCCTTCTCGTGACGGCGGGCGGAGCGACCGCCGAGGACATCGCCCGGCGCACCGGTGTGAGCAGAGCCGACAGCACAAGTGTGCTCGAATCCCTCGTGCTGCAGGGGCTGGCCAGCCACACCGACGGCACACCTCGGGTGTGCCGGGCGGTGCCCCCGGACGTGGCACTACTCCCCCGTATTAAACACACCGCAGACGCGCTGGACGTGGCACGGGCGCAGGCGGACCGGCTGCTGGAGGAGTACCGCGAGACCATGCGCCGCCATGACGCCGGGCAGTTGCTGGAGGTCATCACCGGGGCGGAGGCACTGCGCCAACGGCTGAGGCAGATACAGACCGACGCCCGTGAGGAGCTGCTCTGGTTCTGCCGGGCCCAGTACGTGGCAATGCCCTCCGGCACCAACACGGAGGAGTACGAGGCCCTCGCCCGCGGCGTCCGCTACCGCGTGCTGTACGAGAAGGCGCTCTTCGACGACGAGGGGGCCGTCGACAACGTGGTGGCGGGTGTGCGCGCCGGGGAGATCGCCCGCGCCGTCCCCTGGCTGCCGCTGCGCCTCGCGATCGCCGACCGGTCCGTCGGCATCTTCCCCCTGGTGCCCGGCGGCCCCCACGGCAGCCCCGACCAGCCGACCACCGCGCTGGTCAGGGACCGCAACCTGCTGAGCGCGCTCGTCGCCCTGTTCGAGAGCTACTGGGAGAACGCCGTCCCCCTGCACCTCTCGGAGACGGGCGACCTGGCCACCGACGACACCGAGACGCATCCATCGCTGTCACAGGCCGACAGCAAGCTGCTGTCCCTGCTGGTCGCGGGCGTCGCCGACAAGGCGATCGCCTCACAGAAGGGCCTGAGCCGAAGAACTGTCCAGCGCCGCATCCAGAACCTGATGGAGCGTGCCGGCGCCGGGACACGCATGCAGCTGGCCTGGCAGGCCGCCCGGCGCGGCTGGCTGTGAGGGACCGCGCGTGTCAACTGCTTTGCCTAGGTGACCCGTTATGGCGGCGGAAAGCCCAACTGCTGGGCGGTGACGACCAGTCCGGTGGCACCCCACCGCGCACGTCTCAGCGGTGCCGGGACCGTGCCTGCTGTGCGGCACGGTCTGCTTCCAGCCCGAGAATCGGCACACGTGTGGGAACGGCCATGAGGCCGGAACACGTCCGGTCGCTACCACAGCACCGGTGCCGTCTTTCTCTCGTCCGCGAACCGCCCAGGGGTCAACTTGCCGGAGAGGGGCGGAATTGGCGTGCGCGGCGCAGGCCACCCTGCACGGTCGGCGCCTGTGGTGTCAGGAGGGAGGAAGCACCTGACGACCGCGGTACATGCCGCAGTGCATACAGGCAGCGTGTCCGGGGGTGGGCCGGCCGCACGCGGCGTTCGCACACGTCACCAGGGCGGGCCGGGTGGCCTTCCAGTGAGCCCGCCGGTGACGGGTACGCGCGCGGGACTTCTTGTGCATCATGAGCGTGTTCCAAATCTGTGTGTGCTCTCCCGTCGGCACGTGTGGGCATGCCGAGGTCGACGACGACGGGAGCCCGGCGGGCATGCGGGGAGCGCGGGAATTGCCAACTGACTGCGGGACGGCGAACGCCTCGATGCACTGCGATGGAACCCTTCACCGGTTCCACGGTGTCCACGGCACGATGTGCCAGGCCGACTCACTGTGCCGAGGGCACGTGTGAGCAGGCGACGGAGGCCGACCTCCGCTCAACCGGTCACTGGCAAGAGGGACCCGGGGCGGCACCGGTCGGCGGTTCGCCGTGGCTAGGCTCTGTCGACTTCAATCACGCCGGAAGGTTAGCAAGCGGGCGCACGGCGGGGCAACACGCACGGATCCGCCCCGCCGTCGACGAAGTCCAGCGCGCGCACCGTGCCGCCCCCGGCGTCTGAGCCGGCTCTCCTCAAAAGGGGACGCGACTCCGTGTCTGATGCCTGGTCATCCTTCCTTCCGGGCAAGCTGCATGTGATGTTCTCATCAGGATTTCCCCTGATTGACGGTGCGAGTGCCGGCGTGTCCCAGCCCTGCCCCCAGAGGCCTACAGCCCCAGGTCCAGGGCCAGGCACGAGTGGTAGTTCCACGCACCCTCGGGGTTGTAGACGGCCTTCACCCTGCCGCTCGGCTCGGCTTCCACCTCTGTGGCCATGTCCTCGAAGCGGATGCGCTCGGGGAGCTTGCCGTACCGCGCGTGCCGTGCCGCCGCGGCGGCGTCCATCGTCAGGTCCTTGTTCATGACCAGCCTCCACTTCATCGGTCGTGGATCGCGTCCCGGTTGCTACCCGGACGACAGTCAGCCTGCCCTTCCAGAAGTAACCTGTCAAGATGGTGACGAAGCAAGGGGGTGGCGAAGCCGAGAGGCGCACACCGAAAGGTTTCGCCGTCGGACAGAGCCCGATCCTCACACACATGTTTCCTGTCGCGTCAGCAACCTTCTTGACGAATACCTCCAAGTGTGACCATATTTGCCACCACTCGAACCGGTGACAGCCGACATTGGGGCACCGGGCCCATCGCACACCGGCCTTACAGCAGCTCGGTGTTCGGGTGGGGCTGCGCCTGGAGCCGTTCGCGCAGCTCGATCTCCTCGGCGGTGAGCGGCTCCCCAGGCTGGCGGATGCGTACAGGCTTGGGCCGCAGGGGCAGGCCGTCGTCGGCTGCGGTGGCCTCGGCTTCGGCGAGGGCCCGGTAGAGCGAGGCAACCGAGGGGGACTTGCCCGCGTTCTTCCCGACCTTGATGGTCAGCTTCTTCGCGATCTCGGGGACGGGGACGCCTTTGTCCTTGAGGGCGACCGCGAAGGTGAGCATGTCGTCGTCGATGACCTTCGGGCGTCCGCCGTGGTTGCCCTTGGACGCGGCGATGACCTGGCCTTCGAGGGTCTTCTCCCGGATGTAGTTGCGCTCGATCTGCCCGGCCACGGCGAGGACGGCGAAGAACATGGCGCCCATGCCGTTGGGGTCGTAGATGCCGGTGAGCGGGCCGGTGAGGAGTTCGAGCTGGATGCCGCCGGCCTGGAGCTCGGCGGACAGCGTCATCAACTCGGCCGCGTTCCTGGCGAGGCGCTTGAGCTCGTGGACGGTGAGGATGACGGGCGTCTCAGGGGCGGCCTCCTTGAACTGGTGGGCCAGGGCGAGCGCCTTCTCCAGCTCGGGCCGAATCTTCACCCGGGTGCTGATCTGCTCCTGGAAGACCTTGTGGCACTCCGCGCGGTGGAGGGCTTCGAGCTGACTCGCCAGCTCCTGCCGGGCGGTCGACGTCCTCGCGTACCCGATGCGGACCGGGCGCTCGGTGCGGGGCGCTGGCACGACGGCGAGCGCCGGGCCCTGCTTCCACACGCGGCCGGGGCGGCGGTCGGCGGGGACGAGGACTTCGAGTTCCTCGCGGAGCGCGGGGACGAGGACGAAGCGGGGGGTGTGGTACTTCGCGGCGGTCTTCCCGCCGCGGGTGCGGCAGGCGGAGCCGGCGGGCGCGTCACAGTTCGGGCAGTCATGACGTTCTACCGCCAATGCGGCCCGATCGGGCGTGAAATCCATCCGGAAAGTCTCTCAGAAGTGCCTCGCACAACATGCGGGTTCCGAGAGGACTTTTGCGAACGACGACCTGCGAAAACGTGATCACTGCGGGGACTCTCGCAGAACTCTCACAGATGAACATTTATGAGAATGACTATGCGTGACTCCCGGAGCCGAAGAGCGCCCGGCGAGCGCGGTAGGTGGACCGCAGCAGCCGGAGACCTGACGGGGTTCGATGTCAGCAGTCCCAAGTACGTTCTATCCATGGATAATCAGAGGTCGCCTTCTTCTCCGGTACACAACGACAAAACCTGGGAGCCCGGTCTGCGGTTTTTGGGGGTCACCAACGCGGCTCAGCGTGCCCCGTCCGTTGGAGATCAGGCATGAGCGAAGTGCCGGTACACGAGGCCGAAGACGTACGACAGGCGTGGGGCCGGATCGCCAGGTGGCTAGAGCAGCATGCCCCCGGTACTTTCGCTGGTCTTGGCAGCCCTGGCTGTCCGAAAGCCATCAGCGATGCTGAAGAGCGCATGAGACTGAAACTGCCGAGGGAGATGCGGCAGTGGCTTCTGGCGAACAACATCGGTGGTGAGAGGCAACCTGACGCCGGCTCGTGCCTGGTGGCGCTGGGGAGGGAGGAAATCATCCCGAACGGCGGTCTCCTTCTCGGACTCACGGACATCCAGCGTGTCTACCTCCACATGTGGGGCTTGGAGCAGATGGAACCGTCCGCGGACCCTGAATGGCCGTCCTGGCGCCGGGAATGGGTACCGATCGCCTCGGAGAGCGACGCCTTCTACGGCAGATTCCTGGACACGCGCACCGGCACGGTCGGATCTTGGAGTGAGGGTTCCCACCCTGAAGAAGGACACTTCGCGTCACTGGCCGACTTCTTCCACGATGCGGCGGACCATCTCGAAGGGGTGCCCTCGGGCCATCCGAGGGAAGCCGCCAGGGGCCCTGCGAGGGACAGCGGTTCGCAGGGCGAGGCGATACGCCTCTGGGCCCGCGCGAACGGCTACCTCGTCAATGACAGGGGACGCATCCCTGCCTCGATCCGTGAGGCGTACGAAGCATCACTCTGAGCGCGCCACGGCCGCGAAGCATCCGACCAAGGCGGCAGCTCGCAAGCTGGCTGGTGCCCCTGGTTGGCTCCTGACGCAGCCCGTCAGTCCGCGCCGTCCTCATCGTCGTCGAGTTCAGGTGTCTCCGGGTCGCGCAGCGGGCGCAGGGCGCCGGCGGCCGGGGTGGAGGCGGTGAAGCTGTAGCGGCCAAGCACGTTGAGGTTCGCGTGCTTGAGCGGAGAGAGCCGGGCGATGTCCTCGTCCCGGATCTCGTGGCAGTCGGCCTTCAGCTGGGCGACGGCGGCGTCGATGTACTTCGTGGTCCACAGCACGATGGCGTTGAGGACCAGGCCGAGCGCGCCGAGCTGGTCCTC
>NZ_JBITER010000089.1:0-10780 GCF_044455345.1 Streptomyces sp. NPDC051286 | reverse complement strand
GTCGAAGCACACCTGCTCGAACTCCTCGGCATCGATGAAACCCGACCCCGCTGGCTACAGACCTAAACCCCCATGTGCGAAGTCTCCGGCTAGCTGGGACAGGAGGGCGGGCACTCCGGCACAGGTCAGCCAACGCGCCACTCTGTGGGGGTGTCCTGCCGCGGCGAGAGCCGAGTGGAAGTTCTGCCGCTGTGCGGGGACCGCTTGGTCTTGTCCACCGAGAGCTTCGGCCAGTTGTTTTTCAGTCGCCTGACCATGGAACCGATGAGGTAACGGCCACCCGCCGCCCACCGCCGTGCGGACGGTTCCTGGCGCGCCTGATCCGCGACGCCCGGTGGGGGCTCGGCGCACAACCGCCGAGCCCCCGTCCCGCTCTCCTGACACCACGGTCGAGCGTGCGGGACCCGGCGGGCAGGTGCTTCCCGGTCGGGGGAAGGGCGGGAAGCAGCCCACATCCCGCGATCTCATGCCGCGCAGCGGGAGTCACACACTTGGTAAACGCAAACGGAAGGCGGCGGGTTCACGAGAAGTCACGGTTTCTCTCACTGTCGGCCGGCCGGCTCTCCGTCGGCGCCCTGCTCGACGCCACCCGTGAGCCGCCGGTCGGCTTTCAGCAGAAATACGCGCTCCCCGGCCCGTAGCCCGACATCGCCGCTTCGGCCGCCCACGTCCACATCTGCGTGGCGTCGGGCCATCCGCTGCCGTCGGCCGTACCGGCGGCTCGGGACGATGCGGGGCCGGAGCGGGCACCGACGCGGCGGGACAGGGACCGGCAGTGCTCGACACTGCGTGCGGCGCTGTGCGTCGTGGAGGCCATGTCCTTGCCCGTCTGCTCGGTCGGCCCCGTCCGTGCGGGCGGTGCCGGTGTCTGCCTTGGTGGTGGGCAGCGGGCCCCGTGCCGGGGGAAGGAGCACGGGACCCGCGGTCTGCGAGTCAGAGGAGCGCCTACGGCCGCTCGGGCCGACTGAGAACATCCTCCACGCTCGTCACCCTTTTGGGTGGTGATGCACCCATGGTGCAACTTGCATCACCCGTCAAGCTAGTTACGAATGAATGAGGCGTCGGCCGCGCCGCCGGGGCTCGGAGTGAATCGGAACGGAACCGCCGTTAGCGGGGGTTCTCGCAGGTCTGCGCGGACATGTTGTTCGGTGGCCAGATACTCGCAGTGCTCCGGCACCGATTTCAGGCGCGGGCGCTCGTCCTCGGCGAGGGCGCGGACGACAGTGCAGGACGTGGCGCAAGACGCGCCCCGCCCCCTCAGCAGCGCGCGCCTTCCCGCACTTCAAGGAGCGGCAGGCCCGCCGCGTACCGCCGGAAGAAACCGGCGGTCGGAGTGTCCGCGGTCGCGACGGCGTCCGGAGTGCCCTCCGCGACCACCGCACCCCCGTCCGGACCGGCTCCCGGCCCCAGGTCGATCACCCAGTCCGCGGACGCGGCGACGGGAATGTCATGTTCGGCCACGACGACGGTGTTGCCCGATTCGAGCAACACATCGAGCGCATCCACCACACGCTGGATGTCGGACGGGTGCAGGCCCGAGACGGGTTCGTCGAGAACGACGAGGCCGGCCTTGCGGCCCGCGGCACCGCGCTGGATCGCGGACGCCAGCTTCAGCCGCTGCGCCTCGCCGCCGGACAACTCTGTGGCGCTCTGGCCGAGCTGGAGATAGCCAAGCCCGACCTGGTTCAAGGCTCCCAGAGTTTCCGCGAGTTGCCGGGGTTCGGAGAACTGCTCCACCGCCTCGGCGACGGTCAGCTCCAGCACCTGATCGATGGCCAACCCCTGATACCTGATTTCCAAAGCCTCCGGCTTGTAGCGCCGACCCGCGCACGCGTCGCAGACCACCCACACATCCGGCAGGAAGTGCATGTCGACCAGCTTGCGGCCATAACCGGTGCAGGTTTCGCAGCGGCCGCCACCCGCGGTGTTGAAGCTGAACCAGGAGGCCTTGACCCCGCGTCCGCGCGCCACGTCGGTTTCGGCGAACAGCTTGCGGACAATGTCGAACGCCTTGCTGTAGGTGGCCGGGTTGGACCGCGGCGTCCGTCCGAGCGGTTCCTGATCGATGACGGCGACCCAGTCGAACCCCTCGAGGCCGGTCACCTGTCGCACCGTGTCGGTCGTCGTCCCGTTCAGGGCGGCCTCCACGCTCGCCGCGAGCGCGCCGAGCAGGCTGCTCTTGCCGCTGCCGCTCACCCCGGTCAGGCAGGTGAGCCGACCGGCAGGGAAACGCACGAGGTCCGCGGTCACGTTGTGCGCACGCAGGCCGTGCAGCTCCACCCAGCCGGTGTCATCCCCGGCCGGACGGCGGGTCCGGCGCAGCCGCGGCCCCTCACCGGCCAGATAGCGTCCGGTCAGCGACGTCGGGTGGGCGGCCGCGTCGGCGGGAGGCCCCGACACCAGGACCTCACCTCCGCGGCGGCCCGCGCCGGGCCCCATATCGATCACCCAGTCGGCCCGGGCGATCAGTTCAGGGTCGTGCTCGACCAGGAGCACCGTGTTGCCGGCCTTGCGCAGCTCCAGGGCGATGTCGAGCAGGTGCGCCTTGTCCGCCGGATGCAGCCCGGTCCCCGGCTCGTCCAGGACGAAGACGATGCCGCTCAGCTCGGTGCTGAGCTGCGCGGCGAGCCGGGTTCGCTGCAACTCACCCCCGGACAGCGTCGCCGCGCTCCGGGACAGCTGGAGATGGGCCAGGCCGAGCCGGTCGAGGATCCCGAGTCTGCGGCCCAGGTCCTGCAGCAGCGGCTCACCCACCTCGCGCTGCCGGGCGTCCAGGTCGCCCGCCACGCGCTTCGCCCAGCTGCGCACCTCCCGTACTTCCACCTCGAGCAGGTCGGGATAGGTCAGCCCGCCGAGCCGCACGGACCGGGCCACCTGGTCGTACCCACTGCCGCCGCAGGTGTCGCACGGCTGCTTGCGCATGTACGGCAGGTAGCGCTGCTTGGCGCTGGCAGTCTGGGCGTTCACGAACACCCGCTCCACCTCGGCGAGCGCGCCCCTCAGCGGCTGGCTCGAGGTGTAGGTCATCACGGCCGTCTCATTCTTGTTCGGTATGTCGACGGTCGTCTCGACCTTCTCCTCACCCGTGCCGTACAGCACACAGTGACGGAACTCCTCAGGCAGCGACTGCCACGGCCGACCAAGGTCCACACCCCGCTTCTCGGCAAGCGCCGGTACAAAGGCGTGCTCCCCCGACCGCCACTTCGCGTACCAGGGCGAGGCCCCCTCGAAGAGCGGAAGCTCCGGATGGGTGATGACCAGGTCCTCCTGCGCCTGCCAGCGCCCGCCCACCCCGTGGCAGTCCGCACAGCTCCCTTCCGGCGCATTGCGGTCGAAATGAGCGGTCATCAGATGCCCGTCCCCACTCTCCGCCGCCGGGTCCGCGCCGATCCCCGGAAGGCGCGAGTACAGCAGCCCCAGATGCCCGTCGATGCTGGTGATCGTCGCGACCGTGGACCGGGGGTTGCGGTTCAGACGGCGCTGGTCGACCGCAAGCGTCGCGCCGAGTCCCAGGATGCGGTCGACCTTCGGCCGATTGCGCTGGGTGATGTACTGCCGCACGAACGGCGAAAGCCCCTCCAGATACCGCAGCTGCGCCTCGTTGTGCAGGGTGTCGATGGCCAGCGAGGTCTTGCCGCTGCCGCTCACTCCGGTGAAGGCGACGAGCCACCCCTTGGGGATGCTCACCGACACGTCCCGCAGATTGTTGGTACGAGCCCCCACCACCTCGATGGCCTCGCGCCCCATACTCCCGACGTCCCGTACGAACGCAGTCAACCTTCGTCCACCCTCTCGCAACACAGCAGAACATGGGCGAGCAGGCCCCCGCCCATGCCGAACAAACCGATCACGCCACTACGCGGCGGCCGCTCGTCGTCAATGGCGCCGAGCGGCAGCTTCACCAGATCTCTCAGCGGCCGGTCTCGATGCGGCCCGTGCTGCGGATCAGGGCCGGGGCGCCGCAGTGAGCTTCGCGATGTCGGGGGCGTAGACGGTCATCCAGTGCGGATGCAGCCGGTAGTAGACCACATCGTTGTCCCAGTCGAAGAAGTCGTCGCCGTAGAAGTCCTTGAGGTAGGCGAGCAGGTCCGGCCAGTCTGCGGCCGGCTCGCCGGGCCGGGGGTTGAGGATCTCCACCGTGCCGTGCGTGAACACGCCCAGGTCCTCACCGCGCATGTGCGCGGCGCTGACGGCGGGCCGGGCGGCAAGATGGCGGGCCTTGGCGGCGCCGCGCGCCGTGCCGAAATGCCACTTTCCGCGTAGGAAGTGCCCGTCCACACCGCTGATCCGCGGCTCGCCCTTGCCCGTCACGGTGGACAGGGCGAGGGTGCACATGCCGGTGAGGACCCGGGTGAGCTGCTCTGCGGTCAGTGTGCGCTCGGTGTTGATGATCGAGCGGAGGTGCGAGGTGGAGCGGGAGAGGGAGGCGCCGAGGAGGGCCTGGAGCTCTTTGAGATCTTCTGGTGTTTCGCGCATTGAGGTCCTTGTCTATCCGCGGGGCCCGGCCCACGCCCACATCGGTGCCGACCGGTGAACCCATGGTCCTTCTAAAACCGGACGTCTTGTGTCATGTTTTTCATCCGGCCTGCGGACGCCGCCGGGCCGCCTGGCCAGAGACCTTCCTCTGGACTTTGTCCCCAGCCGCCCAGATCGGCGAACGGTCGGTCAAGTCGTCTCGATGACGGCCCCCAGTCTTGCGGCTGGGGTGATGGCCGTAGTACGTGGTGTTGCCCGCCTTGGCATACCGCTTGACCAGCTCCAAAGCCCCGATCACCGGCTGGTGGACGGTGTTGCTGGAGCGGCACCCCAGCACGTTCAACAGCTCCCTCAGCGTCTGCTCGGCCCATCGGGAACAACGGAACGCTCATTGGCGATAGCGAGCCGCCAGGCGGAGAGATAGCGCCAATCACCGTTCCGATGCGCCGTGCGGTCCTGGGCGACGACCGCGCCAGCGGGGTGCCGCCCGGTACGGCTCGATTCCTGAGCTGGTGCTGGACGGTGGGATGTGGTGCCGGCCGACACCGTTCCCTCGGGAGCTACGGCGCCTACGTGGCCGGGAGCAGGCCTGCTACGCCAACGCGGCCAGGCTCGCGGCGAAGGTGGACGGCTTGCACTACGTCGAAGGGATCGCCGATCCCGGTCTGGGCGGCCAGACGGCCTTCGAACACGCCTGGTGCGTTACGCCCGATGGCCGTGTCGTCGACCCAACGTGGGACGATGACCCGCCTGCGGTTGCGTTCCTCGGGGTGCCGCTCTCCGGGACACTGCACGCGGTGGTGGTTCGGCCGCCGGTGAACGCCGGTCCGCCGACAGGCCCTCACCGCATATCCTCCGGGGCGGGGCGCTGTCACGTTGTTGAGTGAGTACGTGTCTGCCTGTGTGTCGGGGCGTGGCGGGGGCCGGGTTCCGGGCCGGTGTTCGGACCGCGGTGGGCAGGCCGGTGGCGCGGGTGATGTGGTCCCAGATGGCGAAGCGGATGGTCATCTCGGCCCCGTGGTCGTATGCGGTCATCAGGTGGCGGCGGGGCCGGAATGAGGTGAGATGCCGCTGAACGCCGACAGGAACCGCTGCGTCCCGCCGACGGAGCGGAAGCCCTTCATCCGCGCGTTCGCGTTGCCGGGTGGGCTGGTGGCTGTTCTCCGCCCGGTTGTTCAGACCGTTGTGGGATCGGTGCTCCACCGAGGGCATGACCTCGCGGTGGGCGGCGTCGTAGGAGCACAGCTTGTCGGTGACGACCACCCGGGGCACCGTACGGGTCTTCTTCAGGCGGCGGAAGAACCGCCTGGCCGCGGCGGTGTTCCGGCAGTTCTGCACGAGGATGTCCAGTACCGTTCCGTCCTGGTCGACGGCCCGCCACAGGTACTTCTGCTCTCCGTTGATCCTGACGAAGACCTCGTCCAGATGCCATGTGTCACAGGGACGGGGCTGCCTGCGGCGCAGCGCACTGGCGTAGCTCTGCCCGAACTTGGCACACCAGCGGCGGACCGTCTCGTACGAGACGACGACGCCGCGCTGCAGCATCAGCTCCTCAACCTCACGCAATGACAGCGGGAACCGGAAGTACAGCCACACGCAGTGGGAGATCACCTCGACCGGGTACCGGTGCCCCTTGTACGACGGAGGCACAAACGACACCAGCGATCCCCTGCCCAGGTTGACGCAACCACTTGGTTGCCATAATGTGGCAACCAAGTGGTTGCTATATCTATGGAGGTAGTCATGGCATTCCCTGATCGCATCGAGCGGACCATGGAGATCGCGCACACGCCGGCCAAGGTGTGGGCGGCACTCACCACGGCCGAGGGACTGAGCGCCTGGTTCGGCCAGCAGGCGGGGATCGATCTGCGCCCGGGCGGCTCGGCCTGGATGAAATGGGACGGCGGCCACACCGCCGACATGCGGGTGGAACGGGTGGAGGAGCCGACGGTGTTCGGCTACACCTGGAAGGTCCCGGGGCTGCCCGAGGACGATCCGCGCCGCACCTATGTGGAGTTCACGCTCGAACCGGTCGCCTCCGGCACCCGGCTGACGGTGGTCGAGACCGGCTTCGCCCAGCTCCCGGACGAGGTCCGCGGCAAGGAGTACGACGACCACACCAAGGGCTGGACGCACGAACTGGGCGAACTGGTCGACCACCTCGATGCCACGGCCTGACACCGAGGCGATCGCCGAACAGGTCTTCGCCGCCCTGGCCGACCCTAGTCGGCGCGCCATCCTGGCCGCGCTGGCTTCGGGAGGGCCAGCCACGGCCACGGACCTGGCCGCGCGGCTGCCGATCACCCGGCAGGCGATCACCAAACACCTGGCCCTGCTGGCCGAGGCCGGCCTGGTGACGGCCGAACCGGGCGAGCGGCGCCGGGTGCGGTACCGGCTGTGCTCCGCGCCGATGCAGGTGGCGCAACAGTTCCTGGCCGCGCTGGCGCGCGACTGGGACGGCCCGCTCGGCGCGCTGAAGGACCACCTCGACGACCAAGCGCGCGGATCCACGTGACCGGGACCGGCGCGGAAGGAGATCCGATGGTGCACGCCGAATCCCAGCGGCCGGCCGAGCCGACGATCGCGGCGGGGGTGGCACTCGGGCTCGCCGCGGCCTGCTGGGCGGTCTCGCTCTGGCTGATGCGCGGCATGGACATGGGGCTCGCGACCAGGCCCGGGTCGTCTGGGCTCTTCGCCGCGACATGGACGACGATGATGGCGGCGATGATGCTGCCGGGCGCGGCCCCGGCCCTCGTCAGGCATGTCCGCCGGAACGGCGGGTTGCATGGTGCGCTGCCGTTCACCGGGTCCTACCTGGCCGTCTGGGTACTCGCAGGCGTGGTGGCGTACGCGCTGGACCGGCCACACGGGTCGACGGCCGCGGGTTGTACTGCGTCGGCTCCGGCATCGGGCTGATGGCGATGCTGGTGGCACTGGACGTGATGAGCCCGCTGTGGATGTCGGTGGTTGCCGTCCTCATGAGCGCCCAGAAGCTGCTGCCCGCGAAGAGCGCGATCGACGTTCCGGCGGCCTTGGCGATCATCGGGCTCGGACTGGTGATCGTCGTCGCACCCTTCCTGGTCCCGGGGCTCGCACCACCGATGTGACGGCAGGAAAGCAAGACAAGTACATCGAAAAGAAACAAGAAACAAGATAAGGAGACAGACGATGACGACTCATAAGACGGGGACACGCGAGGAATGGCTGGCCGCGCGGCTGGAACTGCTCAAGGCGGAGAAGGAGTTGACCCGGCGCGGTGACGAGCTGGCCCGGCAACGGCAGGAGCTGCCCTGGGTCCGGGTGGACAAGGACTACCGCTTCGAGACCGACGAGGGCACGGTGTCACTCGCCGACCTGTTCCAGGGACGCTCGCAGCTGCTCGTCTACCATTTCATGTTCGGGCCCGACTACACCGCCGGATGCCCGTCCTGCTCGGCGATCGCCGACGGCTTCGACGGCTCCGTGGTCCATCTCGCCCACCACGACGTCGCGTTCTGGGCGGTGTCACGGGCCCCGCTCGCCAAGCTCCACGCGTACCGGCAGCGGATGGGCTGGAGCTTCCCGTGGGCGTCGTCCTACGGCAGCGACTTCAACTTCGACTTCGGGGTGGCACACACCGAGCAGGAGTGGGAAGCGGGAGCCGTCGCGTACAACTTCGGTGAGCAGGACCTGCGGCCGGCGACGGCCGACGAGAAGGGTTCCCGCGACGCCTTCACCCAGTCGATCGTAGACACGGACTGGCAGACGTACCGGCGAGAAGGCCCCGGGATGAGCGCGTTCGCCCTGCAGGACGACGCCGTCTACCACACCTACTCGTCGTACTCCCGCGGCCTGGACGGCCTGTGGGGCATGTACCAGTGGCTCGACCGCGCCCCCCTCGGCCGCAACGAGAACGGCTTCTGGTGGCGCCGCCATGACGAGTACGACAACCAGTGAGCGAGGTCACTGAAGTTGCTCACTGAGCCTCCTCTCACTTCGAACTCGCAGGTCATTGAGGCTGGTGTGACTTACTGATCTCGTACTCGGGCGGGTCGCGGGCGGTTGCCTGCTCCCGAGATCGGCTATCAGCGGGCGACTTCGGTGTTGGTCAGCACGAGCAGCGCCCGCAGCAGCGTGGTGGCGTGTCGGGCGTTCAGGCGGAGCTTGGTGAGGATGCGCCAGACACCTCACCACACCAACGCGTCAAGCCGCGGCGGCGAGTTCGGGCGGGAACGCGGTGTGTTCGTCGAACAGCTTGCGGTGCTGTAGGCAGTGGTAGAGCTGGCCGATCATGCGGTTGAAGAGGTTTCGCAGGGCGGCTGCGTGCCAGTCTCCGTGCCCGTCGCATCGTCTGCGGTAGTGGGCCTTGGCGCCGGGCGAACCGTTCGGGGCGGAGAAGGCCCAGAGGTAGCCGGCGTGGTTGAGCCGGTCGTTCTTCACCCACCGCCGCGTGATGGATGACTTCTTGCCGGAGGCTCTGGTGATGGGCGAGGAGCCTGCGTATGCCTTCAGGCCGCGGGCGTCGGTGAAGCGTGTGCGGTCGTCCCCGATCTCAGCCAGGATCCGGGCGCCGAGCTGGATGCCGAGCCCGGGGAAACTCAACAGGATCTCGGCATCCGGGTGTTAAGGGAATGCGTCTTCCACCGCCTCGGCGAGCTGGTTGGCAGCGGTGCAGGCGGCGTTGAGCTGGACGAGCAGGGCGAGCATCTGTTTGCCGAGGGCGGCCTCGACGAGCGGCGGTTGGTGCCGGCCGGGCTACGTCGCAGAAGAACCCCGGCCGGCACACCCGAGGGCAGCGCCCGAACCTCACGCCTCACGCCCGCTCAGCGCCGCGCGTCCCCCAGCGCGAGCAGACTGGTCACCTCGGCGATGGCCTCCGCCGACGGCTTGAAGTACCGTCGGACGTTCTCCGCATTCTTGTGCCTCGACTTGGCCATCAGCATCAGCAGGGACGCACCCTGCTCCCGAGGTGGGTCAGTGAAGAGTGCCTTGTGTCCGTAGAGACCGTGTGCAGGGATGGGGGGTGTCGCTATTCGCCTGGGTGGACTCGGTGCTGCGTTTGCGACTCAGCCACTGAGGCCGTGTCGCGAATCGACGAGGTCTGAGTGACGCGCATCACATCTTTAAAGTGTCCTGGAGAGCCGCCTGGGCGACGTGTGACGCGCCGGAACCAAGACGGCTCGTCCGATATCAGTTGGTCTGCTTCCAGGCAGTGAGCTGGAAGAGGCGAGAGGTGTGCATGTAGGGCGGGCGGGCTGTAGTGGCGAGTTCAAGGCGTTCCAGGTCGGCGTAGAACGCCGGATCACGCTTTCGTTCCTCGTCGGTGATGTAGTCGCAGAAGCTGCGGATGCCGTAGTGGCCGATGTCCCGGCAGCCGAGGTTCTGCAGGATGGGGATGGTCTCTTCCGCCGTGTGGAGCGTTAGCGCCGAGTTGAACATCTCGGTCCGCGCCTGACCGGTGTCAAGGGCGGCTAGCGCGGCCGCAGGGTCCATGTCCCGGACGGCGATGTTCAAGGGCGCCGAATGCCGGTTGATCGCCATGACGGAGATCAGACCCCCGGGCTTCAGCGGGGCAAGCGCCGCGGTGAGCATGCCCGGGACGTCGCCCATGTATTGCAGGAGGTTGTGACAGAGCACCACGTCAAAGGCGCCGTCGATGAGGTGGCGAGGCAGATCGGTCGCGTCGGCCTCGACGCACGTGATCAGCTCTGTCAGGCCGTCGGCCATCGCCCGCTCGGTGGCCGCGGCGAGCATGGCGGGTGCGTAGTCAGCGATAGTGACATGGTGCCCTCGGGCCGCGAGGCGGATGGCGTCGCCGCCGTCTCCGCCGGCAAGGTCGAGCACGCGCAGCGGTTCACTGCCCAGACCGTCGAGGTGTCGGAGCAGGTTGGCTTCAGCGATCGAGTAGCGCAGTCGGCCCCAGGGGGCGTCCTGCCATTCCCGCCAGGTGGTCATCGCGGTGTTGAACTTCTCAGCAGCTTCAGGCATCTGGCGACGATATCCGCCGGGCCGTGGTGACTCCGGGTTCGGGTAGAACAGCAACATGTTCAACTGCACGAGCCGATCGCGGTGGTTCGGGGCGCAGGAAGGCGGCTGACTCGGCTCGTTCCCGCGGCTGTTTCCCGGAGCCGGACGATCTCCTCGTGTTGTGCGGCAAGGCAGGCCAGGACCTGAGTGCGGAAGCCTGTCAGCTCGTCGATGGCCTGCTCCGACTGCGCCAGCCGCTCCCTGGGCGTTGATGCCCCTATGGATGTCAAGCAACGACTCCCGCGGGGCTTGGGTGGTTGGCTGGGGTGCTCGTGGGGACGATGAGCCGGTAGATCTC
>NZ_JBITER010000088.1:0-10857 GCF_044455345.1 Streptomyces sp. NPDC051286 | reverse complement strand
ACGTGGCCCGCGAGCTCTACCGGCACATCCAGCCTCCGACGGCCGCACAGAGACCTTCAGCCACTTGACGAAACATAGGGGCATCTACGCCACCCGAATCAAGGACTCAGCACCCTCCTAGCGTCGGACCTTCCGGGTCGCCCGCAGCCACTCCTTGTTCATTGCCGAGATCGACGGCAGCGGAATGCCCTTCGGGCAGGCCGTGGCGCATTCCCCGGTGAGCGTGCAGCCGCCGAATCCCTCGCTGTCCATCTGCTCGACCATGTCGAGCACCCGCGTCTCGCGCTCGGGGGCGCCCTGCGGCAGGACGTTGAGGTGGTTGATCTTCGCTGAGGTGAAGAGCATCGCCGAGCCGTTGGGGCAGGCCGCTACGCAGGCGCCGCAGCCGATGCACTCGGCGTGCTCGAACGCGAAGTCGGCGTCGGGCTTGGGCACGGGGGTGGCGTGGGCGTCGGGTGCGGTGCCGGTCGGGGCGGAGATGTAGCCGCCCGCCTGGATGATCCGGTCGAAGGCGGACCGGTCCACGACCAGGTCCTTGACGACCGGGAACGCTGAGGCGCGCCACGGTTCGATGTCGATCGTGTCGCCGTCCTCGAAGGACCGCATGTGGAGCTGACAGGTGGTGGTGCGTTCCGGGCCGTGCGCGTCGCCGTTGATGACGAGGCTGCACGCGCCGCAGATGCCTTCGCGGCAGTCGTGGTCGAAGGCGACGGGGTCGTCGCCGGCGAGGATGAGCTCCTCGTTGAGGGTGTCGAGCATCTCCAGGAACGACATGTCCTGCGAGATGCCGTCCACCTGGTAGGTGGACATGGCGCCGGGGGCGTCGGCGTTCTTCTGGCGCCAGACGCGCAGGGTGAGCTTCATGCGTAGCTCCGCTGAGTGGGGTGGACGTACTCGAAGACGAGGTCTTCCTTGTGCAGGACGGGGGCGTCGCCGGTGGCCGTGAACTCCCAGGCGGCGGCGTACGAGAACTCCTCGTCCCGGCGGGCGGCTTCGCCGTCCGGGGTCTGCGACTCCTCGCGGAAGTGGCCTCCGCAGGACTCGGCGCGGTGCAGGGCGTCGAGACACATGAGCTCGGCGAGCTCCAGGTAGTCGACGATTCGGTTGGCCTTCTCCAGTGACTGGTTGAACTCCTCGCCGGTGCCCGGGACCTTGATGCGGTGCCAGAACTCCTCGCGGATCCGTGGGATCCGGTCGAGCGCTTTGCGCAGCCCCTCCTCGGTGCGGGCCATCCCGCAGTACTCCCACATGAGTTCGCCGATTTCGCGGTGGAAGGAGTCGGGGGTGCGGTCGCCGTCGACGGCGAGCAGCAGGTTCAGCCGGTCCTCGGTCTCCGCGACGGCTTCTTCCACGGCGGGGTGCGAGGCGTCGACCTCGCCGTGGTGCGGGTTGCGGGCCAGGTAGTCGTTGATGGTCGACGGGAGGACGAAGTAGCCGTCGGCGAGACCCTGCATCAGTGCCGAGGCGCCAAGTCGGTTGGCCCCGTGGTCGGAGAAGTTGGCCTCGCCGATCGCGAACAGGCCCGGGATCGTGGTCTGGAGGTCGTAGTCGACCCAGAGTCCGCCCATCGTGTAGTGCACGGCGGGGTAGATGCGCATCGGGGTCTCGTACGGGTTCTCCGCGGTGATCCGCGCGTACATGTCGAAGAGGTTGCCGTACTTCTCCTCGACCTTCGCCCTGCCCATGCGCTGAATGGCCTCCGCGAAGTCGAGGTAGACGCCCTGTCCGCCGGGGCCCACGCCGCGGCCCTCGTCGCAGACGTTCTTCGCGGCGCGCGAGGCGATGTCGCGCGGCACGAGGTTGCCGAAGGCCGGGTAGATGCGCTCCAGGTAGTAGTCGCGCTCGTCCTCGGGGATCTCGTTGGCGGGGCGGGTGTCGCCCTTGGCCTTCGGGACCCAGATCCGGCCGTCGTTGCGCAGCGACTCGCTCATCAGCGTCAGCTTGGACTGGTGGTCGCCGGTGCGCGGGATACAGGTGGGGTGGATCTGGGTGAAGCACGGGTTGGCGAAGTACGCTCCGCGCCGGTGGGCGCGCCAGATGGCGGTGGCGTTGGAGTTCATGGCGTTCGTCGACAGGTAGAAGACATTGCCGTAGCCGCCGCTGGCCAGGACGACCGCGTCGGCGAAGTACGTGTCGATCTTCCCGGTGACGAGGTCACGCGCGACGATGCCGCGGGCCTTGCCGTCGACGATGATCAGGTCGAGCATCTCGGTGCGGGCGTGCAGCTCGACGTTGCCTGCGGCGATCTGCCGGGACAGTGCCTGGTAGGCGCCGAGGAGCAGCTGCTGCCCGGTCTGGCCTCGGGCGTAGAACGTGCGGGAGACCTGGACACCGCCGAAGGAGCGGTTGTCGAGGAGGCCGCCGTACTCGCGGGCGAACGGGACGCCCTGCGCGACGCACTGGTCGATGATCTCGACGGAGATCTGGGCGAGCCGGTGGACATTGGACTCGCGGGCGCGGAAGTCGCCGCCCTTGACGGTGTCGTAGAAGAGCCGGTGGATCGAGTCGCCGTCGTTGCGGTAGTTCTTCGCGGCGTTGATGCCGCCCTGGGCGGCGACGGAGTGGGCGCGGCGGGGCGAGTCCTGGAAGCAGAACTGGACGACGTGGTAACCCTGTTCGGCCAGCGTGGCCCCAGCCGATCCGCCGGCCAGACCGGTGCCGACGACGATGACGGTGTGCTTGCGGCGGTTGGCCGGGTTGACGAGCTTGGCCTCGAAGCGGCGGGTGTCCCAGCGTTCGGCGACGGGGCCCTCGGGGGCCTTGGTGTCGACGACGGGTGCGCCGGTCTCGTAGTGCGAGTAATCGGTCATGTCAGCTCACGACTCCGGTCATGACGGCGACGGGTACGGAGATGAAGCCCACCGTCAGCACCAGTGCAAGGACGTTGGCGATGGTCTTGAGAGCACGGTCGCGGCTCGCCCTGCCCGCGCCGAGGGTCTGCGCGGCGCTCCAGAACCCGTGCTGGACGTGGAGTCCGAGAGCGAGCATGGCGACGATGTAGATGACGTTGCCGTACCAGGTGGAGAAGGTGTCGATGACGTTCTGATACGGGTGCCCGGACTGGAAGCCGCCGGAGTGGACGGTGCCGGTGGTCAGGTCGAGGACGTGCCAGACGATGAACAGGGCGAGGATGATCCCGCCCCACCGCATGGTGCGGGTGGCGTAGCTCGCGCGGGGCTTCTTGTGGACGTACTTGCTGGGGCGCGCCCTGATGTCCCGGCGGCTCAGCTGGTACGCGGAGGTGGCGTGCGCCACGACGGCGACGACGAGCACCACCCGGACGATCCACAGGGCCCACTCGTAGTGCAGGAAGGGCTCGCCCATGACCCGCAGCCAATGGGCGTAGTGATTGAACTCCCCCGGCCCGAAGAAGATCTTCAGATTGCCGATCATGTGGACGACCAGGTAGCCGAGCATGATCAGGCCGCTTACGGCCATGACCGTCTTCTTGCCGACGGACGAGTCCCAGAGCGTACGCGTCATGGACGGTCGTCGGTCCGTCCGTGTTGCCAATGCCATGGGAACGACGCTACGGCCGCAGCGGCTCATCAGTCCAAGACATGGTGTGGCTCATATCCATAGTCTCTGGCTATGGTACGAGCTAGGCTGGATGTATGCAGTTTCAGCAGCTCATGTACTTCGTGGCCGTCGCCGAGACACGGCATTTCACCCGTGCCGCGGAGGAGGTGCATGTCTCGCAGCCCTCGCTCTCCCAGCAGATCAGGGCGCTGGAGAACGAGCTGGGGGCGGAGGTGTTCAGCCGGGCCCGCGGCAACATCACGCTGACCGACGCGGGCGAGGCCCTGCTGCCGCTGGCCCGCCGGATCCTGGCGGATGCCGATACCGCCCGGCACGAGGTGCAGGAGCTGGCCCAGCTGCGCCGGGGCCGGGTCAGACTCGGGGCGACGCCGAGCCTGTGCACGGGGCTGCTGCCCGACGTACTGCGCACGTTCCACGACCAGCACCCGGGAATCCAGCTGCTGCTGGAGGAAGGCGGCTCGCACGACCTCGTACGGGAGTTGGCACGGGGAGCGCTCGATCTCGCGCTGGTGGTGCTCCCGCTGCCGGCCGCGTCGCCTGCGCTGACCACGGTGGAGCTGCTCCAGGAGGACCTGGTGGTGGTGTCGTCGGCAGAGGCTCCACGACCGGGGAAGGGCGCAAGCGTGCGGATCGCGGATCTGCAGGGCGAGCCGCTGGTGATGTTCCGGCACGGCTACGACCTGCGGGAGCTGACCGTGGCCGCGTGCCGGGCGGAGGGCTTCGAGCCGTCGTTCACGGTGGAGGGCGGCGAGATGGACGCGGTGCTCGGTTTCGTACGGGCGGGACTGGGCGTGGCTGTGGTGCCCAGCATGGTGGCGATCCGGACGGGGCACGGCCTGCGGACGACACGGCTGGCCCCGCCGGGGCTGCGCCGCACGATCGCGCTGGCGCACCGCAGTGACGTGGCGCCTCCGCGGGCGGCGCGGGAGCTTCAACGGGTACTGCTGGCCAGCCGGCCGGACGGGCTCGGGAAATCGAACCCGTCCGGAAGCTGAGGACGGAACCGGTGCCGGGCCTCCCCGCCCAGAGCCTGTCGGGTGACCTTCGACCGGAGAGCGGACGCGGCGTGGTGCGTGCGATTCCCAGGCGCGGGATGGCCTCGGATGGGGTCTCCCCTGCTCGAACGAAGCTGAGAGCTGGGGCATCTCGGCAACGCCGGAAGCATGCGTGCCACGCCGCGTCCGCCCGATCAGAGGCCGCCCGACAGGCTCTCAGACCGCGTCGGCCAGCAGCAGGGAATGGATCCGGTCAGGCGCCCCGGGCCGCGCGTAGTACCACCCCTGGGCCGTGTCGCAGCCGAGCTTTCGGAGCTGGTCCGCCTGCGCTCTCGTCTCGACGCCCTCCACCGTGACCGCCAGGTCCAGGCTGTGCGCCAGCGAGACGATCCCCTCGACGATCTTCAGGTCGACCGGGTCGGCCGGATGCTGCTGCATGCCCTGGGTGAAAGAACGGTCCAGCTTCAGCACGCTCACCGGCAGCCGACGCAGATTGGCCAGGTTCGAGTAGCCCGTACCGAAGTCGTCGAGCGCTATGTCGACACCCATCTCGGCCAGTTGCCGCAGCGGCTTGAGCAGGTCGTCGTCGGCTCCGATGACCGCGGACTCGGTGACCTCCAGGCACAGCGCTCCCGGCTCGAGACCCGAGCGTTCCAGCACGTCCACGATCTCGGCGACCAGCCGCGGATGGTGCAGCTGGGTCGGCGAGAGGTTGACGTTGATCCGCAGCGGCCCCCCGTCGCTGTGCCGATCCTGCCAGAAGTTGGCCTGCCGTACGGACTCCTCCAGCACCCACCGCCCGAGCGGCACGATCAGCCCGGTGTGCTCCGCGAGCGGAATGAATCGGTCCGGCCCGAGCACCCCGTGCTGCGGATGGCACCAGCGCACCAGAGCCTCCGCGCCGTGGACCGTGCCGTCACCGAGGTGCACGAGCGGCTGGTACTCGATGAAGAACTCGCCGCGCTCCAGGGCGGCGGGCAGCGCGGTGGTCAGCCCGTGCCGGGTGATGGCGCGGGCGTCCGCCTCGGCGTCGGCGATTTCGAAGCGGTTACCGCCCGCCGATTTGGCCCGGTACATCGTGATGTCGGCGCTGCGCAGCACCTCGGCGGCGCTGCGTTCGCCCGCCGGTCCTTCGACGACGCCGATGGAGCCTCGTACGGTCAGTTCGCGGCCGTCGAGCCGGATCGGCGTGGCGAGCACACTGAGGATCCGGGAGGCCAGTTCATCGACCTCCGACTCGGTGTGCGGGCCGGTGGTCAGCGCCACGAACTCGTCGCCGCCGAGCCGTGCCACCATCTCGCCCGGCGCGGTCGCGCAGCTCTGCAGCCGGTCGGCGACCTCGACGAGCAGCCGGTCGCCTGCCGCGTGGCCCAGGCTGTCGTTGATCGCCTTGAAGCCGTCGAGGTCGAGGTAGCAGAGCCCGAAGCGGCTGCCGTCGTCGGCGGAGAGCGCCTTCTCCAGCCGTTCGAAGAACAGCGTGCGGTTGGGCAGGCCGGTGAGCGCGTCGTGGGTCGCCTCGTACCGCAGCCGCAGATTCAGCAGCCTGCGCTCCGTGGTGTCCTCCATGAGCGCCAGCTGGTACTGCGGCCGGCCCTCGGGGTCGCGGAGGAGCGACACCGTGAGGTTGGTCCACAGGACGGTGCCGTCATTGCGGTAGTACGGCTTCTCGACCCGATAGTGCTCGCGTTCGCCGCGTACCAGCTCCTCGTAGTACTTCCACACGTGCGGCGAGTCCTCGGGGTGGACCCACTCGTTGACCTTGTGGCTGCGGACATGGTGGTCGAGGCCGCCGAACATCCGGGTCAGCGTGTCGTTGACCTCCAGCACGTTGCCTTCCAGGTCGGCGATCCCGATGCCGATGGCGGCGTCCTTGAAGACAGCACGGAACCGCGCCTCGGTTGCATGCAGGGCCTGCTCGGCGTTGGAGCGGGCGGTGAGCGCCGAGCGGGCGATGGCTTCCTGTTCGGCCAGGGTCCGCTCGCGCAGCGCCTGGGTGAAGCCGCCCGCCAGGGCGTGCTGCATGCGGGCGCAGCGGGCCCTGCTGTCCTCGGTCGACAGGGTCACCGGGCCGTTGTTGCCGCAGTAGAGCACCAGGTACGAGTCGACGACGCCGAGCGTGGAGCTGAGCGCGTCCGGGTCCGTGCAGTGCGCGGCGACGAGCGCGGCTCCCACCTTGTTGGCGGGCGCCGGCTCGAAGGGGCGCGCGTGCAGGATGTCGCTCAACCTGCGGGCCAGCGGCAGCAGATGCTGTTCGAACTCCGGACGGGTCATGGAGGTGGCCGTCGAGGGGAAGATGGCCCGGCTCCAGATGGTGGCGAATCTCCGGAGCCGGTCCTCGGCGCCGTCGGGCTCCGCGTCCGGTGCTTCGGACGCTTGGGCGGGAATGCTCACGCCTTGCGTCCCACTCCGCCGAAGCCCGAGAAGGCATACGGGTCTTCCTGCTCCTGCACCACGGGGGTGTCGGGACGCCAGTTGGGCATGGCCACGAGCCCGGGCTCGACCATCTCGTACCCGTCGAAGAACCGGCTGACCTCGTCGCGCGACCGCATGATCAGCGGGTTGCGGATGCTCCGGTAGACACCGACCGCACCGCCGGCCTCCTCCTTGGTGAGCGGGATGCCCTCGTACGAGGCGTGGGTGATGACGAGCAGGCTGCCGGGCGCGAGTGACTCGCTCAGGGCGGCTACGGCTGCCTGCGGGTCGTCGGCGTCCTCGATGAAGTGGAGGACGGCTACGAGCAGCAGCGCCACCGGGCGTTCCAGGTCGAGGAGTTCGCTGACCTCGGGACTCTTCAGAATCTCCTGCGGGCGACGCAGATCGGCGGTGGCGATGACCGCGCGGTCGTTTCCTGCGAGTACGGCCTGGCTGTGCGCAACCGCAACGGGGTCGTGGTCGACATACGCCACCCGCGCCTCCGGGTCCGCGGCCTGCGCGACTTCGTGGACATTGCCGAAGGTCGGTATGCCGGAACCGATGTCCAGGAACTGAGTGACGCCTTCACTCACCGCATGGCGCACTGCCCTGCGCATAAAGGCACGATTGGCCTGCATGATCTTGGGGAGTCCCGGCATGAACTCCATGGCCTTGCGGGCCGCTTCCCGGTCCACCTCGAAATTGTGCGATCCGCCCAGATAGAAGTCATACATGCGTGAAACGCTCGGCACTGAAATGTCAATGCCTTGCGGTGCCCAGGCGGGACGCTCCATCGATGTCTCCAACAAGTCGCCACGGCGGTCCGGCCATGTTCATGGTCAGTGTTGACCAGAGGCTACTGACCGACCGCCAGGAGAGCGAGCGGAAACGGAAATTAGCGGTCCGTTATTGGTCACACACCAGTGGCATGTGCAACCGGCCCGTCGCTATCGGTGACATTCGACGACGGGCCGGTCCGGAACGGCTGTTGTGGGGCTACTTCGGGGCGCCGACGAGCTTTGCGCCGGGGGACACCGCGTACCATGTGCCCCCGACACCCTGGCCGTTGGTGTCACCCGGCTTCGCGTCACCGGAGAAGGTATAGAGGGGCCAGCAGTCGATGGCCTGCTGCTTGAGACCGTCGGGGCGATTGAAAGTGACAAAACCCTTGGTGGTCACACCCTTCACATCATTTCTGGCCAACGGGGCGACAACCGGCCACTTCGACAGGCACGCTCCGGTGCAGGCCGACTTCATCGGCCATGCCGTGTCCTTCTTGAACCGGTAGACCGTCATGCCGCGCTTGTCGACGACGATGTCTCCGAGTTTCGGGTCCGTGCGGACCGAAAGCCCCGCGAGATCAGCCTGCTCACCACCGTTCGGACCGTCGGCGTTCGACGCAGCCTTCCTGCCGTCCGGCGCAGCGGCGAACCACGCGCCTTCCACTCCCTGACCATTGGCGTCTCCGGGCTTGGTGTCCTTGGCGTACCGGTACATCGGCCACCCCGCAATGGTGAGTTGCCGGGTGCCGTCCGCACGGATGACTTTGCCGATCAGGGCTCCATCGGTACCGGCGGCGGCCGTCACATTGCCCGCGGGAACGACCGGCCAGGTCTTCGCGCAGTCGTCCTCGCAATTCGACTTCGGCGGGCTCGCGGTGTCCTTGTCGAAACGGTAGAGAGTGAATCCCTCGCTGTCCGTCACGACCTTGCCGAGTTTCTTGCTGTCCCACACCGCGAGCTGCCCCGCCTGCTTGGACTTGCCCGCCTGGGCCCCGGAATCGGATCCGTAGTCACTGCCGGAGCCGTATCCGCTGCCCGTGCCGTAGCCGCCGCCCGCCTGACCGGCCGGGCTGGCATTGCCGACGTTCTGGCCGTGGGGCGAATCCGCGCCCTGCTCCTGACCGCACGCCGTCGTCAGCGCCAGCAGGGCCGCCGCGGTGAGCGCGAGCGAGGCGTTCCGCCAGGTGTTCATGTCAACTCCCGTGATTCTACCGCCTGTTGTGACGCGCGACCGCGTCGGTCATGGCCCTAGGTACGGTCGGTGGGTGCTTCTTTGTTCAACGCGTTCGCAGAAATTTCCCCATCCGCAAACCCTCAGCGCCCCAGGTCCCCTCCATCAGGGGAATCAGGACCGTGGTCCGCGTGCCGTCCGACCGGCCGGAACATGCTCCCCGTCGTGTACGGATCCCTCTTCGGGCGGCTCAGCGCAGCCGTCGCACTCAGCTGGCTCCTGACCGCCCCGGTGCCCGCGGTGGCCGACAACTGCTCGTACGCCTCGATCGGGGACGGCGGCGGGAACTCGGCGGTCGCCACATCGGGCGACGGTCATTGCCAGGCGGGCCCGGCGCCCCGACCGACCCCGCGGCCGACACCCCCACCGCCGCCTCCCCCTCCCCCGCCTGCGCCGCCCCCACCCCCGCCGCCGCCACCTCCCCCTCCGCCGCCACCCCCGGCACCCCCGGCACCGGCGCCCCCGCCACCACCCCCGGCACCGGCGCCCCCGCCACCACCAACGCCCACACCGCCTCCCCCGGAGCCCACGCCCTCCGTACGCCCCACGCCACCCCCGCCCAAGCCGGTGGCGATCCCCACCTACCGCAAGCCGCCGCGCAAGGTCCCCCAGCGAGGCCCCTCCCTGGTCACCCTCACCCTGCTGATCACGGCTCCCGCGGTGTTCGCCGTCGCCGTGCTACGTCCCCGCTCCCGATGACCTACGGAGAAGCCCATGTCGGAATGGCTCGTTCTCGCCCTCGCCATGGCCGCGGCCTGCGCCGTCGTGCTCACCATCGCCGTCCTCAAGAATCGCCGCGTCGGGGAGGACGACGACCCGTTCGAAACCCCTGACGTCATCGAATACATGACGATGATGATCGGCGTGGTGTACGCCATCGTGCTCGGCCTCGCCATCGCGGGCGTCTGGGAGGGGCGCAGCGCCGCCCAGGAGTACGTCCGCCAGGAGGCCCAGGCCTTGCACGAGGTGAACGCCCGCTCGTCGGTCTACCCCGCCGAGGTGCGTGCCCGGATCCGCGCCGACGTCGACGCGTACGTCGGTCATGTCGTCCACGACGAGTGGAGGGCGATGACGGAGCACGGAAGCCTCACCGACGAGGGCGCCGAACTCCTCGGCCGGGTACGTGCTGACGTCACCGACTACCGGCCGAGGAACGACCACGAAGGGCAGGCGTATCAGCCACTGGTCGACCAGGTCGCCGCGGCCGATGACGCGCGCAGTGCCCGCGCCCAGAGCGCCGGCGCCACGATGCCGGGCGTGGTCTGGTTCGGACTGATCACCGGGGCGCTGGTGACCGTCGGGCTGATCTTCACCCTGCAGATCCGCCGAACCTTCCGGGAACTCCTGCTGGCCGGGCTGTTCAGTGTGCTCATCGCCTTCCTGCTCTTCCTGATCTGGGACTTCGACTCCCCCTTCGGCCGCGGCATCTCGGCCACGGCCGCGCCGTTCCTCGACCTCTTTCCCAACGTGTCGGGCTGACCTGCACCCTGACGGCCTGACGTCCCGTTGGTCCGCCGCCCGGGGGACACCGGTGCCCCATTCGCCGGTCCCCGATCGCGAGCGGTATACAGCACTTCTAACGTTTCCTCCATCGAGGTGCATTTATGACACTTTGTGGATATTCATTCCGCAGTTGCTCCTCGGGGAACTGGAGGATTCACCATGCGCACCATAGGTGTCGCACCCGTCGCCCTGCTCGGCGCCGCCGCTCTCGCCCTGACCACTCCGGCTGCGACCGCGTACGCCGTGACGTCGGGGGGCGCACCGGGCGCGACCGGATACACCGTTGCTCCGTCGGTGATCGCGCCGGGGGGGGCGGGGCCCCCCGCCCCGCGCCCCCGCGCCCCCCACAAAGGTGGCGTATGATGGTGCGGGGTTGTCCCGCCGGAAGAGAGCC
>NZ_JBITER010000087.1:0-11393 GCF_044455345.1 Streptomyces sp. NPDC051286 | reverse complement strand
CCTCGCCATGCTCACCCTCGGCGGACACCGCCCCCACCTACCAAGCCGTCAAACCGCATAACCCCGCCCACGGAAGCGACCGAAGAGCCGGAAAACCTGGCAGTCCATGTTCCGCACCGGGCACGGCGGTGGAACACGCCAGGGCACACATCGGCCGCCGCGATCACGTTTTCCCGTCGGGCCGTGAGCCCCGCCGGTGCCGCGGCCCGTTGTATCCAGTGGAGGCTCCCGCCGCCGGGCGTTGATTGGCTGGTCAACGGTGGCGGGAACGGGCGGAGGCCCGCCCCTTGTGGGGGCGGGCCGAGGACATGACGCGCGGGGTGCTCAGACGGTCCGGGTCCGAAGCTGGCGGGACTTCCAGCCCAGCAGGAGGGCCTGGACGATGAAGAACACGCCGCCGCCGGTGGCGTAGACGGACAGCACGTCGAGCGACGGATCGTCGCCCGCGGCCTGGATGTTGTAGAAGACGCCGACGAGGACTGACAGGCCGCCCGCGATCAGCATCGGCCACTGCTTGCCCAGCTCGGGACCGCGCCGCCGGATGCCGACCGCCACCTGGGCCGCGCCGGAGATCACGGCCCAGGCTCCGAACACGTGCAGCACTGGCTGCTCGCCGCCGGCGCCCGCGATGCCCACGGCGATCGCGGCGACGGTACTCAGAACGCCGTTGAACAGCGTCACCCGGCGCTCCGATCCGTCCGGCGCGGTCCGCAGGTCGAGGAACGAGGACACCGCATCGATCAGCGGGTAGACGACCAGCAGGGTGATCGCCACGGCGTCGACGTCCTTGTGGGCTCCGGCGAACGCCACGGCCCACACCACGGCCAGGACACCCCGGGACAGGTACAGCTTCAGCAGGGAGGAACGCTCACCGGTCGCGGTCGGCGTACCGGGTGTCGTGGTGTTGGTGCTCATGACGGTCGGCCTTTCTCAGTCGCTGGGGATGTGTCGGCAGGTCAGTGCCGGGACGGGGGCACGCAGCGGAAGCTGCCGGCGGCGGCCGGGTCACCGTGGCCCGTGTAGCGGGAAACCTGCGGGTAGGCGCACAGGTCGCGGGTGACCTGCTCGCCGGAGGAGTTCGTCAGCTTGGCGGTCAGCGTCCTGGGCGCCTTGCCGTGCTCGACCCAGGCGCGCAGGGCGCCGAGGTCGTCGGTCTGCCCGTTGAGACCGCAGTGGGCCGTGCCCGGCGCGAGGAAGAGACGGTAGAAGTCGTCGACCCGCTTGGTGCCGCCCATCTTCCGCTCGACCTGCTCGCGGTAGGACACCGTGCCCTGGGTGGGGATGAGCTGGTCCTGCTGACCGTGCCAGGTCAGCAGCTTGCCGCCGGACTTGCGGAAGGCGGACAGGTCGGGGTCGTCGGTGCCGATGACCTCGTCGTACTCGGCCTGGGACTGCCGGAACAGCTCGGTGAACTGGCTGTAGGTGATCGTCGAGACGTCGAACGAGGGCTGCTTCTTCAGCCAGGAGGCGACCCAGAAGGCGGGGACGGGGAACGCGGCGCCCTTGAGGTCGCCGTTCGCGTCCGGCAGGGTGCCCGCCAGGAATGGGAACTTCAGGTCGGCGCCGATCGGGACGCCGGACCACAGCTTCTTGCCCGACGTGGTGCGCGGGCCGTCCCAGATCTTGCGGACCACGGCCGCGTCGGCCGCGGTGATGGTCACCTGCTTGCCCTCGCACTCAAGGGTGGTGCCGATCAGCTGACGGGGGTCGAAGTCGCAGCGGGCCGGGTTCTCGACCAGGCCGTCCTTGACGCCGTCGAGCGAGTCGCAGGCCTTGACCGCGGCGGCGTTGAAGGCGTCGAACTCACACCCTGTCGGGTAGGTCTTCTCGTTGTTCATCACCACCTGCGGCCACAGGGTGGCGACCTCGAACTCGTCCCAGCTGATGGCGGGCGCGTTGGCGAGGATGCCGTCGTAGTCGTCGGGGTAACGCTGGGCCTCCGCGTAGCCCTGGCGGCCGCCGGTGGAGCAGCCGTTGAAGTACGCGTAGGAGGCCGTCCTGCCGTAGTAGTCGCCGATGACCTGCTTGGCGACGACCGCCGCCTCGTGCTCGGACCGGGAGGCGAAGTTCTTCAGCAGCGGAGTGTTGACCCGGCCCTTGGCGTCCAGGGCCCAGCTGGTGTCGAGGTAGGACTTGACGCCGGCGTCGGTGGTGGCTGCGGCGTAGCCGTTCTTGACGGCGTCCGCCAGGCCGGTGCCGTAGTCGCCGGCGGCGAAGGCGCTGCCGCCGATCGTCTGCAGGCGGCCGTTCCAGCCGTTCTGGGGCAGCCAGACTTTCACCTTGGCGTGATCTCCCTCGCCCGGGTGGGTCAGCGTGACCGTCACGTCGCAGTAGGCCGGCACATCGGTGATGTGCGCGGCGGGGAGGGGCGTGATCTCCGGCACGTCGACGGTTCCCGCCGGACGGTCGACCGACACCACGCTCTCCACCTCGGTGCCCGCGGGGGCCTGCACGGTGACGGTCGAGCATGTGCGCGGTTGGGAGGCGGAGCTCCCGGTGTCCGCCGAGGCGGTCGGCAGGTACACCGCAGCGGCCAGCGGCACCCCGGCCGCGACGGCGGTCAGCAGTCGTCGTCTCATGGCTTTCCTATCAGAAGTAGATACCTGTCCGAAGCGGTGACACATGCACCGGCGTTTCTAACGCGGTGTGTGCGAGAAGAAACTGACATGAATTGCGTCACCAGTCAAGCAGGTTACGGAGTGATGATCAGTGGACCGGGCACGCCCGGAGCCGCACGGATCGTCAGTGCTTACGTTGGCGTCACATCACACCCCGGTACATCAGTCAGTTGACGGTCAGTGTTTCCGCCGTATGCGGCGCGGGGTGTGTACGGACTCCACTCGAACCGTTGTCCAGCTGACATGTGTCTTGCGGACGGGTTAGGTCATTCGACGGTCCACCGACCCGGAGACGTCCACTTCGAGCCAGACGGTCTTGCCGCGCCCGTGCTCCGCCCGGCGGCTGCCCTCCTCCGACAGGGAGTAGGCCCTGTTCTCGTATAGCTACGGCCAGGTGGTGTGTAGCTCTGCGTAATGCTCTGGGCTGCGGTCGTATAGCTCGGCTACGCCGGCCTGGGCCCAGGCGGAGCCGGGCTTGCGCACGGCGGGGGTCGGCACGTTGAGGGCCTTCGCGAGTTGAGGCACCAGGCGGAAGCGGGCGGTGTGGTACTGGATCGCCACCTTGTTCTTGCCAGTGCGGCAGGGCGAGCCTGCCGGGGCGGCACAGGTGGACATCGGGCAGTCGTGCGATTCCACGCGCTTGAAGTCGTCGCTCACGACCTCGGACCGCTTCATGAGGGTGTTTCAGAAGTCCAGCCGTTTGCAACAACTCATGAAACGTGATCGCCGCAGGTGGACTGTCGGACGGCCGCGTGTTTCACGAGCGACCACCTATGAAACATCAATGCCCGACCCGTTCGGCGGAACCGGGGACGCCTTCCGTCGTTGAACTGGGTATGGCGACGTCTCATCTGCGGGCCTGTGACGTTCCCGGGGTCCGCCAGGGCCTGCTTCAGTGGGCCGACGACAACGTCGTGCGCGGCAAACACGGTTCGGGCGCGCTACAGGTCAACGGCTTCACCAATCCGTCCCTGATGCAGTCGGCAGTGCGGGGTGCGGAACGGTTCTTCGTCAGTAGTGAGGTTCGTTCGGGGCTTCTGGTCCCCTGGTCTGCACGGAGGCCGCTCGCTATCGCTTGGGTCACCCCCTTGACCCCCTAGGCCAGGCGGGGCGGAGGCGAGGGGGCAGAGCGGCTGTCACAGACTGCGGTGCCGTCCTGTCATAGGGAATGACCGGACGGCGTACCCCATGACGCCGTCGATGTCTTCGGTCGACGCTCTTCACGAGGAGAACGCCATGAAGCTCGCACACCCCGGCGCACTGGTTCACGACGAACTGGTGCCCTCCCGCTATGCGCTGAACGTCGGCGACATCGACGTGACGGTGATCAGCGACGGGACGATGCAGATCGAGGCCGAGACGCTGGCCACCAACGCCGCCCAGGCGGACCTGTCCGCCTGGCTCGGTGAAAACTTCCTGCCGGAGATGCTCGTCTACCCGATCAACGTGGCCGTCGTGCGCAGCGGTGGCCGGACCGTCCTCGTCGATTCCGGCCTCGGCGCGGAGTTCCCGAGCCACCCGCGGGTCGGCCAGCTGGCCAGGCGACTGGACGCGGCCGGCATCGACCCCGGGTCCGTGACCGACGTGGTGCTCACCCACCTCCACATGGACCACATCGGCGGGCTGCTCGTCGAAGGGTTCAGGGGCCGGCTGCGCACGGACCTGCGGGTCCATCTGGCGTCCGCCGAGGCGGAGTTCTGGGAGGCGCCTGACTTCTCCCGGACCGCCATGCCGGAAGCGGTGCCGGCGGTGCTCCGTGCGTCCGCCTCGAAGTTCCTGGACGTGTACCGCAGCCAGTTGAAGCCGTTCGAGAAGGAGCACGAGGTGGCGCCGGGAGTGACGATCGTGCGCACCGGCGGTCACACGCCCGGTCACAGCATCGTCCGCCTGGAGTCCGGCGGCGACCGCCTCACATTCGTCGGCGACGCCGTGTTCCAGTGCGGGTTCGACCGGCCCGGTTGGTACAACGGCTTCGAACACGACCCAGAGGAATCGGCCCGCGTCCGGGTTCGTCTCCTGACGGAGATGGCGGCGAGCGGCGAGCGACTGCTCGCGACTCACGTGCCGTTCCCGTCCCTCTGCCACGTGGCGGCCGCCGGTGACGCCTTCCGTTTCGTGCCGACCGTCTGGGACCACTGACCCGCCACGTCTCGATCAGCTCGGAAGGCAGGAGATTGTGGACGTCTACGAAGCGGTCACGAGCCGACAGGCGGTTCGCGGATTCACCGACCGGCCCGTCCCGAGGGAGGTGCTGAAGCGGGTGCTGTCGGCGGCGGCCTGGGCGCCGTCCGGGTCGAACATCCAGCCGTGGCAGGCCTACGTGGTGACCGGCGCCCCGCTGGCGGAGCTCAAGAAGCGCGCGGGCGAGCGCCTCGCCGCGGGCGACCCCTGGGACGAGCCGGAGTACGAGATGTACCCGCCCGCGCTGAAATCCCCGTACCGCGAGCGCCGATCCGCTTTCGGCGAGCAGCGCTACGGCGCACTCGGCATCCCGCGCGAGGACATAGAGGCGCGTCAGAGGGCCGCCGCCGAGAACTGGAACTGTTTCGGCGCACCCGCCGCTCTGTTCTGCTACATCGACCGCGGCATGGGGCGGCCGCAATGGTCCGACCTCGGCATGTACCTGCAGAGCGTGATGCTGCTGCTGCGCGCCGAGGGGCTGAACAGCTGCCCGCAGATGGCGTGGGCGAAGTTTCACCGGACCGTCGGCGAGATCCTTTCGCCCCCGGACGAACTGATTCTCTTCTGCGGAATGTCGATCGGGTTCGAGGATGTCGCGGTGAGCCGTCCTCGTACCGGCCGGGCACCGCTCGACGAGACCGTCACGTTCGTCGGAGTCTAGGGGCCGTTTCCCGCGGGAAATTCTTTGTGTCACAACCCGCGGGGCCGGTCGGTCTTGGCTCGTGAACGCGTTCCTCACGGAATCCGGCAAGAAAGGGCGAAGAAATGAAGATTGCTGTCATCGGTGGGACCGGTCTCATCGGATCGCAGGTCGTCACCATCCTCAACGCGAACGGGCACGAGGCGGTGCCGCATTCCCCGTCCTCTGGCCTGGACCTGCTCAGCGGGCAGGGCCTGGCGGAGGCGCTGAAGGGCGCCGACGTCGTCGTCAACCTGACGAACTCGCCGACCTTCGACGAAGCCTCCCCCGCGTTCTTCCAGCAGACCATGGACACCCTGTTGGCGGCCGCCGAGGCGGCCGGCGTCGGCCACGCGGTCATCCTCTCGATCGTGGGCGCCGACCTGGTGCCGGACCTGGTCTACTACCGTGCCAAGGTGCTGCAGGAGAACATCCTCAAGGCCGGCCCCGTGCCGTACTCGATCGTCCGCGCCACGCAGTTCTTCGAGTTCATGGACTCGGTGCTGTCCTGGACCTCCGACGAGCACACCGTCCGCCTGCCCGCCACGCTCGTCCAGCCCATGGCCTCGGCTGACGTCGCCCGGGCCGTGGCCGACGTCAGCGTGGGCACCCCGCTGCGGGGCACCCGTAACGTCGCAGGACCCGAGGTCTTCCGGCTCGACGAACTGGGCAAGATCACGCTCGCCGCCCGCGGCGACCAGCGCACCGTCGTCACGGACAGCACGGCCGGCATGTTCGCCGCCGCCTCGGGCAAGGCCCTCATCGCCGAGGACGGCGCCGTCATCGCCAAGACGGCCTATCCGGACTGGCTCGCGCGCTGACCCGACGGGCCCGCGCGGCAGATGCCGCGCGGGCCCGTCAACGGTCTGCCGGCGGCCTGTGCCAGTCGTTCAGTTTGGCCGGGTTGAGCACGATCCACAGGTTGGTGACCCTGGCCCCGGCCTCCCCGACGCCGATCACCGCGATGGCAAGGGGTCCCTGGCGCACGGCCAGGCCGGCACGTCCGTTGACGGACTCGACGATCACCTCGGTGCCCAACCCGCCCAGCAGGACGGCGACCAGGTCGGCGACGTCCTCGGCGCCGTGAACGGTACCCGTCGCGGCGGGTACGATGCCGCCGCTGTCACACACGGCGACGACATCGGCATCCAGCGCGGCCCGGACAGCGGCGACGTCGCCTCGCAAGCCCGCCTCGGCAAGCCCGTGTACGACGTCCTCAAGCCGGCTGGGCATCCTCAGTTCTTTCGTATCCCGCGCCTGTGACCAGGCACCCCGTCGGTCTGTGACGTCGGCGACTCAGCCAGTTCGGACACCGTCGCGATCTTCTCGGGGTTGAACATCCACATCACCCGGTCGATGCCCTCGGCGGTGGCGCTGACCGTGAGTACCCCGAACTCGGCGCCGTTGCGCAGCAGCACAGCGGACGTCTGCCCGTTCGTGCTCGCCCACCGCACGTCGAGGCCGTCCCAGAACCAGTCGGAGATCGCGTTCATGAACTGTGTCACCTGCGGCACGCCCACGATCGGCCGACGGGCGACCCCCAGCCTGCCGTTGCCGTCGGACAGGCTGGCCACGTCCGCTGCGAAGAGCTGCTCCAGCGCGGTCGTGTCTCCGGAGCGGGCGGCCGTGAGGAACGCGGTCAGCAGCTGCCGCTGTGCGGCGGCGGGCACGGTCTTGCGCCGTTCGCCCGTCATGTGTCTGCGGGCCCGGCTGACCAGCTGACGCACCGCGGGCTCGGTCGCCTGCAGAACCTCGGCGATCTTCCCGTAGCCGTAGTCGAACGCCTCTCGCAGCACGTAGGCGGCTCGTTCGTTGGGGGTGAGCTTCTCCATCAACATCAGCGCCGCGAACTCCAGGGCCTCACCGCGCTCGGCGCCCAGGTAAGGGTCCGCGCTCGTGTCGACGGGTTCCGGCAACCACGGCCCCACGTACGTCTCCCGCCGCACCCGCGCGGACTGGAGTGCGTTGATGGCCAGCCGGGTCGTCGTCGTCGCCAGGAACGCGCCCGGATTGAGCACCGTGCTGCGGTCGTACATCTGCCACCGCAGCCAGACCTCCTGCACCAGGTCCTCGGCTTCGGTGGCGCTGCTCAACATGCGATACGCGATCCCGAACAGGCGCGGCCGCACACTCGTGAAGACCGCCAGGGCCTTCCCGAGATCATCCGTGCCACCGGGCTCTAAATCCACACCGGAATCCGTCACCCCTCGCCCCCGTCTGATCGTGTCGCGGCTGCCATGGACCATCTCCTTCGACCGAACAGGACTGGAACACCATTACCGCTGGTCATCCACTGTTGTCAACACGGCGATTGAACGAGGGCATTCGGGCAGCATTCGGGTTCTTCGGCCAATGAGTGGCATTCGTTCTTGCCCAAGTGGCTTTTGCGGTTCTCGGCCCCGGTGCGCCGCCGGGTGCGGAGCACCGAGCCGTCCAGCAGCACCATTCCGCCACCCCTTCGGGCGATCTGGCGTGCGGTGAACTTCCCATCAGGCCGCTTGTGCAGCCCGCCACGATCGGCGAACTTGGTCATCTTCGCCCGAAGCGGCTCCAGCTTCCCCGCGCACCCCACCTCAAGCCCAGTCCTCACCCACCGCCGACCAGCCCGAGCACCCCCGACCCCGCGCACCAGCTGGCCCGACCTGCACTTTTCACGATGCACACTGCTCAATGAGGACCAGCTCCGGACCATCCGGATCCTCCTGGGCACCCTGCTACTGATCCGGCAGCCCGCCGACACCCGCCGTGCCCTGTGGCAGTCCGAACAGGTACGGCCCGACGCCACTGCCCGCAAACGCCTGCGCCGGGCCGGTGCCGAGCACCCCGATGCCCCGGTCCGCTACATCACGCTCCGCCAGTCCATCCGGCCCGCCTCCGACGACGACCGCGGCGCCCGCGACACTGCCGGCCGCATCTACCGCCACCAGTGGTTCGTACGACCGCACCGCCGCACCTATCCTGACCAGGACGACCCGACGGGCTACTCCCGCAAGTGGGTCGGCCCCTACCTCATCACTCCCGAAGGATGCAAGGACGCCCCGATCCTGGGAAGGGAACGCGTCGTCAGCGTCCTGCGCCGCTGAACGCAGGTCACCAGTCGGGCCTGCTCCAGGCGGCCTGGCCGAGGCCGGCGGCGGTCAGGTCCTGCTCGCGCAGCGGGGTGAAGTCGACATCGAGCTTCGGGTCGTACGCATCGGGCTGGATGCCGAGCTCGTGCGTGGCGTACTCGCCAAACCGGTTGATGTGCTCGGTCAGGTACGGCGAGATGTGGGCCAGGTCCTCCGGGTCGATCTCCCACCCTTCCTCCAGCAGCTGTCGCACGATCTCCGCGATGTCCAGGGCGTTATGGAAGATCACCGCGTTCGTGAGCAGAGCGTTGAACTTCATCGCCTTCTCCTGCTCAATCGGGTCGTTGTCGGCGATGACACCGCGGTTACCGAAGCCGATCCACTGGGAGAACCGGTTGAACGACTCCACCCAGTTCGTGGCCGCCGTGACCCGCCGACGAAGCGGCGCGTCCGAGAGGTAGCGCAGCAGTTGGACGGTGCGGATCACGCGGCCGACCTCGCGGAAGGCGGCGTAAGTGGCGTTCTTCTTCGACCCCGACCGCAGACGCTTGAGGAGCGTGGAGGAGGAGACGGCGCCCTCGCGTACCGAGACGGCGACGCGCATCAGGTGCCGGAACTGGGACTCAATCAGGTCGAAGTCGACGACGTTCTTGCCCGGCTCCCCGAACAGGGCGTCGATGTGCACGTACTCCGTCTGCTTGGAGGGCCGATAGAAGGTCAGTTCCTTCCAGTTCCTGATCCTGGGCATCAAGTCGAAGCCCAGGAGGTGGGCGAGCGCGAAGACAGGGAAGCTCTGGCCCTGCGTATCGGCGTGCACGGTGGTCGGCTGCATCTGGGAGGTGTTCTTCAGCAGGCCCTCGATGATGTAGACGGCTTCCCAGACGGTATCCGGGGCAAACGGGTGAGCCGGTGCCGTATGCGCAGGTAGAACGGTTGGGGTCGCGTCCGTAAGAGATCGGTCTCAGGAGGCTCGGAGCGGACGGTGTGGCTGGGGCCGAGGCGGATAGGCTCGACCACGTTCGCGAGATCACCGACGCCCTGGTTCCGGGCATCCGAGGAGTCGTCGATGCACCATTCGGACCCGCGGTATGCCGCGCGGCTCGCCACGTATGAGACCGTGGCCACGCGACTGTCCCTGCTGAGTGACCGTCGGCTCGGCGAGGTCGTGGCCGCCGCCGACCCGCTCGGGTCCGGCATCGGCGGCAGGTCGGCGGAGCTGGACATCGGCGGCACGCGGGTGTTCGTCAAGCGGGTTCCCCTAACGGACACCGAGTTGCGGCCAGAGAACGCGCGGTCGACGGCGAACCTCTTCGGACTGCCGATGTTCTACCAGTACGGGGCGGGCTCGGCCGGGTTCGGGGCCTGGCGAGAGCTGGCCGTGCACGTCATGACCACCAACTGGGTCCTTGGGAACGCGTACGAGGGCTTTCCGCTGATGTACCACTGGCGCGTCCTGCCCGACTCTCCTCCCGAGGGGTTCGCCGATGAGTTCGGCGGCGTCGACGGGGCGGTCGTGCATTGGGAGGGTTCATCGGCCGTGCGTGAGCGGCTGGAGGCCATCGGCCGGTCCTCGTTCAGTCTGGTGCTCTTCCTGGAACACGTCCCGCAGACTCTCGCCGACTGGCTGCACGACTACCGGTCCGCCGCGCCGGAGGGTGGGGCGGGCTCGCCGTACGTGTGGGTGGAGGAGGCCCTGGCGCGCGGCACTGCCTTCATGAGCTCGCACGGACTCGTGCACTTCGACGCCCACTTCACCAATGTCCTGACCGATGGCCGGCTGCTGTACTTCGCGGACTTCGGACTCGCCCTGAGCTCCGGCTTCGAACTGTCAGCGGCCGAGGCGGAGTTCCTCTCCGACCACCTCGCGTATGACCGCTGCCACACTGTGAGCCATCTGCTCCGTCACCACCTGCCCGATGGCCTGCGCGGCGGTGTGGAACACGAGCCGTTCCTGCGCGAGTGGATCGCCGGCCACCAGCCCGATGACGTCCCCCGCGAGATCGCCGCGATCATCGACCGGCATGCCCGCACTGCCGTGGTCTTGGGCGACTTCCACCGCCGGTTTCTCACCGAGAGCAAGCGGACGCCATTTCCGGCCGCCGAGATCGAGCGGGCCTGGGGCACTCCGGTCGCGGCGCCCCGCTGAGGCCGGACTTCGGCATTGTCACGCACGCGCACAACGATCACATCGGAGCCGCCGAACACCTGCGGGCAACGTACGGCACGCCGGTCCTCATGCACGAGCGGGAGGTCGGCCACGCCCGCCGGGACTTCCTGAACCAGGTGACCGTTGGTCAGATCGTGGCGCGGGCCTGGCAGCCCGGCGTGGTGCCCTGGGCCGTGCACGCCCTCAAGGCGGGCGGCACCGCTCACGTGCCGGTGGCCGAACCCCAGGCCTTCCCGGCGTCGGGCTCGCTCGACCTGCCCGGCGGCCCCGTACCGGTGCACACGCCCGGGCACACCAAGGGGCACAGCGCCTACCTGCTGCCCGACAGCGGCGTCCTGGTCAGCGGCGACGCCCTGGTGACCGCCCCACCCCACCTCGCGCGTCGACGGCCCGCAACTGCTTCCCGGGATGTTCCACACCGACCGGCCCGGAGCGCTTCGCTCCCTGGCTCTGCTGGAGGACCTGGACGCCGGCGTCGTGCTGCCCGGCCACGGGCCCGTGTACCGGGGACCGGTGAGGCGGGCGGTCGAGCTGGCCCGCGAGCACGCGGCGAAATGACCGCCGTCCTCGCTCCGAACCGCCCGCGGACTCTGCTGCGTAATTCCAGGGTCAGGCCGTGAGCCGGTAGGCGAGGCGTTCGAGGCGGCTGCTGCGGGTGTGGTGCTGGTCGTGTCCGGTCC
>NZ_JBITER010000086.1:0-11864 GCF_044455345.1 Streptomyces sp. NPDC051286 | reverse complement strand
CGATGCGCACCCCTGACCGGAACCGTCCCCGGCCAGGGATCAACGCGACATCACGGACGCGAGATCAACCGGCCAACGCCGTGAAACAACGAGGCAAGCGGGACGGAGAACTGCCGCAGGGCATGCTCGACCTGAAGCAATACCGCATGGCTGAAGGTGAGATGCTCGCGCGGCGCCTCCTTCTGCCGGGCGCTTGTTGAAGCCGAGTGGGCTGCGGCGGACGACGGTGTGCTGCTGCGGCTCGAGCGCGTCTGTTTTTGCCGGTCCGAGGACTCGCTTACCGCCGAGAGGACTGATTTTTGCGAATGGTTTTAGTTCCGGCCTTTCCTGTCCTGAATGCGGAGATCCGTGGCCGGAGATCGTGACCGGTTCTCGGCGCCTGTGGTTGTACCCGTGTTTCCTGGGGCCGGGTCTGTCTGGTGAACGGGGGGTATGGGGTGGGGGAGGGGTGTCGCATGCTTCTGCTTGGGTGCCGGGCTGTTTCACCGGGGGCAAGGGGGGTGTCGGTATGTTCGCCTGGGCCGCAGGGGATGGGGGGGCGGGGTGGGGGGGGGTGTTGTTGGTGTGACGTGTTCTTTTCAGGGTTGGTTGCCTGCGGTGATTGCGCACGGTGACTGTCCCGGGTGCGTAAGTGGGACAGCGCTGGTTGGCTGCGATGTGTCCCACCCTCACCTTCCCAGGAGTGATGATGAGCGTTGCAGGCGAGTCCGCTAGTCGTGCGCAGCAGATGCAGGACAGGGTCCGTGAGCTGAATGAGCGTGCTGAGCAGACGAGCGATCCGAAGGAACGCCGCAGGCTGCACGACGAGGCCCGGCGCATGCAGGAGCGGTCTATGAAGGAGGGCGGACGCGGGGCCGAGGACGGGCCCGGGCGTCGTGCCGGTGGCCGGAAGGGCGAGTTCCCGTCCCGGTGACGTTGTGTTCGTGTCCCGCGGTACCGATGGCCTTCCCCCGCGTTGCGGGGGGAGGCCATCCGGGTTCGGTGGCGGCGTGCGGGACGGTCGGGGTTGTTTGCAGGGTGTGATTGCTGCGAGGCCGGGTGCCGGCCCGCCGGCGTCGGGCCTCGGCGTCGGCGTCGGCGTCGGGATCGCCGGGCCTGGCGGGTTGCGGAGGTGGCGACGGTGTGTTGCGGCGGCTCGGGAAGTGCGTCGAGGTGGTGTCTTCGTCGGCCTGCGGCGATTCGTTCTGCCTGGTCGGTGAGCAGGGCGAGGCCATGCGAGAGTGAAGGCCTCAAGGGCATGGGTGAAGGAGCCCATCGATCGCCTAGTGTCTGGAGTCTTTGATTCGGTTCAGATATCCGCTGAGGCGTTCGAAGATTTCGTCAGCGGTCTTCGTCCAGACGAGGGGCCTCGGGTTGTCGTTCCAGTCGGCAATCCAGGCCCGGATGTCTTTCTCCAGGGCTTGGACGTTCCTGTGGACGCCACGCCGTATCTGTTTGTCCGTCAGCAGGGCGAACCAGCGCTCCACTTGGTTGAACCAGGACGAGCTGGTTGGGGTGAAGTGCATGTGGAACCGGGGATGGGCCAGCAGCCACTTCTGGATCGCGGGCGTCTTGTGGGTGGCGTAGTTGTCGCGGATCAGGTGGACGTCGAGATGGCCGGGGACCTCCTTGTCGAGCTTGGCCAGGAACTTCTTGAACTCCACCGCACGGTGCCGGCGGTGGAGCGAGCCGATGACCTCACCCGTGGCCGCGTTCAGGGCGGCGAACAGGGGTGCCGTTGACCTGCAAGGATGCGAGTGTCTAGGTCGTATCCGCTGCAGAGAGCAAGGAACCTTCTTTCTGGTGGTCGAGAATACAGGGTGGGGCCGTCGGCTGTCGGTGGTGGCTGACGGGAAGAGGCTGATCGGACATGCGGGAGCGGTGCTGTTGCGCCGGTGTGCGGACCGCGCGGGGCTGACGGGCGCGCTGGCCGGGGTACTGCCATCCAGCACAGCAGCCGGCTGGCGGGAACGCGCCGGGGTACTGGTGCAGCTCGCGGTCGCGATGGTGCCGGGAGCGGTGAACTTCTCGGAGGCTGGGCAACTTCAGTTGCATCACCGGCCGTTGTTCGGGCTTGTGGCCTCGGACTCCACCGCCCGGCGCACGCTGGCCGCGCTCGATGAGGCCACCCTGGCGAAGATCGCAAAGGTGCGGGCCAGCGAGCCGGAAGGCCGAGTGGCGCCCCCGGCCGAAACCGTGGGGCGCCACAGCGACTCCGCTGGGTTGGCTGTGACGTCTGTCGGGTCAGGTCAGACGGCCCGCGCACTCGACGGCGACGACGGGCCGCGCACCTCGACCGCACACGCGACGGCGATGCACAGAGCGACCGCGATCATACCCGCCCCGATTATGGTGTCCGGGCCGGGCGTCTGGCTGAGGACGTTGAGCAGCGCCTTGGCCGCGATGGCGAGTTGGCCCAGGGCGACGAGCGCCAGCCACACCGCACGCACGGCCCGAGGGCTGCGCGTGCGTGCCTTCTCCAGCCCCAGCAGTGCGGCTGCGCCCGCCAAGGCCACGATGATGCCGAGGGTGGCGACGGGGACGAACGCCGTTTCCACCGTGGAGGCGTCTGGCTGGTCAAGTTCCGCCGTATCCGGCGGCAGGACCGTGAAAGCTACCGTCAGCATGGCCACGTAGGCTACTTGGAGGAGGAGAAGGACCGGCGCCACGCGTCGGCTGAGCTTGTCGGTCATGAGTTGCTCCTGACGAGGCGGCCGCTCTTGATGATCCACAGGCTGCCATTCTTCTGGGCGTTGAGGCATGCGTCCCTGCTGTGGATGCCGGCGTTCGTCTTGCCGGTGTTGGAGCGTTCGATACCTTGGCCGATTGAGTTGTTGCGCAGGTCCATCTCCTTGTCGTTGCCCCTGGAGGTGGACTCGTGGCGCGTGGCGACCTCGTATGCGTCCTTTGTGGAGAGGCGGATTTCCATCAGTGCGTTCCAGTAGCAGTGCCGGAAGGCGGCACCGGTGCCCTGGAACAGGGTTTTGTCCGGGCAGAGGTCCTGTGCCTTCTTGAACGCGGTGTTCGCCCTGTCCCACGCGACCGAGCAGTCGTACGGGTTCCAGAAGCAGTAGGTCCTACTTCGCGTCGGTGATGCTGCCGTAGCCGTAGCCGTAGCCGTAGCCGTAGCCGTAGCCAGGGTCCAGCAGGACCGGGTAGGCGATGGACTGGCCCTCAGCCGGTGCGAGCGCGACGACGATGTCGTTGCCGGACAGCGTCATCGAGACGGGGATGGTGTTCCCTTTGGCGTCCAGTGCCAGCGGGGCGGTGACGAACGTCGTCAGGCCACGCTCCAAGCCCGAGGTCATCATGGTGTTGTCCTCGCCCACCGTGATGACCTCGCCGGGACGCAGTGCAGGCCGGTAGGTGAAGGAGCTCGGGGCGTTGCGGCTACGCAACAGGTGGAAGAGCTCCACCGCGTTGGTGCCCGTACGGACCGCGATGGTGTCGGCGTCCGTCTGGGTATTGGGGTAGATGACCAGGCCCGTGCTGCTCAGCTCCGCCGGGGAGGCGGAGCCGGTGGGCAGGTTGACGAGCGTCTGGGCGGAGCCGTCGAGGCTGGTGCCGATGACGTCCTGGTCGGCGCGCTCGGGGAGCTCGGCGACCGGGGCGGCCGTGGCGGAGTCCTCGGTCTCCACCACTTCGGGGTCGACCTGCTCGACGAAGCCGGCCGGTATGTCGTCCTCCTCAGGGTAGGCCTCGTCCGCGGGGAGTTCCTCGATCGGGGCGTCGTCGACCGGCGGGTGCAGCGTCTGTGAGAAGTGCGCCTCGGCGATGTCGTTGATGAACGAGGTAGAGAAGTTCCCCGCGATGGCGCCCACGCGGAAGGTATGGATGGCCCAGTCGGACCAGGCGCCGTTGGGGCCCTTCACGCGAGCGGTCAGGGCGTGGGTACCGAGGGTCGTGGGGGCCAGGAGAAGGAGGCCGTGCCGCCGGTGAGCGTGACGGTGGACGGCCTTGCCGGTGGGGTCGGTGACCTTGAAAGTGCCGGCCTGGCCGGCGTCACTGTGCCACCGGCCGTCGGCAGGGTATGTGGTGGAGGATAGCGCGGGGGCGGCGGGCACGGCGGTGTCGACGGTCAGGTTGCGCCAGACCGACCAGGTGCCGTTCCAGTCGGTGCCATCGTAGGTGGCGACACGCCACTTGTAGGAGCCGGCGGCGAGGGCTGGCGCGGTCCAGGAGCCGGTGGCTCCCGAGGCGGTGTACGGGGTCTGGACCCGAGGTGATCTTGGTGGTTCCGGCAGCGTTCCACACCTCGATGGTGAAGCGGACCGTATTGCCGTTCGCGTCGGTAGCCTTGGCCGACAGCGTCGGTGTGGTGTCGGCGGTGACGGTGCCTTCGGCAGGGCGCGCGGGGGACGCCACGCCGGGCTTAGTGTTGTACGTCACCGACAGCGCCGGTTCAGTCGGGCCCTACGAACCGTCCACGTAGTTTGCGGATCTGAAACGGCGCCAGGTCGTGGAGTCCGTTTCGTCCACGCCCTTGATCTGCAGACCGTGGTTGGGCTGGCCGTCCGCCTATGCCTGCGCGATGCCAGTCACGTTCCAGCGCATGAAGTTGGCCGGGCAGGCCGAGCTGTAGCCGTACGACGCCTTTGACACGGCGGCGCCGGTGGCGGTCGTGGCCGGCTGCGCTCCCCAGGTCACGGAGCTCGGATCCCAGTTCTGGGTGATCCGCTGGGCCTCCACGCCCGCACCGGTGGTGGAGCAACCTCGACGTAGCCGATGAACGCCAGCGGATAGTGCCAGGCCCTCCAGATCGTCATTGTCACCGCGGACGACCGGCCCTCTACGCTGAACGGCGGTAACAGCCACTTCGAAGCCAAGGGGCCGGTGACCACCATGGCGTTACAGGAGCCCTTGCCGCTGCCCGGCATGCCGGTGTCCACCTCGCCGTCAGAAGCCGAACAGCTCGCCCTGCTCGGCGAGCCCCAGCCGGTCAAAGTCCCCGCGCAACTGTGGCGTTCATGGCTCACCGATCCGCTCATCGTGGCCAGGTTCGAGGCCAAGCGACACCAGCGCACAGAACGCCTGTGCTGGCCGTGGCTGGCTGCTGTGTCATCGACAGGTCACGGTTCCTTCCGTGCCACGAGCCTGCCCGGCCCCTCGCGTACCACCGCCGAAAACCGCGCAGAACGGGCCAGCCGACACCGCAACCCCACCGGGCCACTCGCGGACCTCCGCGGGGCAGCCGGACGTACCCGCGCCATCGCCGCAGCCGTTCGAACCGGGATCGCCGCCGGAGAGGACCCCAGAGCCATCGAGGACCGGATCCAAGCAGCAGAAGCCGCAGGGCTGCCCCTCACCTTGTGGTGAGACCCGCCCGACCCTTGAAGGGACAGGGACAGTCAGATGCGGGCTGGTGTCAGTCCGGGTGCAGGGGCGCAGGCCGTCGGGTCGGACCCAGTAGGGGCTGTTCGTGTTGTTCATGGGTCCGAAGCGGTATCCAACATGCCGAAACGGGCCGCCCGCATCAGCATCGGAGTGTGCGGGAAACACTCGGGTCGGGCGGATGGGCGGGTGGTGTCAATGGCGGGTGCGGATGAGGAGGGCGGAGCCCGTCCAGCACCACGTCGTGGCGGATCTGCACCTCGGGGGCGGACGCCGCATGAGTTTCCGGGCTCGGCCCTACTGGGGAAGGTGTTGGCCGTTGCGCGGAGTCGGCCGCCGGGTCCGTTCCGCCCTGGGTTCTGGCGCAGTCCGTTGCGTGGGCCGTGGCTGACGGCGGTTTTCGGGCTGGTGTTGCTGGTCGGTATCTCGGTGCTGTTCGTGACAGGTCTTCTGTCGTATGCCGCCTATAATCCCGGGCTCGGCCGGGTCAATGATCACACTCCGGGCAAGGGGTTGCTGGGTTTCTATCTGTTCACCTGGCCCACCCACCCGTATTGGCTGTACCGGGTCACGCAGGGTGTGCACGTCACCTTGGGCGTCGCCCTGATTCCTGTGCTGCTTGCCAAGCTGTGGTCGGTCATCCCGAAGCTGTTCGAGTGGCCGCCCGTGCGCACTCCAGCCCATGCCGTCGAGCGGCTGTCTTTGCTGCTGCTCGTCGGGGGCGCGATCTTCGAGTTCGTCACGGGGCTGCTGAACATCCAGCTTGACTACATCTTCCCGGGCTCCTTCTACACGCTGCACTTCTACGGCGCGTGGGTGTTCATCGCCGCTTTCATCGTGCATGTGGGCCTGCGGATCGGCCGGATGCGCCGTGCTCTGCGCTCGCGCAGCCTGAGTGCGGAGTTGCGGACGGACACGGCCCACACCGAGCCCGAACCACCGGACCCCTATGGCCTGGTCGCCGCCGTGCCTGCCGCGCCGACCATGAGCCGGCGCGGCGCCCTGGGCTTCGCTGGGGCCGGGTCGCTCGCGCTGCTGATGGTCACCGCCGGGCAGAGCATCGGTGGCCCGTGGCGACGCACCGCCCTCCTGGCCCCGCACAACCGAAACCCGGGACGTGGCCCGAACGGCTTTCAGGTCAACAAGACCGCGGCCGCCGTTGGCGTCACCGCGGCGGCCATCGGTCCTGCCTGGCGACTGCACGTCCACGGGAGCGGGCCCGCGCTCACTTTCACCCGGGAGCAGCTGCTCAAGATGCCCGAGCACCGGGCGGCCCTGCCGATCGCCTGCGTGGAGGGCTGGTCCACCGACGATCAGCACTGGTCCGGCCTGCGGCTGCGAGATCTCGCGGTACTAGCCGGCGTTCCCCACGCGGGCAGCGTGATGGTGCAGTCCGTCCAGCCGGGCGGTCCGTTCAGCAACGTTCTGCTGGCCGGCAACCAGATCCACGATCCCCGTTCGCTGCTGGCCCTGCACGTCAACGGCGCGCCGTTGTCCATCAACCACGGCTATCCGGCCCGGATCATCGTCCCTGCCAACCCTGGAGTGAACAACACCAAGTGGGTCGGCGCTCTCACCTTCCGGACGTGACCTGATGACCCGCCTCCTGCGTTGGTACGGTGCCGGCCCCGCTCATCTGCTCGCCATGGTCGTCAGCTTCGCCGTGGCTGCCTACGCCGCGGTGCAGTTGCTGACGGGGCGCACCCTCGCAATCGCGCTGTGGTTCATCGGCGCGGCCCTCCTGCACGATCTGGTCTTCCTTCCGCTTTACAGCGGAGCCGATCTCACCGCGCAAACCGTACTGCCGCCCCGAAAGGACCGAGCGCCGAAACGAACATGGGTCAACTACGTGCGGATTCCGGTGGCCCTGTCCTGTCTGCTGCTCCTGGTGTGGTTCCCGCTGATCCTGCGCCAGGCGCAGCCGTACCACGGCGACACGGCGCTCTCTCCGGACGTGTACCTGACCCGATGGTTGGTCATCACCGCGGTCCTGCTGGCCGCCTCCGCCGCCCTCTTCGCCCTGCGGCAGCTGCGTGCCCCGGCCCGACATGCGGTTGTGCTGGCCTCCTCCGCCCTCGGACATCTGTGCTACCGGGCCAGCCAACGCCGTGCTCGCTACCAAAGCCGCCCCGGGCGTTCGAAGCGCGATGGGCAGTGAACACGGGGAACCGCCGGTCTCGGGCGAGACGCGGCCGCATCGCGCCCGGCGGGCCGGACCGCATCAGGTGTCGTCGTGTCCCCGCCCGATGGACCTCTACGCTGCCGCCTTGCGTGCGCAGCGTCCCTACCTGTGTCTGCGCCACTCGGATGGGCGGCTGCTGCCGCTGGACCTGGCACGGTGGCGGGGACCGGCTGACGCGGCGGATGAGGAAGTGGTGGACCGCTGCCAGGGCCCGGCCCTCGACGTGGGCTGCGGGGCCGGCCGCCTCGTCCTGGCCCTCCACCGCCGCGGCATTACCGCCCTCGGCCTGGACACCACTCCCGCCGCCGTCGCCATGGCCACCTCAGCAGGAGCCAATGTGCTGCACCGCTCCGTCTTCGCCCCCGTCCCCGGCGAGGGGCAGTGGGCGACTGTCATCCTCGCGGACGGCAGCATCGGCATCGGTGGCGATCCGCCCGCCCTGCTGCGCAGGACCCGCGCACTGCTCGCCCGCCACGGCTCTTTGCTTCTGGAGGTCGAAGATGAGGACATCTACGAGCACCGGGCGTACGTCCGCCTCGAAGACGGCCGCGGCCGGCGTAGCCGCCCATTCCTGTGGGCTCGGGTGGGCAGAGCGGCAGCTCACCGTCTCGCCCCGGACGCCGGATTCCGTGTGCAGGAGGCATGGATCGCCAGCGGCCGCCGATTCCTCACCCTCGAACCGGCGTGAGGGCGAGTGCGGTGCGCGGGACAGTGGTCGGGCCGTGACGGGCTGTGGCCGGTGAGCACACGACCGATCGGTGACCACGCCCTGCTGTCCGACTGTTGCTCGGCCGCCCTAGTCACCTCCGACGGCTCGGTGGACTGGATGTGTCTTCCCCGGTTCGACAGCCCGGCGATCTTCGCCCGGCTCCTTGACGAGGATGCCGGTCACTGGTCCATCCGCCCTGTCGGCCCTGCTGACATCAGCCGCCGGTACGTCGAGGAGACCCTGGTACTGGAAACGATCTTCCGCACGACCGGCGGAACGGTGGTCCTGCGCGACGCGCTCGCCTTAGGGCGGCGGGAGCGCGGACACGCACTCGGCACCGCTTCCCCCGGCGTCCTCCTGCGCCAGATCACCTGCACCGAAGGAAGCGTGCCCGTCGAGATCACCTACGCGCCGCGCCCGGAATTCGGCCTCGTGCACCCGCTCCTGTCCCCCGTTAGGGGCGGGCTTGCGGCCTACGGGGGCGCCCACATCCTGCGGCTGTCCAGCCCTGTCGACTGGACGGTGAGCGGGTCCACCGCGCATGCTCAGATCACACTCCGGGCATCGGACCGCCTCGCCTTTGCACTGCAGGCCACACCGGCGTGGGGAAGCGAACCGGTGCGCTGTCGCGCGTGGCATGTCCGGCGGCGCCTGAGCGACACCATCGACGGCTGGCGCTCATGGTCCCGGCTCCACCGCGGCTACGTCGGCCCCTGGCAGAACGAAGTGGGCCACAGCGGACGCGTGCTGCGCGCCTTGACCTTCGCTCCCACGGGCGCCGTTATTGCCGCGGTGACCACCTCCCTGCCCGAACAAGCCGGCGGGACGCGCAACTGGGACTACCGCTACACCTGGGTCCGCGACGCCAGCTTCACACTCCAGGCGCTGGCCACCGCCGCCTGCGAGAAGGAGAAGGACAAGTTCTTCGGCTTCCTCGCCCGCGCTGCGGCAACCCAGCTCGGCCGGGGCGTGGACCTGCAGATTATGTACGGCGTCGGCGGCGAACGCGACCTGAGCGAGCGCACCCTGCCCCACCTGACCGGCTGGCGCGACAGCGCCCCCGTACGCACCGGCAACGACGCGTGGCGCCAACGTCAACTCGACGTCTACGGCGAACTCCTCGACGCCGCCCACCAGACACTCCCACCCGACGGGCACCTCGACCCACCCACCCGCGCCTTCCTGCTCCAAGCAGCCGAGACAGCCGCCCGCCGCTGGACCGAACCCGACCAGGGAATCTGGGAGCGACGCGGGCCGAGCAGACACTTCCTGCACTCGAAACTGATGTGCTGGGTCGCCCTGGACCGCGCCATCGCCCTAGCCCCGCTCCTACAGGCCGGCGAACGCGTACCCCCCTGGCGGCGCGAGCGCGACCAGATCCGCCGAGCCATCGAACGGCGAGGATGGAACCCCCGCCTGGGGGCCTTCACCCAGACACTCGACAGCGACGACCTGGACGCCTCCTCCTTGATGCTGCCCATCGTCGGCTTCCTGCCCCCACAGGACCCCCGCGTCCAGTCCACCGTCCTGGCAATCGCCACCCACCTCACGGACCACCACGGCCTGGTCCGCCGCTACCTCGGCGACGAAATCGACGAAGGCGAGGGAACCTTCCTGCTGTGCACCTTCTGGCTCGCCCACGCCCTCGCCCTCACCGGCCACCCCACCCAAGCTCGGCAGGTCTTCGACACCGCTCTCGCGCAAGCCAACGACGTCGGCCTGCTGGCCGAGGAAGCAGACTCCACCACCGGAGAAGCCCTCGGCAACTTCCCCCAAGCCTTCAGCCACATCGGACTCATCAACGCAGCCCGCGCCATTCGCGAAGCCGAACAGCAACCCGCACCACCAACCAAGCACTAGTGTCCTGAGTCTCGGAAAAGCGGGTCTGTCCAGTGAACGGTGTTTCTGGAGTTGTTAGGGTTTCAGCGGCGGGCGGCGGAGAGCCGGCCGTCGAAGGTGATCTCGAAGGCGTTGAGGGCGGCCTTCCATCGCTGTGACCAGCGTTTGCGTCCCTGCCCGGTGGGGTCCAGGCTCATGACGGCCATGTAGACGCACTTGAGAGCTGCCTGCTCGTTGGGGAAGTGTCCGCGGGAGCGGACGGCCTTGCGGATGCGTGCGTTCACCGACTCGATGGCGTTCGTGGTACACACAACTCGCCTTATCTCGGTGTCGAATTGGAGGAAGGGGACGAACTCGGCCCAGGCGTTCTCCCATAGCCTCACGATCGCGGGATACTTCTTGCCCCACGCCTCGCCGAACTCCAGGAACCGCTCCTCGGCGACGTCCTGGGTGGGGGCGGTGTAGACGGGCTTGAGCGCCTTGGAAATCTTGTCCCAGTCCTGCCGGGCCGCGTAACGGAACGACGCCCGCAGCAGGTGAACCACACAGGTCTGCGTGATGGCCTGCGGCCAGACCGTCCCGATCGCGTCCGGAAGGCCCTTCAAACCGTCGCAGACGACCATACAGACGTCGTCAACGCCCCTGTTCTTGATCTCGGTCAGGACCTGGAGCCAGTACTTGGCGCCCTCGCCGCCGTCGCCGGCCCACAGGCCGAGAATCTCGCGAGTGCCCTCGACGGTGACCGCGAGCACCACGTAGATCGGCCTGTTGGCGACCTGGCCATCCCTCAGCTTCACGTGCACACAGTCGATGAACAACACCGGGTAGACCGAGTCGAGCGGGCGGTTCTGCCACTCGTGCATGCCGTCGATCACCTTGTCGGTGATCGTGGAGATGGTCGTCTTGGACACCTCGGCGCCGTAGACCTCCCGCAGATGTGCGGAGATCTCCCCGTGCGTCAGCCCGCGGGCCGACAGCGACAGCACCATCTCGTCCACGCCACCGAGCCGGCGCTGCCGCTTCTTGACGATCTGCGGCTCGAACGAGCCCGCCCGATCCCTCGGCACCTCGATCTCGACCGGGCCGACATCGGTGATCACGGTCTTGGAGCGGGTGCCGTTGCGGGTGTTGCCGCTCTCGGCCCTCTCGTGCTTCTCATGCCCGAGGTGGTCGGTGATCTCGCCTTCCAGGGCGGACTCGAGGATCCTCTTGGTCAGCTGCTGCAGCAGCCCGCCCTCGCCGGTCAACTGGATCCCGTCGGCCCTTGCCCGGTCCACCAGCTGACCGATCAACTGGTCACCCAGAGCATCCGGCGCCCCGGCGGGCTTCACTTCCTCCACGGCCTCAGCCGAGACGGTCACGTCTGTCATCAGGTGTCACTTCCTGTTCGAAGATCCACCGTTGACCGTACAGACCCGGAAAAGCTTCATAACTAGGGTTTGGCTGGCAGGCGGTTCAGGTAGCCGGCGAGGCGTTCGAAGATCTCGTCGGCGGACTTCGTCCAGGTGAACGGCTTGGGGTCCTCGTTCCAGTGGGCGATCCAGTTGCGGATGTCTTTCTCGAGTGCCTGGACGTTCTTGTGGACGTCACGCCGTATCTGTTTGTCCGTCAGCAGGGCGAACCAGCGCTCCACTTGGTTGAACCAGGACGAGCTGGTTGGGGTGAAGTGCATGTGGAACCGGGGATGGGCCAGCAGCCACTTCTGGATCGCGGGCGTCTTGTGGGTGGCGTAGATGCCCCTATGTTTCGTCAAGTGGCTGAAGGTCTCTGTGCGGCCGTCGGAGGCTGGATGTGCCGGTAGAGCTCGCGGGCCACGTAGCGTTT
>NZ_JBITER010000085.1:0-11904 GCF_044455345.1 Streptomyces sp. NPDC051286 | reverse complement strand
CCGCCGCCAACTACGCCGCCCACCGCTACGGCTCCATCGACCACGTCAACTCGGCCTACTGACCGGACCTGCCGGCCATGCGGCCGAACCCGGCCGGAACATGCCCCGGGCCCGGCCTTGCGGACCCGCCCCCAGGTTGCTCCGTCAGCCCTGGGCGGTCAGCCCCCGAAGCGGGCCGACCGGGCGGACCACTGCACGGGCAGGGTGCGTGACCGGCCTGCTGGTGGCAGCGTTCCCGCAGCCACCGGCGGCGCCGCTTCCGGCAGGAGCTGCGCCGCAGGGCCGGTGCACCCCCCACCGGCCGGTGCTCAGTGCTGTTGCGATGGAGGCAGCCGATGGTGCCCGAGTGCCCCACGGGCGGCCCGGCGGCCGGGCTGTGCAGGTGTGTGCGGGCCGAACGTCGAGGCGTGCCGGATCAGCACCCCGCAGACGGGGCCGCCCAGATGCACTGACCCGCGCGGTTGTTGATGCGAGTGGTGGACAGCCGGCCCGCGAGCGCGGTGTGCCGGCGGTGGCGGTCGCAGGTGTCCCGGCGTGTTCGTGCCCGGCGCCCGCGCAGCCTTTCTGACCACCGCCGCGTTCACCGCCGTGACCGCACGCGCAGTGCCGCCCCGTCGCAAGGCGCTCACCGAGACCGCCTGACACACCAGAACACCAGCCGGCCCCGGCAACCGCGGAGGCCGGCTTCGCCGTTCCTCAGCCGCCCCGGCCGCAGCGGATGCCGGGCCGCACGGCGTCGGGCGGTTGACGGCCGGCGCACCTCACACGCCTACGTGCGCGGCCGCCACCCCTGCGACCGACACGGAGTTGCCCAACACCCCGGCCAGGACAGAACGCTCATTGAGGACCTGGGAGCCGTGAGCGGTGGCAGGGGTGGCAGGAGTCGAACCTGCGGCATCCGGTTTTGGAGACCGGCGCTCTGGCCATCTGAGCTACACCCCTTCGGTACGCGTCAGCTTGTCATGGGCGGCCAGCGCGGATCCACCGGATTTTCACGGCGGCCGGGCGCGAGCAGTCAGGGGCTCCCTTCGGTTTCACCCACCGCGTCGGGTGCGGGTGCGGGTGCGCGGGGGCCCGCACGCCGAACAGCTTGCAGCCGCACTGGCCGGCCGCCTTGCTCAGTTGCCGCTGTCCCTGGTCACCGGCTTCGCCGAACAACCGTCATGGACGCTCTGCCTCCTGGACCGCAAGGAATACGGACAGGACCTGTCCGGCGACGCTTTCCTCTGCACCCGCTGTGCAGTCGTCGCCGGCCGTTTCGTATGCGAAAGCGTCATTGAGGACCCTGCGGCCCTGTGTCCCGTACGCCACCAACCACGTCCGGGCCGAGAGCCTGCTCTTCGCACCGGACCGCGCATACGAACGCGTCACCGGCGAAGAGCGGGACCGCGACACCCGCTTCTTCGACGAGTCGTACTCGAACATCGTAGGCTGGGCCGGCCGGCACCACAGCTGCGTGTGACAACGAGCCGAACCCTGCTGACCGTCTTCACGGACATCTGTGCCCGACCCGAGAACGGACAGCACGTGTGCACCGGCCCGGGAGGCAGTGAGCGTCCGTCAGCGAGTCGAAAACGTCCACCGGTTTCGGCAGCGCCGGTACTCGGCGGCATCTGACAGGTCTTCGGGCAGACCCGAACGCGCGCTCGTATCCGCTGCGGTCAGCCGGTCAGACGGTGCGGCGGGAGCGGGCCAGAGCCCGCCGGCCGAGGACCACGCCGATCAGCCCGATCACCACGGCCACGAAGCCGCCGACCATTCCGTTGCCGGTGCCGGGACCACCGTCGGCGCTGACCACCACCAGCCCGCCGTTGACCACGGCGATCAGCCCCGCCGCCACGGCCACGACGGCCGCGGCCCGCCCGTTGCCGGTGCGGACACGGCCGGTGAAGCGGGCCAGAGCCAGCCGGCCGAGGACCACGCCGATCAGCGCCAGCACCGCGGCCGCGCTGGCCCAGACCCGCTCGGGGGTCATGGTGTGAGAACCGGCGGCGGCCTGCTGGACCAAGACGTGCGCGGACGCCGGTGCGGCAAGCACAGATCCGACTGACATGAGGTGCTCCTTGTCCTGTCACTACTGAACGTCGCCTGATCATGTCCGCCGCATCCGCTGCCTGTCGTCCCGCGGACGCAGACACACTGCGCTGCCCCCGATGGCGCACCCGGCTACCGCGGATGCCGCAGGCGCCGCGCAGGTACTACGGGCGCAGTAGCCGGCCGCTCGTGCGCGAGCGGGACTCGCCCGCTTCGGCGTCCGGTTAGGGTGCGGGCATGATCACAGGACGGTTCGGTGTCCCGGCCGGCGTCAGGGACGGGACGATCGCCGTCGGCGTGGCGGCGGCGCTGCTGGTCGCCGGGGTGTCCGGGGAACGCTCCGCCACGAACCCCGGCCCGCTCGGCTACGCGTTGCTGGCGGCCGGTGGCCTGGGGCTGGCCGCGCGCCGCCGGGCTCCGGTTCTTGTGCTGGCCGTCACCGCGCTGTGCGCGGTGGGTTACCAGGCAGCCGGTTTCAACGTGCCCGCCGTCGCGTACCTGTTCGCGGTGTACGCCGCCATGCGCGAGGGCCACCGCATCATCACGGTGGTGGCGAGCCTGTGCATGCTGGCCGCTCTGCCGCTTGCGGCTCTGGCGTCGGGCCTGCACAACGTGGGCGAGGCGTTCGCGCAGGCCCGCGGCGCCCTGGAGATAGCCTGGCTGATCGCGGCCGGCGCCGCGGGGGAGGCACTGCGGCAGGCCGAGCGGCGGGCGGACGAAGCCGAGCGCACCCGGGAGGAGACCGCGCGGCGTCGCGCTGATGAGGAGCGGCTGCACATCGCGCGGGAGTTGCACGATTCGCTCACCCACCAGATCTCGGTCATCAAGGTACAGGCCGAAGTCGCCGTCCACCTGGCCCGCAGGCGCGGCGAACAGGTGCCAAAGGCCCTGCTCGCGATCCAGGAGGCCGGACGTGAGGCCACCCGGGAACTGCGCGCGACCCTGGAGGCGCTGCGCGACGACGGCACGACCCCGCCGCACGGGCTCGGCCACCTCCCGGAACTGGTGGAACGGGCCCGTACCATCGGCCTGGACGCAACGCTGACGGTCGAAGGGCAGCAGTACGACGTGCCGGCCGCGGTGGGCCGGACCGCGTACCGGATCGTTCAGGAGTCGCTGACCAACGCCGCCCGGCATGCCGGTGCCGCTGCTGCGTCGGTCCGGATCGGTTACCGGCCCGACGCCCTGGTCGTGTGGGTCGATGACGACGGCAAGGCGACGCTGGACACCGCCCTGGCGCCCGGCGTCGGGCTGCTCGGAATGCGTGAACGCGTCATGGCCCTCGGCGGCCGGCTGCGCGCCCAACCGCGCGGCGGGGGCGGCTTCACCGTCCGGGCCGAACTCCCCGTGGACCGAACGTCATGATCCGTGTCCTGCTGGTCGACGACCAGCCGCTCCTTCGCAGCGGATTCCGTGCGCTTCTCGACGCCGAGGACGATATCGAGGTGGTGGCCGAGGCCGCCGACGGGATGGAGGGCCTGGCCCTGGCCAGGGAGCACCTGCCCGACGTCGCGCTCCTCGACATCCAGATGCCGGTCATGGACGGCATCGAGGCGACCCGGCGTATCGCCGCGGACCCAGCCCTGGCCGGGGTACACGTCGTCATCCTGACCAACTACGGCCTGGACGAATACGTCTTCGACGCGCTGCGCGCCGGCGCTGCCGGATTTCTCGTCAAGGACATCGTGCCGGAAGACTTCCTGCACGCCGTCCGCGTCGCCGCGCGCGGTGACGCCCTGCTCGCACCGTCGATCACCCGCAAGCTGATCAACCGGTACGTCACCCAGCCGCTCCCCGCCGGTTGCGGCACCGGGCTGGACGAGCTGACCAGCCGTGAACGCGAGGCAGTCGCCCTGGTCGCGAGGGGCCTGTCCAACGACCAGATCGCCGATCACATGGTGATCAGCCCGCTGACCGCGAAAACCCACGTCAACCGGGCCATGAACAAACTCGACGCCCGCGACCGCGCCCAACTGGTCGTCCTCGCCTACGAATCCGGTCTGGTAGCCCCGCGCAGCTCCTGACATCCACGGCCCGGCTGCAGGCCTGCCCCCGCCCCCCGCCAGTGCCCACGGGGGCGGCGCGGGCGGTGGCGGCCTGGCTGCCGGGCCCGGCCGGCGCTGCCCGGGCCCGCCGGCAGCACTGCCCTGCCCACCTGAGCCAACCACCATGGCCGTGTGCGGCGGCCGCCGGCCGCGCAGACCGGCGGGCGGGCTGCGCAACGGCGGCCCGCCCGGTCGACGTGCGAAGGGCTCCCGGGCGGGCTTCCACTCCCATGCTGCCCCCGATCCCTCCCGCTGCGGTGCGGCCGCGCGGCAGACGGGGCCGAATGGGGCCGGGGCTGCGGTGCGGCCGGGTGGTACCGAACACATGGCTCAGCGCACGGACCTTCGGTATCTCCCGTTCGGCGGTACCGGCAGTGGCATGCCGGCACCGCCCGATGACCGCCCGCTCCCCCACGCACCCGCGGTGGACTTGGGGACGGGGGAAACCGCTTGGCAAGATCCTGGCCGGGCCACCGTGATGAGCGGGGCCGGCGGGCCGGGGGCGGCGCAGACCCCCGCCATCCTGGCCGCGCCTGTGCACCAGCGCGCCTGCAGCAAAGCCGACACCTGTGCACAACCGGCCCGATGCCTATGGCGAGCCGTGAACAACCAGGAAACAGGCCACCAGCAGGACACCGCCCGGCCCGGATATCTGACTGCGGCAGGTGTGTTCGCGGTCGGGACGATGGGCACGACCCTGCCGACACCGCTGTACGGGCTCCACCGTGAGCAGATCGGTTTTTCCGAACTCATCGTCACCGTGATGTTCGCCGTCTACACCATCGGTGCGATCACCGCGCTGCTCTGGGCCGGTGACTTCTGCGATGTTCTCGGCCGTCGCCCGGCCCTGCCGTACGCGCTGGGACTGCCCGCGCTGAGCGCGGTGTGCTTCCTGCTCGAGGGCGATCTGCCGCAGCTGTTCACCGGTCGTGCCCTGTCGGGGTTCCGCGCCAAACTGCTCAGCGGTACCGGCACGGCCGCCGTGCTGGGGGGCACCCGCCGGGCGCGGTGAGCGCGCAAGATTCGCGGCGACCGCGGCCAACATAGGCGGTCCGGGACTCGGCCCTGTGGTCGCAGGGACCCTGGCCCAGCACACACCGTGGCCGCTGCAGCTGCCGTTCCTGACCCACCTGGCGCTCCTGACGGCCGCGGCGGCTGTCACCTCGCCGCCGCCCGAGACCGTGCCGCAGCACGGTCAGGCCCCCGCCACGAGGGCAGGGCATGGTCGTCCCGGCCGAGGTACGCAGTGTATTCGCGCCCTGTGCGCTCGCCGCCTTCGCCGGACTCTCCCTGCTGGGCCTGTTCACCACCAACGCGCCGGCCTTCCTCGCCCACACACCGGGCATGCACAACCTGGCCGTGTCCGCCACCATCGCCTTCTGCGTCTTCTGCGCCTCGGCCTGCGGGCAGTTACGGCCTGGTGCACGAGAGCGAGCGGGCTCCCGCCGTCATGCGACTCCGCCTCCGGCGTTGTCGCCAGTCGACGACTCCCCCATAGCCCTAAGGCATGGAAGGAGCCCCCTTCCCGTCGCCTCCCTCCTCCGCCTTTAAATTCGAAGCCGCATGACGCCGCTCGCTGACCCACTCTCTAACGTGCACCAGGCCGTAACTGATGGGCCGCGTCGCCGCGCGCAATGCCCTGCCCGTCGGCTGCCCGGTGCCGGTGGCCGGCCTGTTCACGGTGGAGGCATCCCTGCCGACGGCGTCGTTGCCGGTCCTGCTGATGGGCGCCGTGACCGGCGGCATCGGTCAGGGCCTGGCTTTTAGGGCGGCCCTGACCGCGGCGAGCACGCCGGCCCCGGCCCCCCACAAGGACGCCACCATCCCGGCGTTCTTCGTCGTCGCGCACGCGGGAATCCCGGTGCCCGTCATCGGAACCGGCGCGCTGGCGGTGACACCGAGGCTGCGCAATGCAAGCCTGGTGTTCGCAGGCTGCGTGACGCTGCCGGCCGCCACAACCGGCGGCTACCCGTAGCGGCACCCGCCCGCGCGGGCCTGAGCCCGCCCGCGGGCACCGGCCCCACGGCAGAAAACACCAGCACGCCCCTGCCACGCAGGTCCCGCCAGGCCCGCCGGACCCGGCGGGACCTGCGCACCCTGGCACCGGCACCCCCGCGATCCTCACAAACCGAGGAACCCCCCTCACGGGGCTCCCCTCCTGCACCTCACGACCGCACACACCACAGCCACACCAACCGCCCGGCCACCCGACCCCACCCACACGAAAGCCCCCCACGCACGGGCTCCGGCTCCTGCACCTCACGACCGCACACACCACAGCCACACCAACCGCCCGGCCATCCGACCCCACCCACACGAAAGCCCCCCACGCACGGGCTCCGGCTCCTGCACCTCACGGCCGCACACACCACAGCCACACCAACCGCCCGGCCATCCGGCGAACGACCCTTCGGTGAACCCGGCACACTCACCACAACAGTCGGCACAAGGTACGCCGGGGCACCGCACCGGCCGCGCCGGACATCCCCGGACCGGCCCCCCAAAACCGGCGGCGCAGGCTTCGCCCCACTGCCCAAACGCCACAGCAGCAGGACCACAGGATCCGGCCCCTGCCGGTCGCGCGATCCATGCACCCACCCCGCCCCCGGCACGGGGGTCTATGCACAGTCCTGGCCACCCGCGTGTCCTCGCGAACGGCCCCACACGAGGCAGCCCGGCAACCAGACACCCAGGACCCGATTCCCAGGACTACGGCCGGCCGAGTCCACCCAGCGCGACACGCGGGGAACTCGGTAAACACTTAGCATGACGTAGCAGGTGTTATAGCGCACCGGGGCATCGCGTAGCAGGTGTTATGACGCACCGGGCGTGGGCCGCGCACGTGATACGGCCGCCAGAGACCGGGCACCGCCACAAAATGCCCCCCGCATGCCGGAAACCCCGGCCCGATTCCGACGGGCCGGGGTTTCCACGGGATACAGGCAACCGTGCCACCACCCGCCACGACAGTTGCCGACGACCCGGGGTTTCCACGGGATACAGGCAACCGTGCCACCACCCGCCGCGACAGTCGCCGACGACCCGGAAACTGCCCACGACGCCGTTGCGGACGAACACGCCCCCGCGAACGAAATCGGGCGTGACACCAGTGATGGTGCTCCACGGGCCGACCGTCGCGATCGGGGAACCATTGTCGCAGGTCACCCCGCGAAAGACCTCGACGAACTTACGGCTGTCGTTACAGACGTTGAAGCTCCGCGAGCCCAGACCGCTGACCACGGTGATACAGCCACCCGTGTAAGCAGAGTACGACCGCTCGTTGAAATGGATCCGCCCCTCCCCCCGTAACCGTAACCTTCGTCGTCGTCACGGTCACGGTCACGGCCCTCGCCCCCCTCCCGCCACTGCCACCACCGGCAAAAGCCACCGCGGGAGCAGCCTGCTGAACAAACGGGGCACCCTGGGCGGGCCCGGCCGCCGAGGCGTAGATGATGCCAGTAGCAGCGAGAACCGCTGCGCCTACCGCGGCAGCGGCCGGTCGGTACTGACCTGGGGGTTCGCTTGACCGAAGCGCGGGAGTGGTCACCAAGTCAGCGCGCTACTTGTCACTCCGTCCACGACAGCACGCCTGATGTCACTTGAGGTCCGGCTGACAGTGAGGATTGAGCCACCCACCGTCGCGAGGAACAGCGCTCAGAGTCGCGGGCAACCCGCACGCCAAAGCCTTGCGGGCGGCAAGGTAGCCCGCGATTTTGAACGCCAGATCGTGAGAGCCGAACGTATCGGCGCGGGCACGCCGCAGCACCACCCGAGTGGCGATCACAACTCCGTGCTCGGGCAAGCTCAGCTGCTCCTCGATCCCCACGGCGGCAGCGGCGAAGAAGCGTGGCAGGTTTTCGGCAGGTTCGTACTCCACCGTCAGCTCTTGGGCTACCTCGAAGGCGAAGCCCTCGGCTGCGGGCTCGAAATCCACCTCTATCTCCGCGAAATGTGGCGCGCAGTTCTGCTTCTGATGCAGGACGCACACGCCACGGATCGGATACGGCGGGAACCGAGGCAGCGCTGACGTCATGCCGGAACGCTACCCCCTGCCCGGTCCCCCTCCCGCCCAATGCGCGAGCGCCGCTTCCGGGCCGCCGCCCCGCATCCGCGCCCGCACAGTCGGGCCTGCGCGTCGTCGCGGGTTCCGCACTTGACATGAAACAGTGTGAGTGATTGAGTACTCACATGAGGACGGAGCGACGCCACCTATCCACAGCCGAGGAACGCCGGGAGACGGTGCTGCGCACCACCATCGGAGCCTTCGCGGCCCGGGGGTGCTTCGGGACCACCACCACCGAGGTGGCCAAGGCCGCCGGCATCTCCCAGGCCTACGTCTACCGCCTCTTCCCGAACAAAGAAGCCTTGTTCACCGCGGCCGTCGAGCACTGCTTCACCCGGGTGCGCGCGGCCCTCGAGGGCGGTGCAGCGAACGCCGGGAGCAGCACCCCCGAGGCGGTACTCACCTCGATGGGCGATGCCTACGCCCGCCTGATCAGCGACAACGAACTCATGCTGGTCCAGCTGCACACCCAGGCGGCCGCCGTCTCCGAGCCCGCGGTCAAAGAGGCGGTCCGGGCGGGGTACGCCCGCTGCGTCGAGTATGTCCGCAGCGCCTCGGGTGGCAGCGAGGAGCAGGTGCAGGAATTCTTCGCCGTCGGCATGCTCTGCCATCTACTGGTCTCGATCGACGCCGAGGCGATCTCCGCACCCTGGACCCGCACCCTGACGGCGGGGATCATGCATTACTGACGTCACACCTTGACAGGCGGCCGCACGTCCCTGGACCCAGCGGCCGCCCAACTTTCGCCACGAAAGTGAGTGTCTAACCACACACACTTCTTGACTGTCGAATCCTTTCTACCGAGATTGAGGTCCATCATGGCCAGCAAGCCCTACCTGACCGGTCACTACTCCCCCGTCGCCGACGAGATCACCGCGACTGAACTGACCGTGGAAGGGACCCTGCCGCCCGAACTGACCGGTCGGCTGATCCGCAACAGCCACAATCCCAAGCCTGGCATCACGCCGGCCCACTGGTTCAAGGGCAGCGGCATGGTCCACGGCATCCGGCTGAACCAGGGCCGCGCCGAGTGGTACCGCAACCGGTGGGTCCACACCCCCGCCCTGGACGGCGCCCCCTATATGACCGAGCACGGGCCCGACCTGACGGCCAGCACGGCCGGTACGCACGTCATCGAACACGGTGGGCGGCTGCTTGCACTGTCGGAGGCAGCGCTGCCCTTCGAACTCACGGCCGACCTAGAGACGGTGGGCGCCTACGACTTCGGCGGCAAGCTCACCTCTGCCATGACCGCCCACCCCAAGGAGGACCCGGCCACCGGTGAACTGCACTTCTTCACCTCCTCCCCGTTCCCGCCGTTCCTGATCCACCACGTCGCCTCGCCCGACGGTCAGGTGCTGGACAGCCAGGAGGTCCCAGGCGCGAGCGCCGCACTGAAGCACGACTTCGCGATCACCGAACACCACGTGATCTTCCTGGAGGGATCAGTCACCTTCGACCCAGCCGAGCACTCCGGGATCCCGTACAGCTGGAGCGACGCGCAGGCCTCCCGGATCGGGGTCATGCCCCGCGGAACGGGCGGTGCGGCCGGGATCCGCTGGTTCGAGATCGGCCAGGGGTACGGAATGCACTTCGCCAACGCCTACGAGGACGCCTCCGGACGGATCGTCGTCGAGGGCCCCACGGTGGGCCGCGAGGGCTGGCAGCGCTCCTGGAACTGGTGGGTCGGCGCCCCGGATCGCGGAGCCGAGCCCAACTCCGGCTCCCGCAGCCACCGCTGGACCATCGATCTGGCCACAGGAACCGTCAAGGAGCAGCAGACCGACGACCTGACGGTGGAGTTCCCCACGATCAACGACAACTTCACCGGCAGCGAGCACCGCTACCAGTACGCGCTGTCATTCCCCGACGACCTCGGGATCGGCAACCACACCCTCGTGAAGTACGACCGCACCACCGGCGCCCGCCAACTGCTGCCCTTCGGCACCGGGCAACTGCCCAGCGAGGCCGTGTTCGTGCAGTCCGAGGGCACCACCGGTGAGGACGCCGGCTACCTCCTCGCCATCGTCAGTGATCTCAACGCCGACGCCTCGAGAATGCTCGTCCTGGACGCCTCCGACCTCACCGTGCCCCCGGTCGCCACGGTTCACCTCCCGCGCCGCGTGCCCGCGATGATCCACGGCTCCTGGATTCCCGACTCCGCGCGCTGACGCCAGACCGGCGTCCGCCCCTCCGCACTCTCCACCCGTGCCGACGCCTTCGACTCCGTCCCGATCTGTCCCGCCCCGCCCTGTCGCACCCCCACACATCAGCGTTGAAGGAGAACCCCCGTGAAGAACGTCGTAGGCCGCACCACCTACACAGCACCCCGGAGCACCAATGCCGCTCCCCCCGAACCGTCCACCGTCACGGAAGCCGTACTGCCCGGCGTCGTGGAGCCCGACGGCATCCAACTGCGCACCCGTCCCGCCGAGCCAGCCGGGCCCCACCAGGTGGTCCTGGCGCTGGAAGCCGCCGGGATCTCCTTCGCCGAACAGCAGATGCGGCGCGGCAAGTACTACGACCAGCCGCCGTTCCCCTTCGTGCCCGGCTACGACCTCGTCGGGCGAGCCGTGGACGTGGGCCAGGGAGTACCCAGCGGCCTGCTGGGACGCCGCTTCGCCGCCCTCACCAAGACCGGAGCCTGGGCCACCCATGTCACTGTGGACGCCGGTGACCTGACCGAAGTGCCCGAGTCAGTCGACTCCGCGGACGCCGAAACCTTCGTGGTCAACGGCATCACCGCCTGGCAGATGCTCCACCGCCTCGCGAAGGTCCACGCCGGGCAGACCGTCCTGGTGCACGGCGCGAACGGCGGCGTCGGCTCCACCCTCGTACAGCTCGCCCGCATCGCCGGCGCCCGCGTCGTCGGCACCGCATCGGCCACACACCACGACGCCGTGAAGGCACTGGGAGCCACCCCCGTCGACTACCGGTCCCCCGCCCTCCACGACGAGCTCCGGAAGCTGGCCCCGGAAGGCGGTTACGACGCGGTGTTCGACCATGTGGGCGGCGAGAGCATCGTGCACTCCTTCCGCCTGCTCGCCCGCACGGGCACGCTCGTGTCCTACGGCACGGCTTCGACCCGGGACGCCCAGGGCTCGTCCAAAGCCCCGGTCCTCAAGCTCTTCGCCCGTCTGATGCTCTGGAACGTGCTACCCAACGGCAGGAGCGCCCACTTCTACAACATCTGGGCCGGCCGGCATAGGCTCGCCACCTTCCGTACCAAGTTGCGCGCCGACCTGACCCAGGTGTTCGCACTGCTCGCCGACGGGAGTCTCACGCCTCAGGTCGCCGCACGCATCCCGCTCACCCGGGTCGGCGAAGCGGTGCAACTCGCCGAATCCGGCACGGTCGTGGGCAAGGTCGTCCTGATACCGACGGACCGCGCCTGAGCTCGCCTGTCGCCATCGGCCTCGGCTGGACCGGCATCGGCAAGCGGGCACCTGGGATCGGCGCGGCCGGCGCCAAAGCGGGGAGAGCGGCGCTGCGACGGCGCAAGGCGCGGAAGCGCACAGGCCCCGGCTCCGTGAAGCACGCGGGTTCCCACACCCCCCGGAGGGTGCGGGAACCCGCGGTGGTGTACCGCGACGGACGGCGCCGTACGCCGCTCCGAGCGGTACGGCGCCTATGAGCCATGCTCCGTGACGGAAGACCATTCACAAGCGCGTTGATGCCCCTATGGATGTCAAGCAACGACTCCCGCGGGGCTTGGGTGGTTGGCTGGGGTGCTCGTGGGGACGATGAGCCGGTAGATCTCTC
>NZ_JBITER010000084.1:0-12218 GCF_044455345.1 Streptomyces sp. NPDC051286 | reverse complement strand
AACGTCACCCGAAGCCGCCTCGGGCGCCTCACCCGCCAAGGCTTCCTCACCCAACCCGGACGAGGCCGCTACAAGAAACGGACTTAACGCCCTCTGAGTGGCGGTGTTTGCTTCGATCGTGGGGATTGATCTCACTTCACGGGTCTCGCTGTCACTGCACCTGTCACGGTCGATTTCGACGTGTATGTGAGGGCTGGGGTGGCGATGGATCTGGGGCTGGTCGCCGAGTTGAGCCGACGGTTCGCCTGGATCTACACCACCGTCGGAACCCAGGACCCCCTCTACCAGCGCCTCTCTCGCCAGCGCGAAGGCGACTTCCGGGAAACGGCGGGCTAAGTTCGGGTCGTGGACAGCACTGAGATCACGATCAAGCTCACCCCTGACGAGGCGCTGGTCCTCTCGGACTGGCTGGAGCGAGTTCAGATGACGAACCTAGGTCGCCTGGTAGACGACCCGGCGGCGTGGGCCCCGATCCACAGGCTGGCGGGGACGTTGAACACGGCGCTTCCCGAGATCTTCGCCGCCGACTACGCCGAACGCCTGGATGCGGCACGGCACCGTCTCAGGGAGACCATGGGCAGCTTTGCCGAAGGCCAAGACGGCTGAGCTGGCCTTCCTGCCGTCAGCACGCTTCCGTGAAAACCATGTCGTTTGAGAACACCGAGGACCCTGTTGCCTATTCGGCTATGCGGCGAGGGCGAGTTCGAGTCGGGCGAGGTGGCTGGTGTGGCGGCGGTCGAGTGGCCTGCCGTTCCACCAGGCGTTCAGGCGGATGAGGTTGAGGGCGACGGCGCTGTAGACATGTTCGAGGTGGGTCTTGGCCAGGCTGCGGTAGCGGGCCCGTCGGCTGTCGGTGACGGCGAGGGCCTGGCGGATGGTGCCCTCGACGCCGGCGCGCAGGGCGTAGTCGGCCTGCCAGTCCCGGCCGGCCTGCTCGGCGCGGGCGGTCCGCAGCGCCTCCGTCAGCGGGCGCGGGTTCAAGGTGAGCTGCCGGTAGCCCTGGCGGCCGGTGGTGCACAGCTCCCGGACCGGGCAGGGTCCGCAGACCGTGCGGGTGAACTTGACCACGATCATCGGGTGGCCGTGCTGGGTGCACGGGCTCCAGGCCGAGCTGACCTGGTCTTGGGGGCAGGTGACCTGCTGGTATTTCCAGTCCACGGTGAACGCGTCGGCGTGGAAGCCTTGCTCGGCGCGGGCCTGGCGGGACTGGTCGAGCAGGACCGGGGTGATCAGTGCGATGCCGTAGGTCTTGCGGGAGGCCACGACGAGGTCGGCGCTGGGGTAGCCGGAGTCGAGGTAGTGCTCGTCCGGGAGCAGGCTGCGGCGCTCGAGTTGCCGGTGGATGCCCGGCAGCGCTTTGTCGTCGGGGACCGTGGAGGGCGTGGTGGCCACGTTCGTGATCAGGTTCGGGGTGGTGCGGCGGTCCTCGGCCGCATCGGTGCATGTCTCGCTGACGTGCAGCTTGAAGCCGTTCCAGAAGGTGTCGCGCTTGGCCGACCAGCGGGTGTCGGTGTCGTAGGGGGAGGCGATGCGTAGGTGTCCGGGCGGCAGCCCGGCACCCCCGTCCTCCGCTTTCTCACGCCGGGCGGTGACCAGGCGGCCGTTCCGGTCGGCGGTGCGGGTGTAGTTCTGCAGGAGCACCGTCCGCAGGGTCTGCACGGCGGGGAGTTTCCGCAGCCAGTGTTCCGAGCGCGGGTCGTAGACCGCTTCCAGCAGGGCGAATCCGTCACGGCCGTAGGTGAGTGCGAGTTGCTCGCGCTTGGCGGCGGAAGCGGGCATGCGCCAGGTGTCGACGCGGGTGTCGTAGCGCCGTGACCAGCCGGGGACGTCCAGCACAGCGGCGACCCAGTGCGGGGCGGCCACCGTCAGCGCCTCCACCGCCGCGCGCACCGACTCGCCCGCGAGCTCCAGGCGGTTCAGGTCCCGCACCGCGCTGACGACATGGGTGGAGTCGGTGCGCTGCTTGCCCCCGGCCTTCAGCAGGCCCTGCTCGACGAGGCGGGCCAGCAGCAGGTCCAGCACCTTCTCCTCCAGGCCGTGCTCGACCACCCGGGTACGGAACTGGGAGAGCACGGTGAAGTCGAAGCCGGTGTCGGCCAGGTCCAGTCCGAGCGCGTAGGCCCACGAGAGCCGGTCCCGCACCGCCTCGGCGGCCTGCCGGTCGGTGAGGTTCTCCGCCATCTGGAACACCGTCACCAGCGCCAGACGCCCCGGCGACCACCCGGCCGGGCCCGTCACTCCGAACGCCTGCGCGAACTCGCCGTCCGGGAACAGCTCCCCGAGCCGGTCACGCACCGCCACCGGCAACGGCACCTGCCGCCCGTAGTTCTTCGCCCGCACAGCCCTTGCCACCTCGGACGCCGGCTCCGGCCACGGCTGCGGCTCCATCGACACGACCATCCCACCCCCGCGGCCGGGGAACAGGAAGGAACCGACCGCACGACCAACCCTGCCAGCACCACCGGCCCACCGTCAGCCCTCACCACGAATAGGCAACAGGGTCACCGAGGCGCAGCGCTCTCAAACGACATGGCAACCCAGCAGGTCAGCAGCCCACTCTCTGCCAGATTCACTGCGACAGGACACGTTGGGTGCGACTGTTGGGCATCACCGAGCAGACAGGCATGTGCTACCTCGGTGCGGCCCGCCCGAAACGTACCGCCAAGCTGCCTAGGCAGTCTGCCTGGTTCGGCTCTGAATCGTTGCGAGCCAGTCGGTCAGCAGGCTGTTGACCTCGTTGGGGCGTTCCTGCTGGATCCAGTGGCCGCAGTCTTCCAGGAGGTGGGAGGCAGACAGGCGGGGGAGGGTGGTGGGGTAGGCGTCGATGGCGTCGGACATCCAGGTGGTGGAGGCGTCCAGGGCGCCGCCGATGAACAGGGATGGCTGCTTGATCGGGGCTCCGCGGTGCGGGGCGAGGTCTTCCCAGTCGCGGTCCATGTTGCGGTAGCGGTTGAGGGCGCCGGTCAGGCCGGTGCGCTCGAACTCCCCGGCGTAGACATCGAGGTCCTCCTCGCTCAACCAGGCCGGGAGCGGGCCAGCGGGGAAACGGTCGCGCAGCTGACAGCCCAGGGCGACGAAGTGCGGGTCGGGCTCGCTATCGGCGGGCATGGTGTCGGCGGACAGGGCCGCGTAGAAGCCTGCGAGCCAGCCCCAGACGTCGGGCTCGATCTCCGCCTCGGCGCGGCCGGGCTCCTGGAAGTAGGAGACGTAGAACTCCTGCTCAGGGCCGCCGATCTGGCCGAAAATGTCGGTAGGGCGGGGGCCGCCGGGTGGCGCGTACGGGACGCTCAGCAAGCCGACCGCGCGGAAGACTTCGGGGTGGAGCAGGGCGGAGGTGGCGGCGATGGTGGAGCCCCAGTCGTGGCCGACGATCACCGCGCTCTCCTCGCCGAGGGCGCGTACGACGGCGACATTGTCCTCCACCAGGTCGAGCATCCGGTAGGCGTCGATCGCGGCAGGCTTGGAGGAGCGGCCGTAGCCGCGCACGTCGATCGCCACTGCACGGTACCCGGCGGCGGCGAGGGCCGGGAGCTGGCGGCGCCAGGAGTACCAGGACTCGGGGAAGCCGTGCACGAGCAGGACCAACGGGCCGGTGCCCTGCTCTACCAGGTGCAGGCGCCCGGCAGGGGCCTCGACGGTGCGGTGGCGGAGTGCGGAGGTCGGCTCGGATCGCATGGGGGACTTCTCCTCGGTTCGCGGGCGGCCGGCGGGAACGTATCGATCATGCGGCACTGCGGCCAATCGGCGCGATCAGCGTTGCCATTCTGGCAAGGTTGCAGGACGAGGCCGTGAAGCGGCACGGCGGGAAGGAACGGGGCCGGTGGCAGGTGACGACGTGACCCAGACGCTGGCGGTGATAGGGCCGCGGCTGCGGGCCGTGCGCGAGCGCCGTGGCGTCACACTCGCCGATGTCAGCTGCGCGACCGGCATCTCGACCAGCACGCTGTCGCGGATCGAGACCGGCCGGCGCAAGCCCACCCTGGAGGTGGTGCTGCAGCTGGCGAAGGAATACGGAGTCCCCCTGGACGAGCTGGTCGGCACCGCACCCGCCCCTGCGGCCGAGCCCCGCAGCACGGCGCCGCACCGCTTCAGCGACGGCAAGGCGGTATTGCCGCTGACCCAGTACGTCGGCGGCCTGCACGCCCACAAGCACGTCCTGCCTGCCGTCGAGGAGCCGCCCGGGCGGCCCCGACAGGTGTCCCACGAGGGCTACGAGTGGCTGTACGTCCTGTACGGGCGGCTGTGGCTCGCACTCGGCAACCAGGACCTCGTTCTGGCTGCTGGGGACTTCGTCGAGTTCGACACCCGCATCCCTCACGGAGTCGCGAACGCCGGATCCGCCGGACCGGTCGAGTATCTGATCATGTTCGGGCCTCAAGGAGAACGTCTACAGCCGCGCACCCCTCCAGCCGCTGGTCGCGGGACTGGTGACAGAAAGGCTGCTGAATGAGCAGTTGTGACAAGCCGCGTGCCTCGTCAGTGACAACCACGCTGCTTCGTTCGGTCTCATTCGCCACGTCATCCGGCCCTGCCGGTGACAACTACTGAGCTTCGGCTCAGAATGACCGGTCCGCCGCCATGCCACGTGAGCGGCGGGCCACCATTTCCGATTCCGTGTCGAAAGCGAGCCCTCATGAACACGTCCGATGGATGGCGGCCGCGCCGTGTCCCTGAGGCCCGCGCCCGCGTTGGCGCCCCTGCCCCGGTCGACTATGCAAAGGTCGGCCGGTCCTCAATCCGGCGCCGCACTCGGGGCATGACCCACGCAGAGGCGGCGGCCGCGCTGGAGGCCGCGTACTTCGACCGGTGGTTCTGTTCACGAGAGACGGTTCTGGCTCAACTTCTGTGACGCGGCCTCTCTGGGTGACGTCACGGCGTCCCTGGGCGGCACCCGAAGTCGCCCGAAAAAGAGTCGTGGTCAAGGTGGTTGGGCCGATAGTTCGGGGCCGTGGAAGAGGTCGTGCTCCGGATCGAGGAGCTGTTGTTCCCGTCCATCGCGGACGTTGCGGTGCTGTCTGTGGACGTGAACATCAAGGTGGTACGCGTCGACGCGCCATGCACCGCGGCAGGCGCCACATGCCCGGGATGCGGGACATGGTCCAGCCGTGTTCACGGGTCCTACCTGCGGTTTCCCGCTGATGTCCCGAGCGCCGGACGAAGCGTTGTGCTCCAGTTACGGGTCCGCCGGTTCGCCTGCGAGAACACGGCGTGCGCACGACGCACCTTCGTAGAGCAGATACCCGGCCTGACTCGCAGACACGGCCACCGCACCGAGCGACTGCGTGCCACCCTGGCCGCAGTCGGCCTCGCCCTGGCAGGCCGGGCCGGTGCCAGGCTGGCTGCCGTCCTCGGCATGTCCGTGAGCCGGAGCACGGTCTTGCGCCTGGTCGACGCATTGCCCGAGCCGGAAGTGCCCGCGCCGCGGGTGGTGGGCGTCGACGAGTACGCCACCCGCAAGGGCCGCCACTACGGCACCGTCCTCGTCGACATCGAAACCCGGCGCCCCGTCGACCTACTGCCCGATCGGGAGGCAGCGACGCTGGCCGCATGGCTGACCCAGCGGCCCGGTGTCGAAGTCATCTGCCGCGACCGCGCCCCGTACTTCGCGGAAGGCGCCACCGCCGGGGCACCGCAGGCCGTCCAGGTCGCGGACCGGTGGCACTTGTGGCACAACCTGAGCGAGGCCGCCGAACGAACCGTCGCTCAACACCGCCACTGTCTGCGCGTCCTGGTGCCCGCGGTGCCCGAACCCGAGCCCGAGCCCCAACAAGCTTCGCAGGAAGAGGCGTCCGGCTCGCCATGGTCGACCGGCCACCGTTTCGCCGACCGCACCCGCACCACGCACGCCACCGTCCACGCGCTGCTGGAGGCGGGACACAGCCGTCGCGCGATCCAGCGGCAACTCCGCATGAGCAGCCGCACCGTCAAGAAGTACGCCGACGCCGCCAAGCCCGAGGACCTCTTCACCGGTCAGTGGCAGAACCGGTCTTCCGTCCTGGACGAGTACAAGACCTACCTCGACGACCGCTGGAGCGAGGGCTGCACCAACGCCTGGAAGCTCTGGGAGGAGATCGTCCCGCTCGGCTACAAGGGCAGCTACCAGCGCGTTCGCGCCTACCTGCACAAGAAACGCACCTCGCCGCGGCCCGTGACCGCACGACCGCCTTCGCCCCGGGCCGTCGCCGGATGGATCCTCCGCCGCCCGGAAACACTCTCCGAAACTGAACAGCTCCAGCTCAAGACCCTCCGGGCTCACTGTCCGGAACTGGACGCCCTCACCCGCCATGTCCACTCGTTCGCGACCATGCTCACTGAGCGCCAAGGCGAACGCCTGCCGGAATGGCTCGACGCCGTCCGGGCAGACGACCTGCCCAGCCTCCACACCCTCGCCGCCGGCATCGACCGCGACTGCGACGCCGTCATCGCCGGCCTGACCCTGCCCTGGAGCTCGGGCGCGGTCGAGGGGCATGTCAACCGGATCATTCTGTGGAATCTGTGATGTCAAGTTCCCGCGCATGACGGCGGCTCAAGCCACCCTGCTCTGTTCAGCGGGGGAACATGTCGGCGTAGGGATCCGGTTCGTTGGTGAAGGGGTCCCGGCCGGCTTTCCATCGGATCTGCTGCTCGCGCCAGTGAACGAATCCTGGAGAGGTCTTGCCCCAGAGCGAGGTGTCGCTCAGGGGGCACGTGGCGAGGTCAGCGGTGAAGATCCGCAGGAGGAATCGGGCCATGCCGCAGTCGAACAGGGTCCAGCGCTCGTCGGTGTGTCGGCCGCAGACAAGGACCGGCCAGTGGTCGGGGTTGGGGTCAGTGGTGAGCCAGCAGAGGAGATCGGGTCCGGATGTCTGGCCCCAGGGGAGGATGTGGGCTGGGTCGAGGTCGGGGCGCCATTGGGCCGGGGTGTGCTCCCACGTCGAGCGGGCACCCGAGATCTCGTCCTCGATGGCACCGGGATCCCATTGGATGCCATCCTCGTGCAGAGGGAGGAGGACACTGAGCAGGTCGTCAATGCCTCCACCGCCGTAGAGCGACATGAACGCCTTGTAGTCGCTGGGCAGTCGGCGGTTCAGCCGTTCCTCGACCGAGGGCCAGTCCAGGGCCTCGTTGACGCCGTAGGTTGGGGCCATGACCTGGGTCAGTGCCGCGATATCTGGGTGCTCAGTCATGGCCTCCCCGTTCCTTCCCGTCGGTTGACTCAACCTAGCGGTTTGGGCGGACAACACGGCCGACGGGTGCTGTCTTGGGCCCGTGCACCGGTCTCGAGGAACGGCAGTGGCACGGCGCCGGGAGGCAGGCTGAGCTCGCGCGGAGTGGGTCCGGCCGGCGTTGGGGCGTCGGCAAGCCGCTCAAGCAGACGGTTGAGGGCGTCCTGGCCGTCGGCCACGGCGGTGCGTTCGTCGTCGGTGAGCGGGATGGACACGGCCATCTCCGCGACTTCCAGGTTCAGGCCCGCCCACAGAAGCTTCGCCCAGATCTCGTCGGCGATCACCCGCGGGTCGGGGCCAAGGAGGGCTGTAATGCTGCGGGGAATCGCCAGCGCGCGCAGTGGGTCGAAGCGGCGGGGCAGCCACTCCCATTCCTGGCAGTCCTTGAAGAACGTCCGCAGCGCGGTGATCTGCCCGGCCTTGCTGGGCGCCTCCAGCGGCTTGCCGAGACGGTCGCCCTGCCCGACCGTGCGCTGTACGTAGTCGCCGACCTTCATCCGGTCCAGCGCGGCGATCCACGAAGCGCAGGTCTGCCGCGTCCAGTCGGCCGGATCAGCGGCGTCGGGCTGTTCGGCGGCGATCCACCGGCCGACCTTGCCGGGTGGTGTGGGTCGAGAACCGCGGGACCCCGGCCTCTAGGGCAATCCGGCGGACCACCTTCGACCAGGTCCACAGGGTCAGCGGCTGCCCGTGGTTGCGCCGGGACTCTGAAAGGAACAGGCCCCCTGGCCCGGCTGACCGCGGCCCGGTGGGCGAGGTAGGCCGACATCAACACGCCGGTCGACGCCGAGTACGGCACCACCCGCTCCAAGCGGTTCTTCGTCGTCTCCGCCCGCACCCTCAGCGTCCGGTGGGCAGGATCAAGGTCATCGGTCCGAAGCGAGCACAACTCCTCTCGCCGCAGCGCGGCATCGTAGGCCAGGGCCAGCATCACCCGGTTGCGGACCGGCTCCTCCCGCGCGACCTGCAGGATCCCCAACCACTGCTGTTCACTGGGGATCCACGGCAGCTTCGTCAGCCGCGGCACCAGCCCGCGCTGCTGCCCGCCCCTCTGGCGCCCCGGGGTGTAGCGGCCCCGGCCGACCGGGTTCGACTCGCGCAGGCCTTCCTCCATGAGGAAGTCGTAGAACAGGCGGACCGGCACCAGGCGCTGCTAGATAGTGGCGTTGGCCAGTCCTGTCCCCGAGTCGATCGAGACCACATTGGCCCCTCGACGGTGAGGCCGTGAGGTCAGTTCCCTTACGTAGACGGCTGTGTGTGCGCGGTTCGCCGTGACCGGGTCGACGGTCTCCCGTTCGCACATCAGCAGGTACTCGGCCAGCCCGCGGGCGTAGGCATCGATCGTGCGGGGCGCACGGCCGAGATCCGTCCAGATCATCAGCCAGGTCGCCGCCTGCTCGTGCCGGCCGAGCACCGGCCACTTCTCCATCAGCAGCGTCGTGCCGCTCAACACATCTCCCAAGTCCGTGGTTGCACCGGAGAGACATGATCACCCCGGCAGATTCCACGTAACTATTAACCCTGGGTATTCAGCGGGGTTGGGTGATCTGACGCCCTGATAGCAGAAAGGTGCCGCTGACCTGCGAGGATGCGAGTGTCTAGATCGTATCCGTTGCAGAAGTCAGGGCACCTTTCTGGTGGTTGAGCGTACAGGGTGGGACCGTCGGCTGTCCGTGGTGGCTGACGGGAAAAGGCTGATCGGGTATGCCGGGGCGGTGCTGCTGCGCCGGTGCGCGGACCGCACGGGGCTGACGGACGCGCTGGCGAAGGTGCTGCCGTCCAGCACGGTGGCCGGCTGGCGGGACCGCGCGGGGGTGCTGGTGCACCTGGCGGTCGCGATCGTGCTCGGGGCGGCGAACCTTTCGGATGCCGAGCAGCTCCAGCTGCACCACCGGCCGCTGTTCGGCCCTGCGGCCTCGGACTCCACCGCCCGCCGCGCGCTGGCCGCGCTCGACGAGGCAGCCCTGGCGAAGATCGCAAAGGTGCGGGCCCTGGTGCGTCGGCACGTGTGGGGCCTGCTGCACCTTCGCCCGGGAGGCTTCCCGTGGCTGACGGTGGCAGGCAAGCGGCTGACCGGCTGGATCGTCATCGACGTCGACGCCACCGTCATCACCTCGGCGTCGAAGAAGGCCGGGGCAGCGGTCACGTTCAAAAAGACGTTCGGGTTTCAGTGCGCCATGAGGCGCTCTGACGTATCCCCGGCTGAGCCGGGAGGAACTTGGAAGGAGGTTCCTGGGCCTGATGACTTACCCGATCCGGAAACGGTGACGGGACAAGAGCATGTCAGGAAACTGGCGGCCGTGCCGAGACGCCACGGGCGGTGCGCCAGGTGGCCCGCGTGACATGGCGAAAGCTGGACTGCCTGAACCCCAATCTCCAGCGGAGGCAACGAAGACTCCACCGGCAAGGCGTCCGATGCCGGTGTCGTCGTCTGCGGCGGCTTGATGGAATGGCCGCCGCATCTTCCGGACGGCGACGCGACGCTCAATCAGAGTGTTCAAGGGGATGAGTGGGGCGCCTACATCACGCTGTTACGTACGTCGGAGACGAACATGGGATCGCCTACGGGACGCGAGTTCTAGGGCGACGGAGTGCCCGTAGTAGTCGCAGGGGTCACGGCCTGCCGAGGAGGACGGTAACGCCGTCCGCAGGGCGAAGGGGCACAGGTGATCGGACATCCCGGTCTGGGAGGTATGCGAAATGCAGAGCGCCGAAACGGTGCTGGGTGTCCTGCGTGAACGCGGCAGGCGCGGCCTGCCGTGCGAGGAACTGTATCGACAATTGTTCAACCCGCAGTTGTACCTGCTGGCCTACGGACGCCTCTACTCCAATCAAGGAGCGATGACGCCCGGGGTGACCGGGGAGACCGTGGACGGCATGTCACTGGACAAGATCGGACGCATCATCGACGCGCTGCGCCACGAGCGTTTCCGGTGGAGTCCCGCACGACGGGTCTACATCCCGAAGAAGAACGGCAAACGCCGCCCGCTCGGCCTCCCCTCGTGGACGGACAAGCTGGTGGCGGAAGTCGTACGCCTGCTGTTGGAGGCGTACTACGAGCCGAACTTCAGCGACGCCTCCCACGGTTTCCGGCCAGGACGCGGCTGCCACACCGCACTTCGCAAGATCGCGGACACGTGGCAGGGCACGACCTGGTTCATCGAAGGGGACATCGCCGACTGCTTCGGCAGCCTCGACCACAACGTCATGATGACGACGCTGGCGGCGAACATTCACGACGGCCGGTTCCTCCGGCTGATCAGACACATGCTGCAAGCCGGGTACCTGGAAGACTGGATCTTCAACGCGACCCTCAGCGGTTCCCCGCAGGGTGGGGTCGCGTCCCCGATCTTGTCGAACATCTACCTGGACCGGTTGGACACCTTCATCGAGACGGTCCTCATCCCGGAATACACCCGAGGGCGCTCCCGGCGACCGAACCGGGAGTACCACAGGATGTACTACGCGATGCGCAGAGCCCACGGACGAGGCGACCATGCCGAGTTCAGGAAACTGCGCCAGCGGCTGCGGTCCCTGCCCAGCTCGGATCCGCAGGACCCGGACTACCGCAGGCTCCGATATGTCCGCTACGCGGACGACACCCTGCTCGGGTACATCGGACCCAGGGCAGAGGCCGAGGAGATCAAGGCACGGCTGGCTCAGTTCCTGCGAGACGACCTCAAGCTCGAACTGTCACCCGACAAGACCCTGGTCACCCACGCCCGTACCCGGGCGGCACGGTTCCTCGGCTATGAGATCACCGTCCAGCACAGCAGCACGAAGGTCACCAACGGGCGCAGGTCCGTCAACGGCGTGATCCGACTGCGTGTGCCGATCGCGGTAATCAACGCCTACTGCTCCCGCTATCTCAAGCGTGGCAAACCCGCGCACCGCTCCGACCTGTTCGCTGCCCCCGATCGGGACATCGTCAGGACCTACGGAGCTGAGTACCGGGGCATCGTCCAGTACTACCTGCTCGCCAGCGATGTCTTCAGACTGTCCCGGCTTCGCTGGGTCATGGAGACCTCGCTGCTCAAGACGCTCGCTGGCAAGCACCGCTCGACCGTTTCGACCATGGCCCGCAAGTATCGGTCCAAGGTCGTCACCCCGGTCGGGCCGCGCGTGTGCTTGCAGGTCACCAGTGAGCGTCCCGGCAGGACACCTCTGGTCGCACGGTTCGGCGGCATTCCGCTGCGACGGCAGAGAACCGCTCTGATCATCGACAAGTCCACGACCGGAGCGGTAACTCGGCGCAGAGAACTGGTCTCCAGACTCCTCGCCGGACGCTGCGAGGTTTGCGGCGGCACGGACGGCATCACCGTTCACCACGTCCGCACCCTCACAGACCTGACCGAACGCAGGCAGCCCCACCCGGCATGGGTGACGGTGATGCTCAAGAAGCGGCGCAAGGCCCTCGTGGCCTGCCGGGACTGTCACACCTCCATCCACACCGGCGGCTGATGGAAACACGAAGATCACTGGAGAGCCGTCTGCGGTGAAAGTCGCACGGGCGGTTCGGGCCGGGGGCCACCGGAAAAGGGTCCGCGCTTGACGCGGACACCTCGCCGGTGGCCTACCGGTACTCCGCTGGCCGCGTGGTGCGCGAACACCACCGAGTCCCTGGCCATGCTGCTACGGCCGGGCAACGCCGGAGCCAACACGGTGGCCGACCACATCAACGTCCTCACCGACGCCCTCGCGCAGATCCCCGGCTCCTCGGCCGCGAAGATCCTGGTGCGGGCGGACGGCGCCGGAGCCACCCACGGGCTGCTGGAACACCTCGAAGCACTGAACACCACGCGGCGCACGGTCCGCTACACCGTCGGCTGGAAGATCACCGAAGACGACGAGCAGGCCATCGCGAAGCTGCCCGAGGCAGCCTGGGAGACCTCCGTGCACCAGGACGGCAGCCTCCAGGAGGGCGTTGATGCCCCTATGGATGTCAAGCAACGACTCCCGCGGGGCTTGGGTGGTTGGCTGGGGTGCTCGTGGGGACGATGAGCCGGTAGATCT
>NZ_JBITER010000083.1:0-13002 GCF_044455345.1 Streptomyces sp. NPDC051286 | reverse complement strand
GTTTCGTACCGTCGCAAGTCGAAACGTAGCCGGGGTACGGCGTGTTCTGCATATCAGCCCAGGTCAACGACCCACGGAAGCGACAGGGGAGCCCTATTTCCGTGCCTATGCGGGCGGCCACCGGTGCGCTGGGCTGCCTCGCCACTCCACCCACCGAGGATCGTCAAGAACTTCTTCCGGGTCCGACAGGCCGGCGCTCTCGAGGAACGCCACCACATCGCGATCGGAGTGGGCCAGCCCAAGGACTTGGTCCCCGCCGCTCCGGTGCACGCTCACTATCCGCCCCCCTGTGGGGGACGGTGTGTCCACGATGATCATCGCACCACTCATGCAACCAGAATGCCGCTGTTCTTCCCGCGCCGCAGGTCGACGTGGTCGAAGCGCCGTGCGTGCTCCTTGATCAAATCGATCAAGGAGACGCCGCGCGCATGGGTCGCACGGGGTTGCCTCCGGTGGTCGAGCGTTCGCCAACGGTCACCATGCCCGTGCGGGGTGGATTCGAGGCAGCGGGCTTTGTCGTCTCGGATGTCGAGGCTCAGCGGGTGGATGGCCTGGTCGGCCGGGATCAGCCGTTCGGCGCGGAGAGCGGGATTGTCCGGTCGCGGGCACGTTGGAGGCCGAGGAGTTCGTGGCCGGTGGTGCCGAGGTCGGGGGTGAGGGCGGTTGGTTCGGTGACTGTTCGGGTGCGGGTGGTCCTGGTCCGGTCGGCGTGGGTGACGGTCAAAGTGATGGCCTGGGCGACGCTCCGCTCGTTGCGGAGTCGGCTGATCTTCCGGAATCCCACCCGCACCATCGTGCTGTTCAGCAGCCGTGTTTCCGCGACGTGGCTCAGTCACGCCGGCAGGCGGCGAGGAGGAAGTGCCAGATCTCGCTGACCGTCGGGAAGCAGGCGACCGCGTGCCTCAGCCGCTTGAGCGGGACTTCCCCTGTGACTGCCACGGTCGCCGAGTGCAGGAGTTCGCTGACGCCGGGGCCGACGAAGGTGACCCCGAGCAGGACGTCCCGGTCAAGGTCGACGACCATCCGGGCGTGGCCCTGGTAGCCGTCGGCGTAGAGGTTGGCGCCCTGGACGGCGTCGAAGTCGACATCGACGGTCTTGACGCGGTGGCCGGCGCGGGCCGCCTGCTCGGCGTTCAGGCCCACGGCGGCCGCTTCGGGGTCGGTGAAGAAGACCTGGGGTACGGCGTGCTGGTCGGCGGTGGTGGCGTGGTCGCCCCAGGGGGCGTCGTCCAGCTGCCGGCCGGCGGCGCGGGCGGCGATGGCGTCGCCCGCGGTCCGGGCCTGGTACTTGCCCTGATGAGTGAGGAGCGCACGGTGGTTGACGTCACCCAGTGCGTACAGCCATTCGCCTTCGGCGCCGTCGACCAGGCAGGTGGTGTCGACGTCCAGCCAGGAGCCGGGGGCCAGGCCGACCGTGTCGAGGCCGATGTCATCGGTATGGGGAGCTCGGCCGGTGGCGAACATGACCTCATCGGCCTCCAGTTCGCTGCCGTCGTCGAGGGTGAGGGTGACCGGTCCCATGGGGTCCGGGCGGCGCAGGGCGGTCACCTGCACGCCGATCCGCACGTCAACGCCCGCCTCGGTGAGGCTGCGTTCGAGCAGCTCGCCCACGAAGGGTTCCATGCGGGGCAGCAGGGCGCGGCGGACGAGCAGGGTGACCTGTGAGCCCAGACCCTCCCAGAGGGTGGCCATTTCCACCCCGACCCCGCCTCCGCCGACAACGGCGAGCCGCTCGGGCACGGTGCTGGAGTCGGTGCCGTGCCGGTTGGTCCAGGGCCGGGCCTGTCCGATGCCCGGGATGTCGGGCAGCACGGGCCTGCTGCCGGTGGCGATGGCCACCGCGTGCCGGGCCGTGAGTGTCCGGCTCGCGCCGTCGTCGCGGGTGACGGTGACACGGCGGGGACCGTCGATCCGGCCGTGGCCGCGGAACAGGTCGGCGCCGACGGACTTCACCCACCGGGCCTGTCCGCTGTCGTCCCAGTCGGTGACGTAGCGATTGCGGCGGGCGAAGACCCGGTCCGTGTCGAGCGGGCCGGTGACGGCCTGCCGGGCGCCGTCCACGCGACGGGCGTCGGCGACGGCGATGACCGGCCGCAGCAGCGCCTTGCTGGGCACGCAGGCCCAGTAGGAGCATTCCCCGCCGACGAGTTCCCGCTCCACCACGGCCACGCTGAGGCCGCCCGCGAGGGCGCGGTCGGCGACGTTCTGGCCGACCGGACCGGCGCCGAGCACGATCACGTCATAAGTGCCGTTTCCCTGTTGTTCGTGTCCTTTTCTCATGTTTTTTCCTATCACGATCGGGCTGAGCACTCATTCGTTCATGGGATTGCTTGACGCAGGTCATTACCCTGGCCGGGCGACGCGGTTCGGGGCAGGAGCGGTACCAGGGGGACGAACTGCCGCGATCACGGCTCAAAAGCCTGGGAAGAGGGTGCGCAACTCGTCGCCGGTGACTGGGCCGTCCGTGGTCAGTGGGTCCTGGGAACGGTTGCCGCCGGAGATCAGACGCAGGACTGCCTCGGCTGGGCCGGCCGGGGCCAGTGGCGTCAACAGGGCTCCACGGGGTAGATGTGCACTTCGCCGTCGATGTCGAGGAACAGCGTCCGGCCGGTGTCGGCGAGCTCGATCCGGATCCGTTGTGGTGCGAGGCGGGTCCTGCTGCCGGTGTGGCTGAACCGTCCGGCAATGAGGTCGGTCCGCGCCCACGGCAGGGCTGTCTCGGCGGTGGGCACTGCCGCAGAAGGATCCAGGGCTACGCCGATGTGCCAGCCGTAAACGGACGGCTCCGACAGCCGACGGCTTGCGTGGGACGCGACGTCGAGCAGTTCGGCGAGTAGGGGATGCGCACCGCCCTGCGCTGTCCCTCGTCAAGGGAATCGTGTGTTCTGTGATCGCCCCGGAGACTGCGAGGATGCGGCGGGCTACGGATGCGTACCGCGCGCTGAGAAGCCCTGGCGCGGTCCGGTTGCGACCAGAGGAGTGGCCTGCACCCCACCGAGACGTCTCAGCTCTGCCAGCCGTAGGCGGTCCACCAGTTAGGGCTGTGCTGTCACGGTGTGGCGTCACGGCGCTCTGAGCAGCATCGCCGCAGCCGGCGTCTGCGCCTCGATCATCCCCAGGCCGACGAGACCCCGTTCGGGCTGGTCAGGAGGCAGCCCGAGTGCCGGAGTCCGACGAGCGGGATACGGGGTGGACCGTCGCTCGTGCCTGCCGTGTGCCGCCAGGTAGCCGATTCACAGTTGGATGGGCAGGTGGCGGGGGCCGCGGAGCATGGCGTTCTGCCGGTAAGGGGGCGGGTCCTGGACCAGGCGTGCCGTGCTCAGGTGGGGGATCAGCGCGCTGAGAGCGGCCTCGGCTTCGATGCGGGCGAGTGGTGCGCCGTAGCAGAGGTGGATACCGCTGCCGAAGCCGAAGTGCTGGTTGTCGGGGCGGGTGGGGTCGAACCGGTCGGGCTCGTGGAACCGCTTGGAGTCGCGGTTGCCTGAGGCCAGCACCAGCACGACGGACGTGCCTTTGGGGATCGTTGTGCCGGCGACGTCGATGTCGGCGCGGGGGATCCTCTCGCGCATGTGGACCGGTGGTTCGTAGCGCAGCAGTTCCTCCACCGCGTGCGGTAGCAGGTCGGGTTCACGAAGCAGTTGGTCCACATGCTCGGGGTGGCGCAGCAGGGTGAGCACCCCGTTGGTGATCAGGTTGACCGTGGTCTCGTGTCCCGCGATCAAGAGCAGCACGGCGGTTTCCGCGAGTTCCTCGCGGGTGAGCCGCAGGGCCGGATCCGGCTCGTTGACGAAGGCGGAGAGCATGTCGGCGGTCGGGCGGCCACGGCGCTGCTCGGCGAGGTCCACCAGGTACTGGCCCATCTCGATCCGCGCCTGGTTGCCCGCCTGGCTCCGCTCGGTGGAGTCCTCATCCGGCCTCACGTCGGCGGATGTGACCAGCGTGTCGGACCAAACCCGAAACAGCGGCTCGTCCGCGCGCGGCACGCCGAGCAGGCGGCAGATCACGGTGACGGGCAGCGGGTAGGCGAAGTCGTCGACGATGTCGATCTGCCGGCCCGCCTGGAAGTCCTCCATTAGTCCCTTGGTGAGCTGGGCGATCTCGCCACGCATGGCGTCGACCCGGCCCGGGCTGTGCGGCGGGCCGAACGGGCGCATGGTCAGGGTGCGCAGCCTGTGGTGCTCGGGGTCGTCGAGCCGCAGAAACGGCAGATTCGCCGTCTCCGCGGACGGAGACGAGGCGGTGCGGCAGCGCGGATCTGCACTCATCCGAGGGTCGTGGAGCAGAGCGGCGATCTCGCGGTAGGTGCCGATCAGATAGCTACCGTCTGCCTGCCGCACCACGGGACCGGCCTCGCGGAGCTCCGCGTACAGCGGGTAGGGGTTGGGGCGGTTCACGTAGTCAGTGATCCGTGCCAGCAAGGTGTCGGAGTCCATGGTGGCTCCTTGTGGTTCGGGGGGACGCGGGTCAGCCGGTGGGCTGCACCACGGTCAGTCGGAGATCGGGCAGGTGACCGGTGAGCGCCACGATGGGGCCGTGGGACAGCCCCTTCGGATCCGGCACGTCGGACGGAACCGGGATGTCGGCCGCGATCGCACGGTCTGCCGCGCCAGGCGGAGGCGGGAACGGGGCAGCCGTCTCGATCAGGTGCCGGTAGTAGTCGAGCGACTTGGCCATGTCGACGGTGACCGCGGCGGTGACCCGCCCCTGGTAGCCATAGACCATCGCCAGGCGGCGTGCCTCCAGAGAACCTTGGGCGATGACCACTTGGTCGGAGAAGGTCGGCACGCCCACCGACTTGATGTTGAGCCCGAACTGGCTCGACCAGAACGTCGGGAGCGTGAGGTGCGGGCGCCGCAGGGGCCCCGGATTGACCATGTTGTGGGCCGCCACTTCGGCCTGCGCAACCGCGTTGCCCCAGTGCTCCAGGGAGAGCAGCTGATACCCGAACAGCGGGTGCGGGAACCGGGAGACGTCACCGGCCACGAAGACGTCGTCGGTGACGATCCCGTACATGTTGAAGGCCCGGCATCCGGCGTCGCAGGCGATCCCGCGCGGGCCCGCTGCCAGCCCGGACTCCGCCAGCCACTCGACGTTGCGGACCGCCCCCAACGCCACGACGCACACGTCCGCGTCGACACGGCTGCCGTCGGACAGGTCCGCACCGGTGAACCGGCCGTTCCCGTCCCCGCGCAGGGCGGTGACCGTCACCCCGCAGCGCAGATCCACGCCGTGGTTGCGCTGCATGACGGCCGCAAGCTTCGACAGCGTCCCGCCGAGCGCGCCCACCAGGGGGGCGGGGCCGCGTTCGGCGACCGTGACGTCCAATCCTCGTTCCCGGCAGGCCGAAGCGATCTCCGAGCCGGTGAAGCCGCCGCCGATCACCAGCACCCGCTCCGGCCCGGCGGCCAGCCGCTCGGCCAGCCCCCCGGCCTCGTCGCGGGTGCGCAGGGTGAACACCCCGTCCAGGGAGCCCTCCTCCGGGTTGGGCCAGGGCCGCGCCCGGGTTCCGGTGGCGATCAGCAACTGGTCGAACGGCAGCGACTCGCCGTCGGCCAGCATCACCCGTTTCCCGAGAGAGTCCAGGCCGGTGGCGCGTACTCCCAGGCGCCAGTCGGCGTCCGGATCCCGGCGTATCGGCAGCCCCGTGGTGTCCGCCGGCACCTTGCCGAGCAGCACTTGTTTGGACAGCGGCGGCCGGTCGTAGGGCGGATAGGGCTCATCCCCCACCACGGTCAGTGAGCCGGTGAAGCCCTTCTCGCGCAGCGTCTCCGCGGCCCTCAGCCCGGCCAGCGATGCGCCGACGATGACGATGCGGCCGTCCCGCAGATCACCGGGCACCGGCGCTCACCTCTTCGCCGACAAGGATGGCCTGCACCGGGCACGCTGCCGCAGCCTGGCGCACGCGCTCGGCCTGCTCGTCCGGGACGGCCGGGGCGTACAGCAACCCCTCTTCACCGTGCAGCTCGAACACCTCCGGCGCGAGGAAGACACACTGCGCATAGCCCTGGCAGTGCGTGAGGTCCACAACAATCCGCATGGCTGGCCACTCCCTGAGTCCGTCCCGGCATCCCCCTTCTCTTTCTACGCTGGTGTCACACCAGGCGCTCGTTACGCCCGTGTCGCACCGGGTGCCCGCCCGCTCCCTGTTCGTGGTTTCCGTAAGGAGTGGAAGCGGCAGTCCGCGAGGCCGTCGACGATGTGAGGCAGTGCGACGAAGTGTTCGTCGTCCGCCGTGCGCGACAGGGCCACCCGGAACAGCGGTCCGCGGGCGAGGCCGAACCCCTGCCAGTCCAAGCGGCCAGTTGCCCGGCCACACGGCCGGCACCGGCTCCGTGGCCATCGCACGGATCGATGAATCGCAGACACCCGGCCGAAAGCGGGCAGGATGCTACCAGCGGCCCCCTCAGGGGCCCTCGTCCTGCGGGTCGGTGGGCAGACACACCTGAAAGCGGGTGTCGCCCGGCTGCGAGGAGACCCGGATGTCCCCGTGATGTTTGTTGACCACGATGCGGTAGGAGATGTCCAGCCCCAGTCCGGTGCCTTCACCGACCGGTTTGGTGGTGAAGAACGGTTCGAAGATGCGGGGTCTGATGTCGGACGGGATTCCTGTGCCGGTGTCGGCCACCTCCACGAGCAGGCGGGCATCCTCGCGCCACGTCCGAATCGTCAGTGTGCCCCCTGCAGGCATGGCGTCCACGGCGTTGATGATCAGGTTGGTCCATACCTGGTTGAGCTCGGCGCCGAAGGCCGAAATCGGCGGTAGTTCGTGTCCGTAGTCCTTGACCACCAGAACATTGGACGGGATTTTCGCCCGCAGCATTGTCAGGGTGGCATCGAGCAACGTGTGCACATCCACGGTCTGTTGCGGCGCCCGGTCCAGCTGTGCGTACTGCTGTGCCGCGCCGACCAGGCCCGAGATGCGGGTCACGGCGTCATCGATCTCGCCCATCAGAAGTTCCGCGTCGATGGTGTACGCCAGCCACCGCACCGTGGAGCCCAGATTGTCCTCGCCGATGGTGTCGGCCACCGAGGTCAGCCACGGCACACTGATGCCCGCGGCGACCAGAGTCGGTGCCAGATCCCACGCATCTGTGACCCCGCGCTCCTCGAGCCAGTCGCCGACGGCGTCCTCCGCATCCGCAGCAGCCAGCGCAGGCAGACCGGAAGCCGTAGCTGCCCGTTGGACCGCATTGTCCTGCAGGTCCACGAGACGATGCAGCTCGGATCCGTCCAGCCGGCCGTCAGCGATCAAGGCGAGCTTGTGGCGCATACCGGCCACTCGCTCCCGCAGAGCCGCAGTGGCCCGTACAGCGGCTGCCGCAGGATTGTTCAGCTCATGAGTCAGGCCTGCCGACAGCGACGCCAGGGCCAGCAGCCGCTCCCGCTCATTGACGATGGCATTGGCCGCGCGCGTACCGAAGAACAAGCCCTCCAGCAGGTGCAGTGCCATCGGGAACCACGTGCGTACCGCGTACGCGAAATCGTCGGCGGGCAGCACGAAGAACTCGGTGTCAGTGACAGCCCGCAGCGTGTGGGGGTACCGCTGCTCGACGCGGTCCCCGATGTACGAGCGAGTTGCCCCGCTGTACACACCGCGCTGATCGGTGCGGGTGACCTCCACATCGTCACCGTGCAGTACCCGGCTGAGCGCGATTACCCCGCTGAGCAGCACGAAGAAACACGTGGCCGAGTCGCCTTCCCTGTACACCACGCTTCCGGCGAGCCGTTGCTCTGCACGCCCGCGTTCGGCCAGCCAGCCGAGCTGCTCCTCGCTGAGCTCCTCGAACAGGAACAGAGTCCGCAACTGCTCAGGTGACAGATGTGCTGACGTGGTCACTGCGCCTCCAGATAGCGGTGCACCAGCGTGACGGCCATGGCTCCCTCGCCGACGGCCGACGCGACACGTTTGACCGAGGAGGAACGCACATCCCCTGCAGCGAAGACACCGGGCACGCTCGACTCCAGGTGGTATGGATCTCTCGGCAACCGCCACCCGGGCGGACGTTTCCCTCCGGCCATCAGGTCGGGGCCCGTCACCACGAATCCGCGCTCATCGCGGGTGACCACCCCCGCCAACCACTCGGTATGCGGCTCGGCCCCGATGAAGATGAACAGCCATGACGCGGCAATGGTGCGTATTGCGCCGGACCGGTTCTCGCGGAGAGTCAGCTGCTCCAGGTGTCCTTCGCCCTCGCCGCCGAGCACCTCGGTCCACGGGTGGATCTGGATGTTGCCGATGCCGTTGATCTGGTCGACCAGATAGCTGGACATCGAACGGGTCAGATCGCCTTGGCGGATGAGGACGTGAACACGCCGTGCGTAGCGTGAGAAGTACACCGCTGCCTGCCCCGCGGAGTTGGCACCGCCGACGATGTATACATCGTCCCCGGAGCAGCTGGGCGCCTCGGTGACTGCAGACCCGTAGAAGACGCCCGCCCCGGTGAACTCCTGCAGCCCGGTGGCGGCCAGCCGCCGATAGGACACCCCGGTGGCCAGGACCACGGTGTGCGCGGCAATCGAGCTCTCCGGACCCAGATGCAGCACCCGGCCCGATCCCGCCACCTCCAGCGCGACAGCCCGCTGCGCGCTGAGGATCTCCGCCCCGAACTTCAGCGCCTGGCGGCGCGCTCGCTCGGTCAGCTGGGAACCAGAGACGCCGTCGGGGAATCCCAGGTAGTTCTCGATACGGCTGCTCTGACCGGCCTGCCCGCCGGTCGCCTGCTGTTCCACCAGGATTGTACGGAGTCCCTCCGAAGCGCCGTAGACGGCAGCTCCCAGACCGGCAGGCCCCCCACCGACCACCACCAGGTCGTAGAAATCCGAGACCGGAACGGTGCTGAGTCCGACCTGCGCGGCGAGCTCCTGCTCGGTGGGGGAGACCAGGGGTTTTCCGTCCGGGGTGATGATCAGCGGTACGTCGGCCGCGGACAGCCCTGCGGCAGCCAGCAGTCGCTTCCCCTCCGGCTCGTCGGACAACAGCCAGCGATAGGGCACGAGATTACGGGTGAGGAAGTCACGGACTGCGAAGGAGGGCGCGGACCAACGGTGCCCGACCACGCGGGTCTCCGTGTCGCCCGGATCAGGTGTGGCGTTCCACAGGTCGAGCAGTGTGTCGATCACCGGATAGAGGTGCTGTTCAGGCGGGCTCCAGGGTTTGAGGAGATAGTGGTCGAGATCCACGACGTTGATGGCGTCGATGGCCGCTTCCGTGTCCGAGTAGGCGGTCAGCAACACGCGACGTGCGAGCGGGAAGAGATCCATGGCCTCCTCTAGGAACTCGATGCCGTTCATCTGGGGCATGCGGTAGTCGGCGAGCATGAGTGCAAGCTGATCACCACGGAGCTTGAGCTCACGCAGTGCTTCAAGGGCATCGCGGCCGGAGAGCGCGCGCACGATTCGGTAGCGGTCGCCGTACTGTCGCCGTATGTCGCGAGCGACCGCGCGGGAGACTGCCGGGTCGTCGTCGACAGTCAGGATCGTCGGGTTCGCCATGACTCCATCATTCCCGCAAAGACCGGGAAATGACTGCCACGACGGTGAGGGCGCCGACCGGGCGCTGCTCCCTGTCGAACACCGGGACGGCCGCCAGGCCCGTCCCGGGCCAGTCAATGGCCGACGTGGGCGGGGCGGTGCCTGAGGGGTCGTGGAGCATCCATGCGCCGGTACCCTGGCGCACGGCGCAGGCCGGGGCCGTGGTGTCCTCCTGGCCGATGATCTCCCACGGACGGACGAGGCCCGGAGGCAGTCCGGCCAACGACACCAGACGTAGTGCCTACATGGGACCACGCAGGTGCACCCCCCGCCCAGGCCGCCCAGCTCGGCGAGGGCGTGCTGAAGGGCGAGCTGCAGCGCATCATCCTCTGTGACGCCCCGTTCCACACTGTTAAGCAGGGTCAACCGAGCATTCATGGCTCAACTGTGTGTTTCAGGCGCAAAGTCGGCCAGAAGCCGAGGCTGCCAAGCCAGCCCGCCGCCGCAAGGCAACGGCGAAGGGTGCTGCGCCCCGGCGTACAACGCGGGCACGTCTGTCGGTCGTTTTCCCGCACCTCGGTCGACTGCGGCTTGTCCTGGCTCGAGGCTGCGACTCACCGCGCCACCGGGTGCCATTTACGGCGCGGCTCGCGCGCGGTGCCGGCGTACAGCGTCGCGATTGGCGCAGCGTTGGGAGCAGTAACGCTGCCGCCCGGTGCGGGAGGTGTCCGCGAAGATCGTGGTGCACTCGGTCACGGCGCACCGCCGGAGCCGGTGCATCCCCCGCCCCGCCAGGTGCAGCGCGGTACCAACGGAGATCAGCGAGAACAGGAGGGCGCCGAGCGGCTGGCGGTCGTCGCGGTAGTGCAGGTGCCAGCCGTCGTCGGCGTGATCGGTCAGCCGCGGGTGGGTGCAGGCAGCCGCCAGCATCCGGTTGACCAACTCGGCGCGCTCGCGCTCGTCGGTTGCGTCGACGACCTTCTCCCACGCCTCCAGCGCGGCCTGGGTACGGTCCAGGTCCCGCGCCGTGACCGGATGCTCCAGCACAAGCCCAGCGGCGCGGCAGCGGTCCGCGAGTTCCTCGGCGTTTGCCGGGCGTCGGTTTGCGAGATCCGCAGCCAGGTTCACGGCATCCTCGCCGTAAGGGTTGAGATGCATAAGCTCATTACATCATTCTGTCCCGCATGGGACACCGCGCCGGACAACACACCGAAGTACGGCAGGGAGGGGAGAACGACGTTCCCGAGCTCGTACGCCTGCGGACGTTGCTGTTCGAGACCCTCGGTGGCGACTTCTTCAACCCGTCCTCAGCGGACGACGACTGGCGGGACACACTTGCTGCGGTGCTGAAGGAACAGCTGACATCGGACGCCGTTCGGATCCTCGTCGTGGACGGCGGCAACGGCCTCGCCGCCTGTGGCATCGGCACTATTGAGCAACGGCTGCCAGGCCCGCACCTGCGCAACGGTCGGATTGGACACGTCATCGGCGTGGTCACCGATCCGACGTATCGACGCCACGGCCACAGCCGCGCGATCATGCGGGGCTTGCTCGACTGGTTCCGGGAACGTGAGGTCGCCCGAGTGGACCTGTACGCGTCTTCCGACGGTGAACCGCTCTACCGTGCACTGGGTTTCGTCGACCACCCCGACCCTTCGCTGTGCTGGCGTCCGTGACAGGCGACCCGGCGCATGAGGTAGCCAGCCGCGTTGCCCTCGGCCGCAGTTCAAGGCGCATTTTCATGCTCGGGCGGACTCATGGGCAGAGCTCCTGGTCCTCACTGACAAGCGCTGCTGTTCGTGCAGAGCAGCCAGGCATTGGGCATCGACCTTCTACATGACCTGAACGGAGCGCGGCTCAGCCGGTCTCCTGCTCCCGGCGGTCCAGTTGGTTCAGTGGATCGGGTTGCCGGTGGCCAGCGAACTTCTGGACCGTCACGACGAGTGCTCGGCTGTCCGAATGAGCTCTCTTCGGATCCCTGGTCGTCGACAACGCTCATGAGGAACCTTGGGGGAAGAACCCGCGAAGGTCGTCGCACAGAGACTCGTCTCAGACCTACCGACTGCCGCAGCGGAAGATTCGACGCTTGCTACCACGGGTCCGGCAGCCCAGCGAGGAACGACCGCACCTCGACCGGTCGCAGGTATCTCACCGCAAAGCGCCACGGGTGTGGCCCGGTGGTCGGCCGCACTCCGGGTGCCGTCCCTGACCAGCCCCTGGTGCATGCACCGGTACTGCCTCGAGCACCAACACCGCCAGGTCGTCCTCGACCGGGCCGGCGTCGAAGTCGTGCACCGCATGCCGCACGCGTTCCGCGACGGCCGTGGCGCCCAGCCCCACGCACTGCCACAGCGCCTCGGAAGATCCGTCGTCGTGCCGATGTGCATCTGCGACCTGCTTGACCCGCAAGGCACCTCCCTGAACTTCTCGGTATCGAAGTCGCCCGGACCCGCGGGCCACAGACCTGAATCGGCGACCTTCGAAGCACTGGGCCAGATGCCCACCGCTTCGTCATACAGCTGAACCGTCCCCTACGGTCCCGGACTCGCCTCATGTTCCCGCGTGACCTCATCAGAGACGGCCTCGCTGGTACTGCACGGCAGGCGCCGTGCCTCCATCCGGCTGCGGGAAGGGGTGGCGCCGCTGGAGGCGGACGGCGTGCGGCGCCGGATACCGGTGGCAGCGATAGGACGGGCCGACGTTCACGGCCCCCAAGCCGCTTTTGCCTCGGACTTGGGCGCACTGCTTACGGGCTCGTCCGACGTAAGTATCGGTGGGGTGGTGGGGGTAGTGGGTTGAGTTGGGGTGGGGTGCTGCCGGGTGGGTGAGGGGGTGGGGGTTTGTCGCTCGGGTGGGCTAATTGTGTGCCAGGGGGGCTTATTTTGTTGTTATTTGACGAACAGTCAGATGGTGATGGGGGTGTGGAGGGTGGGGTGTTTACACCCGGTCGGCCCTGTGATGTAACGCCGGGGACCTGTCCGATATGACAGGTAATGGTGTTGTAAGTACGTTCGTTTCAGGTCGGCTGCCCAGCCGGCGTCTCTGAGACAGGAAGAAGTGACATGACCACGCGTACTGTCGCTGTGACCGCTGCCGTAGTAGGCGCAGCGGTTCTGGCTACGACTGGCATTACATATGCCTCGGCTGCCGGCTCGGCTCCGGCTGCTGCGTCCGTTCAGCAGGCTGCTCCGCTTAGTGGTGACGGCGGGAACGGCACCGGGAAGGGCAACGGGAACGGGAACGGCAACGGGAACGGCAACGGGAACGGGAACGGCAACGGGAACGGGAACGGGAACGGGAACGGGTTCGGGAACGGGTTCGGGAACGGTAACGGGAACGGGTTCGGGAACGGGAACGGGAACGAGGGTGGCGGCAAGGGGAACGAGGGAGGCGGTTACGGCGGTTACGGCGGTTACGGCGGTAACGAGCGTGGCCACAAGGAGCGCCGCCACCACCGGGAGGGCCGGATCTTCATCAACGAGCGGTCGTACTCCGCCCGTGGCGAGGACGGCTGCATCACGGTGGTGAGCG
>NZ_JBITER010000082.1:0-13714 GCF_044455345.1 Streptomyces sp. NPDC051286 | reverse complement strand
GGTCCTAGAGAAACCCCATCATCGCAGGTCACAAGGCACTTCTTCGTTCCGAGAGAAGCCGTCCACAGACATCAAACCGGTGGATCCGGGCTCAGGATCCGTCCCATAACCCCAGACGCTTGAGCCTGCGCTGCCGGAGCCGCAGGCAGTGCCTCGTGCGCGAGCAGATTGCGCCCCAAGGCCCCTTTCCGGAAGCTGGATTTATTTGCCGGCGGTTCCGGGGCGGCGTAGCGACGCGAATGCGGCCCGGATTTCGTTGGTGAAGATATCCGGCACTTCCCAGGCCGCGAAGTGACCACCCTTACGGGCCTTGTTGAAGTAGATGAGCTTGTGGTAGCTGCGCTTGGCCCAACTGCGTGGCGCCTGGTAGATTTCGCCAGGAAATACCGTGATTGCGGCCGGGACGGAAACCGACACAGCGTTGAAGTTGTTGGCGTTGTTCTCCCAGTAGAGACGAGCGGAAGAAACCGCGGTGTTGGTGACCCAGTAGAGCGTGATGTCGTCGAGCATCTCATCTTTAGTGAGCACCCGCTCGGGATCGCCGCTGCTGTATGTCCATGCGGCGAACTTGTCGTACATCCAGGCGGCCAGTCCGACTGGCGAGTCCGTCAGCCCGTATCCCACGGTCTGCGGGTGGGTGACCATCATGGCGGAGTAGCCCGAGCCCGTCTTGTAGAAGGCGGCAAGTCTGTCGTATGCAGCTTTCTCGTCGACGGACAGGCCGACCGGGGCCGGGTCGCCACTGTTGAGTTTCTTTGCGATGTCCGCCGGAACGGTGGCCGGGAAATTGAGGTGAATACCGAGCAATCCCGCGGGTTGCTGTACCGCCATCTTGTCTGAGATCACCGAACCCCAGTCGCCACCCTGGGCAACATAGTGCTTGTATCCCAGCCGTTCCATCAGTACAGCCCAAGCGCGCGCAATGCGGTCGGGCCCCCAGCCCGTACTCTTCGGCCTTTCCGAAAAGCCGTAGCCGGGCATCGATGGTATGACGAGATGGAATGCATCGTCCGCGCGTCCCCCGTGCGCTGTGGGGTTGGTGAGCGGATCGATCACTTTGAGAAATTCCAGGATTGAGCCCGGCCAGCCATGTGTCAGGATCATCGGCAGGGCATTAGGGTGGCGAGAGCGGACGTGGATAAAATGAATATCGAGTCCGTCGATCTTGGTCAGGAACTGCGGCAAGGCATTCAGCCTCGCCTCGACCTTCCGCCAACTGTAGGCAGTTCCCCAGTGGCGTGCGAGTTCTTGAATCTTTGCCAACTGGACACCCTGGGACTGATCGCGGACGGTCTCACGGTCGGGCCACCGTGTAGCGATGATGCGCCGACGAAGGTCGGCAAGATCCCGTTCCGGAACATTGACGCGGAAGGGGCGAATGCTTGCACTTTCGTTCGTTGCGACCGGCTTCTGGGAGGGCGGGGCAAAAGCCCCTGTGGTTGCCGCAGTCATCGTGGCAGCCGAGGTGAAAAGAAACTTCCGTCGAGAATGCCAATAGGAAGTTTCGGGCATGACGGACCTCCTTGAGCCATTCCGTGATTTTTGGAGAAAAGAACTCTCGCTAACGCCCCAAATTTCTCATCGCCGACAGCGGGGATTCGGTGCGGAACTCCTGCGCCCCAGGGATCCTCCACCCGGATGGGCCAGCGATCAGCGGCAAAGAGAGGCTGATGTCCATTGCAGGAGCACTGTGAATGTAACTGGACGCAACGTTATTTTCCTAGCTGTGAGCTCGCAACTCGGCCTCCGCAAGTAGCGAACGACGTGAACGTCAGCGGACATGTGATGTCGGGGGCCGCCACGGCATCTGCCTGGCAGCCCACCATCATGGATGGATGGAAGCGGTCTGGCGGCGGCTCTCGTCCTCGGCGCTGCCGGAGCGCTCATCGGTATCCGCCGCCAGGCCACCACCGAGGTCTCGGTCGATCCCTCGACCACCAAGGCGATTCTCGAGGGGCTGGGGCGGGACACCGAGCGCAGCACCGTGCTGGACAGCGCACGTGGGTCCCGGCGGCCGTCGATCCAAGACCGATCACCCACAGTCACACCGCAACTGGCCGTCCATGGGGGCGGGGTCCGTGGCGGGGGCGACGAACGGACAGGCGGACAGGTGGTGGCCGGCCCGAGGTGCGGTCGGCTGTTGCGGTTATTCCGTGGGCCGGCGTACCTGTCTTACTTCGCGGTCGATTGCCCAAGCGTCCGCTACTGGGCCCACGTGCCCGAGCTTGTCGGGGTTGATCACCGAGCGGATCGTCTGGATCTGCCCGTCGAGTACATCGAGGGTCAGGGTGTGGAGCACCTTGTCGTCCCGGTCACGGAAGATCGCACCCGGCTGGCCGTTGAGCTCGTGCCGCTCGAACGTCACGTCGATCCGGGCCATCCACGGGAAGACGGAGGCAAGCAGCCGGGCCACGTTCTCGGCGCCGATGACGGCCCTGGCCAGCTGCGGGGCCTTGCCGCCGCCGTCGCCGACCATCGATACGTCGGCGGCGAGCAGTTCCTGCAGGCCGGCGATGTCGCCTTCGCGGAGGGCGTCGAAGAACCGCGACGCCAGTTCCTCCCGCTCTTCGCGGTCCGCTTCGAAGCGCGGCCGACCGGCCTCCATGTGCCGCCGTGCCCGCACCACCAGCTGGCGGCACGCCGTCTCCGACCGCCCCACCGCCGCGGCGACCTCGTCGAACCCGAAGCCGAACACCTCCCGCAGCACGAACACCGCCCGCTCCAGCGGGCTGAGCCGCTCCAGCAGCAGCAGTGCCGCCATCGACACCGAGTCGGCCAGCTCCACCGACCGCGCCGGATCCTCATAAGGGTCGGCGACAAGCGGCTCGGGAAACCACGGGCCCACGTACTCCTCCCGCCGCACCCGCGCGGAGCGCAGCACATCGATCGAGACCCGCGTCACCGCGGCCGACAGAAAAGCCTTGGTCGACGTGGGCCGGGTCGCCGAGCCGTCAAAGCGCAACCACGTCTCCTGCACCGCATCCTCGGCCTCACCCACACTGCCGAGAATCCGATAGGCAATCGAAAACAGCAGCGGTCGCAGCTCCTCGAACTCCTCGACCTTGCTCACGCCGACTCCCCTCTCCCTGAAGCCCTTCCATCTGGCCGTACTCGCCGGCACAGACGTCTTCTGGTGATCACCGGGACCGCCAGCAGGCCAGAGTAAGGCCATCGAGCCAGGGGCCCGGAGCCCGCAGCCGGGCCCCGAGCCAGTTGCTGATGCTGTTCAGTGGAACTGCCCGGGCTCGTAATTGCCGGCCGGCTGCTGGGTGATGATGTTCAGCCGGTTCACTGTGTTCATGAAGGAGACCAGGATCACCAGGGCGGTGAGCTGCTCCTCGTCATAGTGCTTGGCGGCGTACGCCCACACCTTGTCGCTGACCCCGCCGGCCGCGTCCGCGACCCGGGTCCCCTCCTCCGCGAATTCCAGCGCAGCACGCTCGGCCTCGGTGAAGACCGTGGCCTCCCGCCACGCCGCCACCAGGTTCAGCCGCACCGAGGTCTCGCCGGCAGCGGCGGCCTCCTTGGTGTGCATGTCGATGCAGGCGGCGCAACCGTTGATCTGGCTTACGCGAAGCGCCACCAGCTCCTGCGTCGCGGCCGGCAGCGGCGAGTCCTTGAGCGCTTTGCCCGCCGACATGAAGTACTTGAGGGTCTTGCTGGCCGTCGGGCTGGCGAAGTAGTTCAGTCGCGCGTCCATGGTGTGCTCCTCTGCGGTTGTCAGTGGCTACACCCCTGAGACGGGGTAGCTCGGCCTCCTGTGACATAGTCGAATGTGACCTGCGTCTCCCCGGCCGTCGGTGTGCGTCAGCCGGCGAAGCCGGGTCGGATCAGGTGATGACGCCGAGCATCGGGAGAGGGTCGGTGGCGCAGGCGCCACCCGGAACGTCGCGCCTGACCGCCCCGTTCTTCAGGGAGTTTCCGCAGCCCTGATCACTTACGGGCGATGAAGCAGCCGCGGCCCGCCAGGTCTTCTGGCGGGCCGCGGTGTCAGTTGCTTGTCAGCTGCAATCCAGCACGTCGAGCAGATGAATTCGCGGGTGCAGATCTCGCTCGACGTGCATCGCCGAGAGCGTGGCCGAGGTTGCCGCAAGAGGGATCTGCGGGGCGCTCGCTCGACGTCGGTCGTGCTTCGTCTCAGGCGCTGGGGCTCGCAGCGAAGTCGACGTCCGCGGTGTTGACCGTGCCCGCGGTCCGGCCGGGGGCCGTGTGGTACTTCCAGTACAGGTTCGTGTGGGCGATGACCTTGTCGGGCGTCGGCGCTCCGTACTGCGACAAGTCCTCCGTGGTGTGGGCGTCGCCGACCAGCGTCGCGTCGTAGCCGCGGGTGATCGCGCCGTGGAGCGTCGAGCGGATGCACGCGTCGGTCTGCGCGCCGACGACGAAGAGTCGGCTGATGCCGCGCGCGGCGAGCACCGACTCCAGGTCGGTCTCTTCGAAGGAGTCGGCGTACTCCTTCTGGACCAGGGGCTCGGAATCGCGCCGCACGAGTTCGGGTACGTACTGCCAATTCTTGCTGTCCCGGGGCAGCTCGTCACTGTTGTGCTGGACCCAGACAACGCCGATATCAGCAGCGCGCGCCTTGTCGACCAGGGTGCCGATGTTGGCAACGACGCTTTCCCGGGAGAACGCCTCCCCTACGACGCCGTTCTGCACGTCTATGACGAGCAGGGCGGTGTTCGGCCGGTTGACGAGCGTGCTCACGGTGCCTCCTGGTACATGGGGATCGCGGTCTCGGCGATGCTATGCCCATTCGGGCTTGCAGCGGGACGTCGTCGGACTTCAGTGGCAAACGGCCAAGGATCAGTGATCCCCGGTCTCGAGGTGCGGATCCCCAAGGGCTCCGTGGTCCGTGATGCCAAGGGCAACCCGGTCACCGAACTCGGCATCACCGCGATTCCGATCCACTGGCCGCCGATCCCGCACCCGCAGAACAGCGTGGTGCCGGTCTGCTCACCGTCCGGCCCGGCCCGGAGGCGCTGGCTTGGGGGCGGGGCGTCCGTGCCGGCAGAGATGCCGTGGATGTCAACCTGTGCAAGCTGCGCTACTTCGTGGCCGAGGAGTTCGCACTTCGGCCGGGCCGCCGCGCCTTCGGGGTGGGCGCGAGCCTTCGTCGGCCACTTTTCTCACGCAGCTGATCTGCGGCCCTTCACGTGGGCACCGCGCTTGTCACGGGCGGACCTGGAAGCAATGCGGTATCCCTGAAGTGTGGATTCCCGGAGCAGCCCCTTGGCACTCCACCAGCACGGACCGTACTCCAAGGCACTGCTGGCGGTGCCGTTCGGTCTGGTTGCCCTGGTGACCGTCGTCGACGTCCTGGTACCGCCTGAGGTCCACCTCGGTCCGTTCCTCGTCGCGGCACCAGCCGTGACGGCCTCGTTCGCCGGTCTCCGCATGACTGCTTTCGTCGGTGCAGTCGCCGTACTTGCACAGGCACTGGTGGCTGTCTCGCGCACCAGCTTCAACGATCTCAATCACACCTACCAGATCATCGCGCTCTTCCTGATCTCGGCGTTCGCCGCCTTCCTCGCCGGCCTGAGGGAGCAGAGCGATCTGCGGCTCAATCAGCTGCGCTCGGTCGCTGAAGCGGCCCAGCACGTGGTGATGCGCCCCCTGCCCGTACGGAGCGGTCCCTTGCGCATTGCCTCGGTCTATCTGGCTGCGGAGGACGAGGCGCAGCTGGGCGGTGACCTGTACGCGCAAGCACGTACCGATGACGGAACCCGGATGATCGTCGGAGATGTGCGAGGCAAGGGCCTCGATGCCATCGGCGAGGCTGCCGATGTGCTTGGCGCTTTTCGTGCACTTGCACACAAGGAGACCGAGCTGTCCGAACTGGTGACTCTCTTGGACACGGGCGTCGCAGCCAATACGGCCGACGCTCACCAGGAGCGAGCAGAGACGGCTGACGGGTCGGAGACCTTTGTCACCGCAGTGGTGATCGAAATCCCTGACTCATCTCGCGAGATCCACCTGATCAGTTGCGGACATCCACCGCCTCTTCTGCTGCGCGGTGACCGAGTGATTTCGCTGGAGGCACGCGAGCCCTCACCTCCTCTGGGACTCGGTAACCTGCTTGCCGCACCCTCCACGACCGACTCGTTCCCCTTCGATGTCGGTGACGTCCTGCTCCTGTACACCGATGGTGTCATCGAAGCCCGTGACCCTTCAGGAGCTTTCTACTCCTTGCCGCAGGCGGTGTCCGCCTGTCTCTCCAAGGAGCCGGAATCGCTGCTGGCGCACCTGAACGCCGATCTTCAGCGTCATGCGGGCGGTCACCTGAGCGACGATGCGGCCATGGTCGCCATTGAACGCCTGGAGGTGACGGCTGCGCCCGAAGTCGTGAGGTGCCGCCTTGACGACAGACAGCGACCGGATCAGGTAACTCCCGGGTGGACAGACTTCGATCAGTGAGTCTTTTCCGACCGAGGTTTTCTGCTGCCGAGTTTTTCGCTACAGCATGACGAAGCTCCTGGTGGACAGGGTCTCGACCAAGATCACCCGTATCTGCCGGCAGATACGGGTGCCGACTGGAACGCAGCACGAGTGTGGGGCAGGCTCCACCGCGACCGCCCCAGGCAGGCCGTTCTCTCTGCGGCAGTTGGTGTGCGACACCTGTGTCTCCGGACCGATTGGCACGCCCGCTCACTCGTCCCGAGCGCCTACACGGGAAGGGGTTGCTCGGCCCAGATGGTCTTGCCTGTGCCGGTATGCCGCATTCCCCAGCGCTCGGTGAGCTGGGCGACCAGCATGAGGCCTCGTCCGCCCTCGTCGAAGATGCGGGCACGGCGCAGGTGCGGTGCGGTGCTGCTGGCGTCGGCGACCTCGCAGATCAGTGTCCTTTCCTTGATCAGTCGCAGCTGAATGGGCGCGGAAGCGTAGCGGATCGCGTTGGTCACCAGTTCGCTGACCACGAGTTCGGTGACGTAGGCCAGGTCGTCCAGCCCCCAGGCGTGGAGTTGGGTGGTCGCCTGAGAGCGGGCTTCGGCCACGAAGGCCGGCTCGGCGGGAAGATCCCAGACGGCGACGTGCCCGCTGTCCAGGGCACGGGTACGGGCGATGAGCAGCGCGACGTCATCGGCGGGCCGCTCGGCGAGCAGAGCATCGAGCACGCGGTCGCAGGTGGTCTCCAACGATGGATCCGCGTCGGCGAGGGCCGTGCGCAGAGCGTGCAGGCCGGCGTCGACATCGCGATGGCGCGCCAGGACAAGGCCGTCGGTAAAGAGGGACAGGAGGCTGCCTTCGGGCAGTTCGCGTTCAACGGATTCGAATGGCAGCCCGCCCAGGCCGAGCGGCGGGCCGGTGGGCAGTTCGAGGATGTCCACCTTGCCGTCAGGGGTCACCAGAACGGGCCAGAGGTGGCCGGCGCTGGCGAGCGAGCACTTGCGGGAGATGGGGTCGTAGACCGCGTACAGGCAGGTGGCTCCGAGTTCTCCGAAGGGCGCCTCGGCTCCGGACTCGGGCCCGGATCCGAGCCGGACGACCAGGTCGTCCAGATGCGCAAGCAGCTCGTCCGGGGCCAGATCGACGTCGGCGAGGGCGCGTACGGCGGTGCGAAGACGTCCCATGGCGGCGGAGGCATGGATCCCGTGACCGACCACGTCGCCGACAACGAGAGCAACGCGGGCGCCGGAGAGCGGGATCACGTCGAACCAGTCACCGCCGACACCGACCTTCGAGTCTGCGGGCAAATAGCGGCTGGCTACGTCGACAGCGGTCTGATCGAGAATCCCCTGCGGCAGAAGGCTGTGCTGGAGGGCCAGAGTCGTGGTGTGTTCGCGCGTGTAACGGCGGGCGTTGTCGAGGCAGACCGCGGCGCGCGCCACAAGTTCCTCGGCGATCTGCAGGTCGTCCTGGTTGTACGGCGCGGCGGACGGATCCAGACGGATGAAGAGCACCACGCCGAGGTTGGTGCCGCGGCCGCGCAGCGGCACCGCCATCAGCGAGTGCGCGCCGTGCCGATTCACCCAGGCGGATCGGTCCGGGGCTTGGGCCAGCCAGCGGGTCAGCTCGGGGTCGCCGATGTGGTGCACGGCGCCGAGACCGGTGGCCAGGCAGCGAGCAATCGGCGAAATCTCCGGGTAGCGGGACAACCCGCCGACCGCGACGGCAGCTTTCACGTCGGGGCAGACGGCCACGCGCCGCAGCAGCAAGGGACCGTGGATGGGAACCGGCGGAGGCTCGTCGCCGTGCAGTACGGGGTCGAGGAGATCGACCAAGACGTAGTCCGCGAGGGCGGGCACGGCCACTTCGGCCAGTTCCTGGGCGGTGCGGGTCACGTCCAGGCTGCTGCCGATCCGCCTGCTGGCCTCATCGAGCAGTGCCAGGCGTTCGCGGGCCGCGTACTGCTCGGAGAAGTCGAGGGCGGCCAACTGCACGCCGTGCACCAGCCCGAGGGAGTCCTTCAGCGGGGTGAAGCGGACGATCCAGGCATGCGCTTGGGGCTCTCCTGGCACCTTGACGTTCATCTCGATGCGCTCGGGCTCACCGGTCTGCAACACGCGATCGACGGACTGCTCGGGGGCCCGGAAGGCGGGATCGGGCATGTGATCGGTGATCCGGAGGCCGCGAAGATCCCGCTCCGAGGCGGCAAGCTGCTTGCTCATGGGCTCGTTGATCCGCAGGAACCGGCCCTCGGAGTCGTAGATTGCCAGGGCGAACGGCGACTGGTCGAACGACCAGCAGAGCAGCGGGTCCCTGGCACGGTCCACCTCCTCCTGCACCGGGACGCTCTCCAGCAGCCAACTGGCTCGCCCGTCACCCGTGGGCAGCGGACGCGCTCGCAACCGGCACTCGACCGCGCTGCCGTCCCGGTGGCGGAGCACCACCCGCCCGGTCCATTCCTCCCGCCGGCCCAAACGCTGACGAACGCCGACGGGGAGGGGCGATGCAAGCAGCGCCGCCGCGAGCCGGCCGACGGCCTCACCGGCGGAGTACCCGAGCAACTGTTCCGCACCGGCGCTCCAGCTGGTCAGCGTCCCGTCCGGAGCTGCCACGGCAAGAGCCGCGGCGGAGGTGAGGGAGTCACGAGGCATGCTCGTCGGTGTGTCCATGGCTGATCCACCCGCCTTCGAGTCCACTGCTGATTCAAGGATCTCTCGGTCCTGCTGCCAGATCGCGTTGGACGGGGCCGCACATGCCGGACGCAGAGATGGGACTCCAGGGGAACCGGGGAGTCGACGACGGTGACCATCCGTAGCGGTTGCCGGTCAGGCGAGCGCCTGCCGGTATCGCGCTGATCGGCACGGCACGGGAGTCGATCCGGCGGTGCCGCACCCACTCCGCGGCGCCGGGCAGAACGGCGGGTCGAGCGCCCTCCTCCGTGAGGGTCGGGCTTCCACGCGCCCCGCCTCGCCCACCACCCGGTCCACCAGCTCGGGCGAGCAGGACCCCAGCCGCCCCAGGCGTGAAATCAGCACTCCGGCTCAACCGGCCGTCCGTCTCGAGAGCAGCGGCATGGTCATCGCTTCGACAGGGGACCCAGGCATGCTGTGCCCGGACGCCATCGTGCAGAACCGTCCGACACCGACACCGACACCGAGGCGCAGGCAACCAGACGCTGGTGCATGGGTGGGACCGGCCGCCGGGCTGGGCCTATGGGGCCTCGTCGGCATCGGCGATGACAGCCACGTCGTGGTCGCCCCCTTGCTGCTGGCGCTTTGGTGGCAGCGGTTCTTGCATGGCGCCGGCGATGACCGTGGTCACGACCTGTGAACGGCTCCAGCCTCCGGCGGGGGTGCTTTCCCGGTCGGCGAAGAGCAGGTGCCCGGCCCCGATCAGCGTGGGAGCGAGTGCGGAGACGTCGGCATCGGCCGCGATGCGGCCCCGTTCATGCTCGATGGTGAGGTACGCCCGAGCCGGCCAGAACCGCCGAGATACGGCGAGGATGTGGTCGCCTACCCCAGGAACGCCTTGGTGGTTGCCACGAACCGGTCGGCGTCGTCGAGCCACGGATAGTGTCCGGCTCCCGCCTGAACGACGAGATCGGCGTTCGGAAACAGACCGGCGAACTCGGCCATCGTGCGAGGAGGGGCGCCCGGATCGACCTCTCCGGCGACCAGGAGCACCGGCGAAGCGAACCCGGCGAGCGCGGCGCGAGTGGCGTCCGGATCGAATGCGCCCTCGGCGCCGAAGGCAGCCACGATCTCCATGTTCATCTGCTCATCCCCAGCAGCCTGGTGGGCCTGAGCCACCTCGTCCCAACGACCATAGGAAAACGGTGCGATGGCCTTCCAACTGTCGCTGGTGGCCTTGCCCGCCACTATTTCCTCCAAAGCCGCGAACGCTGCCGGGAACCACGGCTCGTCCCGGCGGAGCTGCGCAGTCTCGCACCGGAGGTTTCCTGTGATCGTGACGTCGACGGCCCGGACGCTCGGTGTGATCAGCGCCAGCTTCCTGACGCGTTCCGGATGGCGGCCCACATACAGTGTTGCCAGATTCGCGCCGGCGCAATGTGCGAGCAGGTCCATCCGATCCAGGCCGAGGTGCTGGCGTAGGGCTTCCAGGTCGTCGACGAGTCGGTCGCAGCGACAGGAGGCGGCGTCTTCCGGCATCTCCGACCGGCCGGTTCCCCGGAGGTCCAGCCTGATCAGCTGCCGGTGCGCGGAAAGGCCACCGAGATCGCCGAGGTACGCGGAGTCCGTCGGTCCCCCCGGCAGGCAGACCACGGGATTTCCATCGCCAAAGACGTGGTATGCAAGCTTGGTGCCGTCATACGCGGAGAAGGCAGGCATGGCAAAGACCCTTTCAGTGGTGTTTCGGGCAGAGGTGCCGAAGCGGAACGTCGGCTTGATCCACGCAGGTCAGTCGTGTGCCTGCGGGGCGTCGAGGTCTCGGACGAGATGACGTGCGAAGAAGCGCTGTGAGCTCTCCAGCTCGAACGTGGGGATGCCTGTGTGGCGGCCCGGATTGGCGTCAGCACGCGTCGCCGGCGCGGCGTTGTGCCGGGCGATGAGCGGGCCGATGGGCTTGCCGGCAGACATTCGTTCCCTGATGTCTGCGACGAACTGCTCGTCCTGCTCGGTCCATTGGCGGTCGCCGTGTCCAGGCGCATCGATGGCCGCCACCGCAAAGCCGCAGCGAGTTACGTAACAGCGGGCCCGGGCCACGAGGCCCTGCGCGCTTGTGCTGGCCACCGCCATGGCCCAGCAGCACCAAGGGGCGCCTGCGATGAGCACCGGTGGACGACCAGAGCAGACCTGAGAGGCCGGCATGGGTGAACGGACGTTCCGAGACGCCACTCGAGGGCGTCTCCGAGGTGAAGTACACAGGTTTGTGGCCTTTCGGGATGCCTACGGGCGCTCCCAGGGCCACCTATGTCAGATGAACCGCACAGCCGCGGGGGAGGAGAGCACCCAGCCTGATACAGCGTTAATGGGTCTCACCCCCTCGGTCGGTCACGTGCACGGCGACGCTATCAGGCCCCGGCCGCGGGGAACAGGATGGGCGAACACGGGGCTGTCCGAGCTGCTCAGCGATCTGCGTTTCGTCCACTGGGCCGAGCCGGAATTTCGGGCGCCGCAGGCGGATGCAGCGTTGCGTGCTCAGCTGACCAGGCACGAATCGCTGGTCCGGGGCTGCAACATCGCCTATGACCAGTGACGTTGGAAACCCCGACGTCGTCGACTGTGTGCGAACGGGTTCAGAGGCAGCCGCAGTTGGTTCCGTACAAGAGGAACCACAGGGCGAGGAAGAGAAGCACGGTCATGAGGGGCAAGCCCAGCCGGCGAACCCGAAGCGGACCGAGGTGTCGCCAGACTGCGATCGCGACAACGACGCCGATGAGCAACACTGCGATAGCCGCCTCATGACCTCGGCACCGGGAGACAATGCAACCTTGATCGGAAATCCCGCAGCCCATCCTGGAAGGCCACCAGTCAGCAGCACGTGGAACGGTCCGGACGGCCCTGCTCCAGGCCCGTCCACGGGAGTCGTCGACGTGTGCGCCGGTTGAAGCATCCCCCTCAATGGGCAGGGCCACGGGGACGAAGGCAGCCCTGCCCGCAGCCGCGTCCATGTGGTGCCCGACAACAAGCACAGGTCGCCCGCAGCAGGGCCCCTACCGAACTCGAGACAGGAAAGAGAAGCACCGATGACTACCGTGCACGGAACAGCGGTAAATATCCCCACCCCGGATGGCACGGCCGACGCATACCTGGCCCATCCCGACGACGGCAGCCCCCATGCCGCTGTCCTGCTCTACATGGACGCCTTCGGCCTGCGCCCGCACCTGAAGAAGATGGCTGACCGCCTTGCCGGGGCCGGGTACACCGTGCTGGTCCCCAACGTCTTCTACCGTCATGGCCGCGCCCCGGTGGTGGAACTTCCCGACTTCATCGACCCCGTCCAGCGCCCCGACATCTTCCAGCGCATCGCCCCCATCAGGCGGTCACTTACTCCGGAACTGGCGATGCGTGACGCCGACGCCTACCTGAGCTGGTTGGCCGCTTGCCCACAGGTTACCGACGGCCCGGTGGGCGTCACCGGCTATTGCATGGGTGCAGGACTGGCCCTGCGCACTGCCGGCACCTACCCGGACCGCGTCGCCGCCGTCGCCGGCTTCCACGGCGGGCATCTGGCCCCCGACACCCCCGACAGCCCGCACCTGCTCGCCGACCGCATCACCGCCGAGGCGTATTTCGGGCATGCCGATCAGGACCAGGCAATGCCCCCCGAGCAGATCGACCGTCTCGAGAAGGCCCTCACGGCAGCAGGCGTCCGCCACCAAGGCGAGGTCTACCGAGGCGCGCACCACGGCTACACCCAGGCCGACGCCGCCGCCTACAACCCGCATGGAGCCGAACGCCACTGGACGGCACTTCTGGACCTCCTCTCCCGTGCGCTCTGATCTACCCCGGCTATCCTGTGCGAGAGCGGCTACGCGCACAGCCGCCAGGGCAGAACGAGGCGCCGCCCAAGGTGCGGTTGCTGAGGGCCGGATCTCTTCGGCAATCGCATAGGTAATCCTCCGTGGTTCACGCTCAGGTCCACAGGGCTGCTCCTTCGATGCGGGCGTGTCCGGCGAATGCTGCAGCGGTATCTGAGGGTCCCGTGGACCTGAGTGTGACCGGATCAGTCGAGACGGTCGTATCTGTCTGGCTCCCAGTCGGCGAACAGGGTCAGCGCCTTCTCCGTTTCGGTGCGTTCTGGCGTCGTCGCGGTGGCAGGCCACCAGTTCTCCACCTGGTGGGCGTCCACGAGGACGAAGCCGCGGTACCCGTCGAAGTCGCCAGGGTCGCTTGCCACACCGATATGGATGGGTGCGTCATCGGGCAGATCTTTGAGGGCGTCGCGCAGCTGTGCGGCGTTCCAGATTTGAGGGGTGTGCTCGAAGGTGTCGGCCATGCGCACAGGTTGCCGGAGTGGGCTGTCCAACTGGGGGAGACACGGCTGCTTACCGGGCTAAAGCGCTGATCCGGTGCAAGGGTGGGGCAACGAACAGACCATCCGCCGGGAAAGACCAAGGCCGTCAGCCGACAACGTCGAGCAACTCGCGCTCGCGCTGGGCGCCTCAGGCTCTCCTCGCGTTCCCAGAGCAGCGTGTCGGCCAGCAGCTCCGACCGGGGTCGATGACAGAGCCCCGCGGCGCGCCGACATCGTTGGTGAATCCGCCCCGTCGCTCAGGCGGCTCTACCGTCTTGATCGGGTTGATCGAGCCATTCGTAGGGTTGGGTCGCCCAGGGGTGCTGGGTGTGGCTATCAGGCGGCTGCCGTC
>NZ_JBITER010000081.1:0-13941 GCF_044455345.1 Streptomyces sp. NPDC051286 | reverse complement strand
CTGGTGCTACGGCGCTCGGTGCACCCCAACCGACGCGGCAAGGACGGCCGGCTCCACCGCGAGATCGCCTACTTCCTCGTCCACGCCCCCGCCGGCACCACGGTCTCGGAGATCATCGCCCGGGCCGGCGGCCGCTGGCAGATCGAGGAGGACAACGAGATCAACAAGCAGCTCGTCGGCCTGGCCCAGTACCAGGTCCGCAAGTGGACCCCCTGGCACCGCCACGTCACCGCCTGCATGCTGGCCACCGCGTTCCTCAGCGTTCAACGCGCCGCCATCCCCGAACCCGACCAGGCCCTCGCATCCGAGCCGGATACCGACCTGGAGCAGGACCCCGATCAGGGAAAAGCCCCGAGCATCGACGAGAGCGAGGCCGCTGGCTGATCCCCGGCCCGCTCCTGCGGCTCTCCGTCCACACCATCCGGCACTGCCTGGCCGCCACCCACCTCAACCCCCACCACCCCGTGGAGACCCTCCTGACCTGCGAGTTATGGCGCCGACTCCACCAGACCCGCGCCACGGTCAGCCACTACCGACGCCGCGGAGACCCACTCCCGGACCGCCTCCGCCCCTGGGCCCACCACCAGCCGATCCCACCCATCACCGACCCTCAAGATCTCCGGCTGTAGTACCTGTTCGGCGGCGGTTTCCAGAAGTTGGCGGGCGGAGGCCGCATAACGGATGGCGGTCTTCTCGTCGATGCCGAAGACGAGGGACAGGTGGAGTGGGTCGGCGCCGTGGGTAAGGGCTTCTTCGAGCTGGCGGTCGACGCGGAGCCTTTCCAGGGTGGCGGTGAGGTTGCGGGTGGCCCGGGTGGTCCAGAGCTTTCCCGCCGGTCCGAGTTCAACAGCCGTCTTCTGGGTGGGGTCAGTACGCGCGTCAGCGTAGGTCGCCGGCGATCGCGCTGTCCCCGGAATCGGCGCCTACAGGGCCTTGCAGGCGACCAGCGGCTGCGGTGGGGTTCTACTCGGCGAGCTCCTCGAGGACCTCAGCGTTGTCGAGGTAGGCGTGTGACGGTGAGCAGGAGCGGCGAACGGACCCCGAGGTGGGCGCTGGAGTCAGCGATCACCTCGCTCAGCCAGCCGATCGCATCCAACGACCACTCGGAGAGTTCCCCTCGCAGAGTCACCCCATGTAGGGGTGGGCCGTTCCAGAAACTGTCATCAAATAGAGGAGCAAGGACAGTTTCTGGACTGCCGACGTCGTACGACGTGCATACGAAGACGTCCTGACTCAAGTGACCGAGGTGATCCGTGAGCCGCTGGGCGACGGCGGGGACCGACGGGTCCCGGCCACTGTTGACGCTGACCTCGACCGGAGTTCTCGCTTCCGGGGCGCACTCGGCGAACCACTCCTTGGTCTGCATCGCCGGCACGGGCGCGTATGGCGCCCGCGTCGCGGGGTCGAGCCCCTGTACCGGCAGGAGGACCTGTACCGCAGACAGGTTCGGGGTGCCGGCCCGCGCTGTCGCGTCCTCGGCGCACCGCAGGAACGGCTGCACCGGTAGCGGTCGGTCGTCGGCCACCGCGCTGGCCTCGACCTGGAACCACGAGATCAGTCCCGCTCCGGCAGCGGCGAGCGGGTGGTTCCACCCGGCGTCGTTCATGCCCCACAGCCCGGGCGCGCGGAGCATGCGGTCCTCGAAGCCACCCCCGGCCGACCTGTCGTCGAGCCAACCCATGGCGATCGACCGCTGGTAGAAAAGCGAGTACGCGTCACCTTCTGGCTCAGGACCACGCCAGTCATGCGGGACCAGCTCCCCGTAAAGGGCGGCAAACATGGTTCCAGCAGTCTGACATGCCCCGGGAACCAGACCAGGCTGGGCTGTGTCCCTGTCTTCCATTCCGCGTTGGCGGCCCTTCAGTAGCGACTTTCCTTTCCTAGTTTATCCGGCAATAGACGTTTGCCTGGTTATAGGGCCATTCGGCCGTGTCGGCCTCCCCAATCACGTCGACATCCATGTGATTGCGCCACGACGTGTACACCGTGTTGTCGCAGTCTCTGCGCGCCGTCGTCCGATTGCTGCTGCCGCCGCCCGGTGCGAGCTCCTTGACCGGCGAACACGTCTTCTGTCGCCAGGTGTTGTCCGTGTACCACTCGTAGAGGCAGTTGTACACGTTTGCACGGTTGTTGCTGCAAGAGCCCTTGTCCCACCATCCGTGACCGGAAACGGCCACGCCGGTGGAGGATCGATGGGGGTTGTCCCTGCCGCTGACTGGTGTGCAGGCAAGTGCTGCTTCCGTAGTCGCGTCAGTCGCGTCCGTCCTAGGAATCACCTGGCCCGAGGGGTCCAGGTAGACCGCGGTCGCGTCAGCGTCCGATGGTGCAACCCCGGGGACGGCGTCTTGGTACGACGCGAACGTGCGAGTCGAGTTGGCACGCAGCCCGGTGGGCTCGGCCGCGTTGACTGACGGGGCTGCGACGGCCGAGATTCCCAGCCCGAGTGCAAGCGTGGCCGCAGCGATGAGGTGTCGATTCTTGGAAGTCATGGCCCCCCTCATGTGATCCGAATCACCGGAACGTACCAGTGCAATAGGGTCCCGCTGTCCTGTCTCAGCGAAGTTAGTCGGACGCGCGTCGCTGACCTGGCAGGACTCGATTGGTTGAGACAGGAGTCTGTTGGCGCCAGTCCGTCAAAGTCTGGTCGTGGACGTAGCGCCTGATGATGCCGTAGGAGATTGAGGTGTCGTGCTTGTCCATGAGCTGCACCCAAATCTGCGTGGGACCGTGGCCGGCCTCGATCATGGCGTTGATGAGGGGCTGAACGGGATCGATGGCGGTCGACCGGCGAGGGGGTGGCTTGCGAGGGCGGGGATCGTGACCGTCCAGCGCGGCCCGGACGGTTCGCCAGGTGACGCCGTGGCGTCTCTCCAGTGCCCGTGCCGAGAGCGCTTCCGTTTCGGCGTCGTGGCGGATGCGCTGGTAGAGCTCCTTCTTGTCGACCTTCTTCGTCGATGTGGAGGGTGGACCTGGCTTGCGGCGTCGGCGGGGTGCTTCGGCGCCAGCGAGGACCCGTTGCAACAGATCGGGCGACCGTCCGGTCAGTGCGGCAAGACGTTCAAGCTGGGGATTGCCGAACCAGTTCGTCGATCCGGTGAGGAATCCGTGGAGGTAGCTCGGCTTGAGGTGATTGGCGCGGGCAAGGCGGCGGATGTAGGAGCCGATGGGCTCTCCGCGACGTGGTCGGACCTGGATGGGTAACTGGGACAGTGGCGGTTCGGGGTCCTGTGTCACCTGCGGGTCCGCTTCCGGGGTGCGACCGCGGTCTCCGCGGCGTGATCCAGAGGAATCGCGTCGATCGTCTCCTTCGTCACGCGTTCGGTGCCGCTGAGGATGGCGTCGATCGCGGCTCCTCGGATCGCGTGGGACAGGGCCCCGATCATGCCGTCGGTCCGGTTGTGGAGGTAGCGGTCGAGTTTGACCAGGCTGCCAGGTGGGTGATCGTGCAGTAGCAGGGTGTTTTCCAGGGTCGCGACCAAACCTTTCCACTCGGCGCCATATGGGAAAGGGCGGGTGGGAACGAGAGTGAAGCGGCCTGCGATCTGGGCTCCGCGGGTGCCGGCCAGAAGCTCGCTGTCCTCAACGCCGATACCTGCATAGACAAACGTCGCGGGAATGCGCTCGGAGAAGTACTTCAGGGTGTCGGAGACTTCGGCGCCGGACCGGGTGGTCTGCGAGATGTTGTGGATTTCGTCGACGAGGACCAGGCCGGTGCGGGTGTCGGTGCAGACGCCGACCACGGCCTCGATGATGTCAGTCATGTTCAGCCGGGATCGGATGGGCAGGCCCAGGAAGCGAGCGAACTCCGCGGCGACCATGCGGGCGGTCGCCGCCGGGGGGACGGTGATGTAGAGCACCGGGATGCGGTCGGGGACGCCTGGATGGCGAGCCTGGTCGAGGAGTTCGTGGGCGCGTCCGAGCTGGGTGATGGCGATGGTCTTGCCCGTGCCGGGCAGGCCCGAGACGATCAGGCCGCGGCGGGCGCTGATCGCGTGCCGGTTGAGCAGGACAAGCCGACGGCCGCAGGTCACGGTCTTCTCGACAAACGATGTGGCGACGACGAGCATCCTGGCGTGGTGATCCAGACGGGCCTCGTCGTAGAGGTCCCGGTCCATCGACGACAGCCGCTGCAACTCTTCCGTTGTCATCCGTACTGAAGGTTCGGGCGAGCTGGCGACGAATCTCCGCCACCCGTCCAAGGTGGTGAGTTGGCGGTTGGCTTGGGCATCGGCCTCCGGCAACGTGCGGTGAACCGCTGGTGCGGAGATGGTCATGGGCGTTTCCAGGGGTTGGCGAGCGGATCGAACAGACCCAGCGGGATGACCTTGGCGAGATCGCTGTCCGCCTCGTCGCCATGCGTGGGATCGGCGGCAGGCGGGTCTGGGGCCAGCAGGTCAGAAATGGTGGCTCGGGTGCGGGCGGCGACGCGGCGGTCTCGCCGGGATCGCTTGACCGGGCGACCCTTTTCGGTGGAGGGGCCGTCGTGGGCCCGCCGCAGCAGGGCAGCGGCGGCATCGGCGATCTGTTCCTCGGTGCCGCCGGGAACCTGTTCGCAGGCCCGGTCCCAGGCCAGCTCGCCGAAGGGGACACCGACGCGGTGCAGGTGCTTCCAGAACACGGTGATCCACCGGTTGCGGCGGCGGTCGCGTACCCAGATCCGGGAGACGTCGTAGGGGTCGTGGTGGATCTCCCACAAGCCTTTCTTCTCAGCGACCCCGGAGTGCTGGCGGCGCAACGCGTTCAACTCACGGTCGTCGTAGGTGCGGTGTTTGATGCGGATGCCGTAGGCGTTGATCGCCTGCCAACGCTCGGGAAGCAGTTCGATGTAGTCCTCGCCGCTGAGCGGAACCGGGACATAGCCGCATGATTCAAGCAGCGTCGCGTATTTCTCATTCGGTGAGAACGCCCGCGTCGGCGCATCCGGGTCGCGCAGTGCGTCATGGGGCCTGGTCTGCCAGCAGGCGAGAACCCATTCGTCGAGAAGACCCTGGAGTTCAGGAAGAGACCACAGTTGCCCGTCCTCCAGCTTCCGGCCGCGGCGGTCCGTGGTCGAGCCGGTGTAGCCCGCGACGAACTGGGCGAATAGCGTGGCCACGGAGCCCAGGGTCTTCTCGATCGTGCCCTTGTCGGTCGGCGTCGCCTTGTGAGCCGGCTGCAGGCTGATGCCCAAGTATCGGCAGGACGCACGGAAGTTGCGCGAGATGAACACCTTGCCGTGGTCGCAGACAATCGTCTCCGGCACGATCACCGGCCGAGCGGCCGCGTGCTCCAGGCGCTCGTCGATGCTCAGCAGCCGTCGGTGCGGCAGCACCGAGCAGGACATCCGCAGGGCCTCCGACCAGCCTGGGCGCATGGTCTCCGGAGTGACGCTGCGGGCCAGCAGCACGGACGCATCTGCGGCCTTCGTGGTGGGCCGCAGCACCGCCGCAGTGATCGACCTGGTGGCGATGTCGACCATAGCCGTCAGCTCGACCTTCTCGGCGATCCCGTCGTCTAGCCGCACCAGCACATCAAGCGGAGTCGAGTCGATCTGCATCAGCTCGCCCGGCGCGCTGGCCGGCACTTCGCCGAACGGACCGGGCGGCCTCGCACCGATCGAGCGGCGAGTGCGGGCCGACCCGGTGGCGTGACTGCCCATGGCCAGCTTGTCGAACAGACGGTAGAGAGTGGCCCGCGACGGCATCTCGACGGCGGCGGTCTCCTGGTGGTCGGCCAGGATCTGGCTGGTCCGCCAGATGATGAACCCAATGGTCCTCGACGACGCGTCGGCGGTCTCACCGATCGCCTGCCGCATCGCTTCCACCACCGCCGGAGCGACCTGCCCGAAGGCCGGCATCTGCTTGGCCGACCGGCCGTCCGCCAACCCGACCAGGCCGTCACGCTGGTAGCGCTGGCGCCGCTGTTTGATCCCGCTGGCCGACACCTTGTGGCCGGCCGCCGTCAGCTCAGCGGCCTTGGCCCGCTCGCGCTGGGCCAGCGAGTGCTGCTTCGGATCGAACTCCGGCCTCGGCGACGTCCCGTCCGGAGCATCCGGCGCCAGACCGTGCAGCACTTCCAGGATGTGTCTCTCCCACCAGCGAGCCCGCTCGGCGGCCGTCATGGGGAACTCGGCGATCCGGGCCGTTGGCGGCACCTTCCTCCCCCCGGTCATCGCAGACCCCCGCTGGAAAGACGCACGACCGTGCGCGGCCCCATCAGCTCGACCGCCATCCTTGATGCAGTCAGTTCCTGGAGCCAGAGCAGGTGGAACAGCACGGGCAGCGTCGCCAACCGGTCACCGGCCGCATCTGCCCCGGCCATCAGCGGCCCTGGGGCCGCGAAAACCTCCCGCAGCCGGTCCGCGGCCGGGCCGTGCAGACAACGGGGATGCCGGTAGCGCGACAACCACCGGACATTCGCCAACAGCACCGCCTCCGGCACCCCAACCCGCTCAAAGCCCCACCCGGCTTGAGCACACGCCAGCCGTGTCGCCTCGAACGCCTCGGTATCCTTCGGCTCGATCCGCTCATCCGCACGGACATCGACGACCACCGCTGAGCCGTCCACGCGGCGCACAAAATAGTCCGGGGCGTGCCGACGCTCCCGTTCGCCATCGTGCCAATGCAGCCAGAACGGCTGCGAGGCGATCCCCATTGTCTCGGGATCGAAGTCCATCAACACGAGCCGGTCGCGCTCCAGCCACGACTCGAAGCCGACGTGCTGCCCGGTCGTCGCCGACCAGTACCAGCCCGCGAAGTGGCGTTCACCCCGCAACCAGCGAAACGGCCGCACCGGAGCCACGTTCTCGAAGCGTGCCGTCACACAGTCCAGCAGCGGACGCCTCTGACGCTTGCGAACAGCGTCCAGGTACGACAACTCGACGTCCGGCCCTGCAAGACCTATTGTCCCGTCTCATTAGATCTTGCAGAGACAGGGCCCCTGACCTGCGGGCTGACAAGTTGAGTCAAGACTCAGGACAGGTGGAACAAGGAGTCTCAGGAGGGCCGTGGACGGAGGCGAGTGCTCGTCTCACCGATCATGGCGAGGGAGGGCAGCCCTGAGCTGGACTCCGTCAGGATGGTGAGACTCCTGGTCCCATGATTCGCAGTGAAGATGGCAGTTTCTGGACCACGCCGATAACCAACTTCGTGACTGAGAGCTGGCAGCACCAATTCCGTCGAGACCAGTCAGGAAGGCGACGAATCAGGTTCGTCCCATTTCCAGCCGGTTTCGGGGAACTGCTCGAGCAGGGCGGAGAGCGACATCGCCTGATGGATGGCGGATGACCAGTCCTGAGCGGAGACGTCGAGCAGGACCAGCGGCGGGGGTGTCTGCCGGAAATCGTAGGTGAGCATTTCGCGGCTTCCGTCCCCGCCGATGACGACGCTCCCGGGGAAACGCTTCTGGAACTCGCCGGCCTCATTGACTTCGATGAGCTCCGCGACGGCATTGATCATCAGGAAGTCGTCCGCAGGAAGAATGAACTGGCTCATGCTCCCTTCCGTGGCCAGGAAGTCTCGATAGTCCGCGGGGAATCGAACGCCGAAGTGGCGCTCGGCCTGCACGATCTCGTCGTCGTTCGAACTCATGGGCCCCGTTCTATCAAGGCCGGGGCGGCCCTGCCCGCACGAGGGTCGCAGTAGAGAGGAGTTGCTGCGGGGCGATGCCGAGCCGGTGTGCTGCCTCGGCCGGTAACTGGGGGTGGTCTCGCCAATAGGGCGCGGAGAACAGGCCGGTGAGGACGACGGCTTCGGGGTAGGTAGCCAGTTCGATCCGGGCCTCGGAGGGACGGAGGGGATCACCGAACGGGTCCTCGCCCAGCACGTCGAGTCGCCGGTTCCAGCGTTGCCGCAGGGACTCCCTGCTGCTCTCGCTGTTGAACCACCTGGTCAGGCGGTCACGGGCGTCGATGTAGGCCAGTGCGGTGGAGGGACGGGCGCCTCGCCGGACGATCCGCTGGTGCCGGAAGTTGGCCTGCAGGACCTCGGGCAGACGAGTCAGGTCGTGCTGTTCGTCGCCGAGGAGCCAGCGGTGATGCCGGTGGCAGACGCCTTCGTGGTGGAGCGTGCTGCGGACGACGAGACCGCGGATGTGCCGACGGGCCATGCAGAGGCAGCAGGCCGGGCGGCGCCGCGGTTCGATGACATCCTCGGTGGCGGACGACGGAAGCCGCCGGACCGGGTCGCCGATCAAGCCGAGCGGCGGCATCGCGCGGATCAGTGTGGACGGGCTCCGGCCGGTCAGCACGGCGAGCCGGGAGAGGCCTTCTGGGGTCCAGTAGCCGACTCGGTTGTCCACGCGGCGGTGCTGCCGCGACGGGCCGATCAGGGAGGAGAGGTAGCCGATGGTGAGGTGGTTGGCGTCGGCGAGCCGGTTCAGGTAGGAGCCGATGGTCTCGCGATGAACGGGCGGTGGCGCGAGCGGCAGGGACCGCAGCCCGTTGGTCACGCGATGCGCTTCTCGCTGCGGGTCCGTCGTCGGCGGGCGCGGGGGATGTTCTGCTGTTCCGCGCCCTCGTCCAGGTCGACCCGTTCCATCAAGGCTTTGGTGATCTTCTCGCTGCCGTCGAGGATGGCGTTCAGGGCGGCCTCGCGGACGAGGTGGGACAGGCTGCCGATCATGCCGCCGGTGCGGTCGTGCAGGTAGGCGCTCAGCTTCAGCAAGGTGCCCGGCCGGTGGGAATGCAGCCGCAACGACTCCTCCAGCGTCGCCACGAGTGCCCGCCAGGAACTCCGTTGCTCCTCGGTCTTGTGGCGGAAAGGGCTGGTGGGGATGAGGGTGTAGCGGCTGGCGATCTGTCCACCGCGGCGTCCGGCGAACAATCCGGTGCCCTCGACGTCGACGCCGGCCAGGACGAAGGTAGCCGGGATGCGTTCGGACAGGTACTTGATCTGGTCGGATGCCTCGGCGCCGACCGACCCGCGTACCGATGTCGAGATTGTGGAGTTCGTCGATGAGGACGAGACGGCAGCCGAGGGTGCAGAGCAGATCGCAGACCTTGTTGGTGACCTCGACCTGACTGAAGCGGGACGGCAGTGGCAGGCCGATGAACCGGGCGAACTCGATGGCCAGCATCTTCGGGGTGGCAGCGGGCGGGACGGTGACGTAGACGACCGGCAACGAGTCCGGCAGGACCTCGCCGCGCTGTCGCCCGAGCTGTTCGTAGTTCTTGCCCAGCTGGGTGATGGCGGTGGTCTTCCCTGTCCCGGCGGGTCCCGAGACGATCAGTCCGCGGCGAGCGGAGTGCTGGTGCCGGTTGAGCAAGATGCGCTTGCGGCCGGTCGCGGCGACATGGCGGATCGTCGGGGTGGAGACGATGACGAGTTGCGCGTGGTAGTCCTCCCGGGCCTGGTCGTAGGCAGTCCGTTCTGCTTCGGTGAGCCGTTGCAGGGCCGCTGGCGGCAGGACGACCGGCGGAGTGATGGTCTCCGCGACGAAGGCGGCCCAGCCCTCCTTGCTCGTCAGCGGGTGGTCGACATCCTCGGGCCCGAAAAGGTGCGTCATCAGCGGCTTCCGTCAGTGAAGGCGTCGAACACGCCGAACGGGATGACCTGGGCGATGTCTTTTTCGCCTTCCGGCTCCTCGTCCGTCTCCGGCTCGGGTTCGTGCCGGGCCTGTGGCAAGGCCGGGACGGCTGTCGCCGCTCTGGTGCGGGCGGCGATGCGGCGGTCGGGCCCGTTTCCGGCGCGGGTCAGCAGGTCGTCGATGACGGCGGCGATGGCGTCCTCGTCTGTGTCATCGGCTCCCTTGGCGGCCAGCACGGCTCTGGCATGGCGCCAGGTGAAGTCGGCGAAGGGTGCCGAGACCGTGCCGAGCCGGGTCCAGGGAACGGTGATCCAGCCTCCGGCCCGTGTGTCGCGTACCCAGACGTGGGAGAGGTCGTATGGGTCGTGGTGGACCTCCCAGAGGTTGCCCTTGGTGTCCACTCCGGACGGCTGGCGCCGGTAAGGGCCCAGCTCCCGGCAGTCGTAGGTGCGGTAATCGAGCGTGATGCCGTAGTCGTTGATCTTCCGCCACTCCGCCGGCAGCAGCTCGATGTAGTCGTCACCGCCGAGACAGACCGGCAGGTAGCCGGTGCGGGAGACGAGCATGGCGTAGACCTCGTTCGGCGAGAGTGCCTTGCCCGGCAGGAACGGACTGCGCAGAGAGTCATGGGGGCGGGTCTGCCACTGGGCGACGACCCATTCGTGGAAGAGATCGGCGAGTTCAGCGATCGTCCAGACGGCCTGGACGTCGCGGCCGCGCCGGGTGGTGTCGGAGCCGACGTATCCGGCGACGTGCTGGCAGAAGAGGGTGTTGACGGACTCGAACGTCCGCTCCACGACGCCCTTGTCCGTCGGCGTGGCCGGCCGTGCGGGCTGGACGGAGATCCCCAGCGAACGGCAGGCCGCGACGAACGTATCCGAGACGAAGACCCTGCCCCGGTCCACGGTGATCGTGTCCGGGACGATCACCGGACGTGCCGCGGCGTGCTCCAGGCGGGCATCGACACTCATCAACCGCGCGTGCGGGACCAGCGAGGCTGACATCCGCAGGGCTTCCGACCAGCCGGGCCGCATCGGTTCCGGCACAAGCATCCGTGCCAGCAGCAGCGCGGCATCCACGGCCTTCGTCCCGGCCGGCCGCAGGATCGCCGCGCAAATGGTGCGGGAGGCGACATCCACCGCGATCGTCAACTCGACACGTCCCGTCACGCCGTCGTCCAGGACGGCCAGGACATCCAGCGGGGTGGTGTCGATCTGCACCACCTCGCCGGGCCGGGCGGCCAGCGTCGGGGTGAACGGAGCCTCCGGCCTCCCGGCCAGAGACCGCCGGGTCGTGGCCGCCCCAAAGCTGTGACGCCCCTCGGAAAGCGACTTGAGCAGCCGGAAGTACGTAGCCCGCGACGGCAGCGGGACCGTGCCCTCCCCGTGCCGCTCTTCGACCAGCTTCTCGGCCTGCCGGATCACGCGGGTGCGGGTCCCCGTCGACGAATCCTCCTGCGCGGCCAAGACCTCCAGCACTGCCTCGACCAGACGCTCGTCCACCCGGCCGGTGCCCGGTGCCATGGACAGCCTGGTGGCCCGCCGGTCCACCAGCCCCCACAACCCCTCGTCCCGCCACTTCGACCTCAACCGGAACAGCGTCCGTTCCGACACCTCGGTGCCCGACGCGGTCAGCTCGGCCGCCTTGGCCACTAGCCGTTCGTTCACGGTCCGCCACTGCGGGTCGTACTCGGGCCGGGGAACAATCCCCTTCGGCGCATCCGGCGGGAGCCCGGTCTCCGCCTCAATCAGGTGCTTCTCGAAGAACCGGGCCTTGCGCAGGGCCACTTCGGGGACCGTGTCCAACAGGCCGAAGGGCGGCAGTCCCGGCGTGGGAGCCCTGGAGTCCAGCAGCTCGAACCCGTCCGACGCCATCAGGTGGGCGAACATCACCATGCTCGCGGTGTTGTGCTCATCGACCAGGCGGACGGTCGTGCCCGACAGGCCCACCACCGTCTGGACCCGGTCCTCGAACCGGACCCGGTCACCCACCCGCAGCACACCCCGCGACCGCTCATGCTCTGGCATCAACCCTCCACCCGGCAGACCAAGGAGTGATCGCCCAAGGGACGCGACAGATCCGTCCCCAGGCGGCCGCACCACAGCAGATGGAAGACGACCGGCAGCACCCGGATCGGGTCTCCGACCTGGGCAGCCTGGCCCACCAGAGGACCGGGAACCACGAAGGCAGCCTCCACCGCCTCTGTCACCCCGGCCCCGCCGAACCGCGGATGGCGGAACCCGGCCAGCCACCGCAGGTTCGCCGCCCGCACTCGATCGATCTCTCCCACGAGCCGGTAGCCCCACCCCACCGACTCGCACGCAGCCTGCGTACCGGCGAACTTGGCCAGGTCCCGCGGCTTGCGCCGGCCCTCCGGCCGGCAGTCCACCACGACAGCCGAGCCATCGGCCCGACGCGCGAAGTAGTCCGGCGCGTGCGACAGCCGTCCTCCCTCCGCCGACGTCCAGAACAGCCAGAACGGCTGCGACGAGAACCCGGCGACACGCGGGTCGAAGTCCATCGAGATCGCGTGATCACGCTCCAGCCAGGACTCGAACCCCACATGCCGCAGCATCGTGACCGCCCAGTACAAGCCCGGAAAGTGCCGCTGCCCCGGGTACGACGGGAACTCCCGCACCGGAACGACCTCCTCGAAGGCCACCTCAACCACGTTCCTCAGCGGCCGGCGTACCTCGACGCCCTCCCGGACCCAGGCCACGTCGAAACCGGCCGCCCTGTCCCTGCCGCTCAGCGGCTCCCCCTCATCGTCCACACCAGGACGATGTCCACTGGATTGCGACAAGCCACACGCAACGAGACAAGAGCCACCCCAAAGCGGGACACCGTCTCACTCAAACCTGTTTCGACCCCCGCCCCGCAAGGTCGGCACACAGATCAATGCGACAAGCCACAGTTCGATGCGACGGGACACCTATCTCAGCCGGTACGGCCACCCAGCACCCCCAGTTTGATCACCGGGAGCCTAGGTTCGCTGAGACGGAGGGTGAATCGACTGGGTTCGCTGAGTAAACGCCTCGAATGAGTGAGACCCGACACCCGCCAAGTGGCTTCGTTCACGTCGAGCGACAGCACTTGTGCACGGGTTCCGGAGGCAGTTGATGATCTACCCAGCCAGAAATGTTGACGAGAATCGACGTCATTGCCGTCGCTGCTTGCGTTGCGTGAGCTGTTCGCTGTGAATTGACGAGGAACGTCCGTAGAGGGTCAGCCGAGATACGGCCGAAAGGGATAGCAGGACCCCGGCGGTGTGATCGCCGAGGTCCTCGTGCTGTTTCGGGCTCACCACCGGGGCGGTGTCGTCTTCGTCGGGCGAGGCAGGGTTCCGGCCGAAGTCCCGCGTTCAGGCATGGGTGTCCGCGCTCCTGGCTAGGGCCTGTTCCGGGTTGAGATCTAGATTTTCGGTTTTCTGCCCCGTGTCACCTTCCGTGCTGGTAGAAGGCTGGTGTGACGCGGTCTGAAGTGACGGATGACGAGTGGGCGTTGATTGAGCCGTTCCTGCCGATAGGCGAGTTCGGCCCGTACCCAAAGCGGCTGCGGGAGCAGTTCGAAGGGGTGGTGTGGCGGTTCCGCACCGGCAGCCCGTGGCGGGACATGCCCGACGACCACGGCGCCTGGACAACGGTCTACCACCGGTTCCTGCAGTGGCGTGACCTGGGTGTCTTCGAAGCCCTGATGGACGGCGTGATCTCCGAGGCCGCCGCGCGCGGACAGGTCGACCTCAGCCTGGTCAGCGTGGACTCCACTGTGGCCCGGGCCCACCACGACGCCGCCGGCATGGTCGTGGACGCCGAGGTCCTCACCGCGCTGGAGAAGGCGGCCGAGGAGGAAAAGGGGGCACGCGCAAGGGAGGAAAAGGGCAGACGGGGACGGGCGCCGAACCCGCCAGCCCGGAACGTGAAGAGCGTCGGCGAGTGCGCCGACGGCGACGGGCCCGGCTGAAAGCGGCCCTCCTGGGACGCTCGCGTGGCGGCCTGACCGGAAAGGTTCACTGAACCGCCCCGATTCGAATGGAGACTCGATTTCATGAAAGGATCGAGTCATGGCACGACCTTCCCGATACCCACTTGAGCTCCGCCGTCGTGCGGTGCGCATGGTCGCCGAGGTGCGCGACGACCATCCGAACGAGACGGCCGCTTTGCAGGCGGTGACAGAGAAGCTCGGCATCGGCTCCCGTGAGACGCTGCGGAACTGGGTGAAGCAGCACGAGATCGACGCGGGGACGCGAGCGGGTACGACAACGGAGGAGTCCGCCCAGCTCAAAGCGTTGAAGAAGGAGAACGCCGAACTGAAGCGGGCCAACGAGATCCTGAAGGCCGCGGCGAGTTTCTTCGCGGCCGAGCTCGACCGGCCACACACACGCTCGTAGCCTTCATCGACGAGCACCGGGACCGCTTCGGCGGCGTCGAGCCGATCTGC
>NZ_JBITER010000080.1:0-14956 GCF_044455345.1 Streptomyces sp. NPDC051286 | reverse complement strand
GCCGTGGCGGGCTGGCAGATGTTCTCGGTGACGTGGTCCCAGACGGTGAAGCGGATGGTCATCTCGAGGCGGTGTTCGGCGGCGGTGCGGAGATGCCGCCGGGGACGGAAGTGGAGTGAAATGCTGCCGAACGCAGACAGGAACCGCTGGGCGGCGCCGGCGCTGCGGAAGCCCTTCATGGCACGTTCCCGCTGCCTCGTTGTCCGGTGGGAGTTCTCGGCCCGGTTGTTCAGCCCTTTGTGAGCACGGTGTTCCACCGAGGGCATCAGCTCCCGGTGGGCGACGCCATAGGAGCGGAGCTTGCCGGTGACCAGCACCCTCGGTACCCAGCACTGCTTCTTCATCAGCTTGGCCATGAACCGCTTCGCGGCCTTGGCGTCCCGCCTGGACTGCACCAGGACGTCCAGGACGTTGCCGTCCTGGTCGACCGCCCGCCACAGGTACCGCCGCTTGCCGTTGATCTTGATGAAGACCTCGTCGAGGTGCCATTTGTCACCGGGCCGCGACCGGCGGCGGCGCAGCCCGTCGGCGCAGGCCCGGCCGAACTTCACACACCAGCGGCGCACCGTCTCGTAGGAGACGATCACGCCGCGTTGGAGCATCAGTTCCTCAACCTCGCGGTAGCTGAGCGGAAACCGGAAGTACAGCCACACGCAGTGCGAGATGATCTCGCCGTCGTACCGGTGCCCCCTGTACGACGGCGCCGGGATCCCCATGGACGATCCCCTCCAGCGTGATCAACCCGAAGATCCTCCCATGTCATCCACCAACGTGACAGTGCCCCGGATCGGCAGACGCGGGCCGGTGGGACCGGCCCGCGTCGGGTCAGCGCACGGTGACAGGCTTTGTGGTGGCCGTGCCGTTGGTCCAGCCGTTGCGGTGGGCAGTGATCTTGACCGTGATCTTCTGGCCACGGTCGGCCTTCACCAGGACGTAGGTGGACTTGGTCGCGCCGCTGATGGACTTGCCGTTGCGCTTCCACTGGTACGTGTAGGAAGTGGCGGACGGCGACCAAGTGCCGCGGGCAGCCGTCAGCTTGTAGCCGACCTTGACGGAGCCGGAGATCGACGGCGCGGTGGTGGCCTTCAGGGCGGGGCCGACCGCGACCTTCAGCGCAGGGGAGGTGGAAGCGACGGAGCCCGCGCCGTTGCTGACCGTGACCCGGCAGGACACCTTGTGGGCGTAGTCGGCAGAGGTGAGGGCGCGGGTCTTGGCGGTGGCGCCGGAGATGACCGCGCCGTCGCGCAGCCAGGACCAGGTGGCCTTGGTGTTGGTGCCGTTCCAGGCGGCGGAGCAGGTGAGGGTGGAGCCGGTTCGGGCCGTTCCGCTCATCGCCGCGTTGGTGGTGATCTGTGGCTTGGTCAGCAGGGTCTGCGACTTGGACCACACCTGGGAGGTGTAGCCGCCGCTGCCGGTGTACTCGGCCTTGCGCCACAGCACCGTGGCCCGGCCGTCCGGTCCGGCAGCCACCTCGCCGGCGAGGGCGTCGGTGTTGGGGACGGCGGCGACGGGCGTGTTATTCAGAGCGGTGGCCTTGCTCCAGGTGCCGTCGGCGCGTTCCGCCCACTCAAGGTAGTTGTCGTCGCCGTTGTCGATGCTCGGCACCTGCGGCCACACGACCTGCACGATTCCGTCAGCGCCGATGGAGGCGTCCACCTGCCAGTTGACGTAGCCGGTGGACAACGTCTTCGGCGCGGACCAGGTCCCGGTGCTCGCGGTGCGGGTCACGGTCTGCACAACGGGGGTACCGGCGGTGCGGCTCCAGCCCGTCCACACGTAGGTGACGTCACCGTTGGGCGCGGCCAGCGGTTCGCTCCCGTCGCTGTAGTTGATGGCGGAAACGGCGGTCTGAGCGGCACCCCAACTACCCGAAGGAGCGGTACGGGTGGCGGATTTGAGGTCGTCGGCGCCGTTGCGCCACATCACGGTGGTGGCGTTCTTGGCGTCCATCGCCACCTGTACGTTGCTGGACGTGGCGTCGGTGCCGGGCAGCACGGAGGCGCTGCTCCAACTGGTCCGGGCCGAGGTGCGGGTGGCAGTGGAGACCGTGTGCTCGTCGGTGAAGCGGTTGAGTTCATCCCAGACCGCGGTGGCGGCGCCGCCGGGGGCCACCGCGAGGTCGATGCTCCAGATGGATCCGCTGGTGGTGGAGCCCAGCGTCCGGGGTGCGGACCACGCCCGGTCGCCAGGGGCAAGGGTGGCGGTCCTCACATCGTAGTTCCGGTACCCGTCACCCTGGTCCCATACGGCGGTGAAGGTGCCGTCGGCCGCCGCGGCTAGGCGGGGCGTGGACATGTCCAGGCTGTCCCAGGCAGCGAACGTGGCCGGGGCGGACCAGGCTGCCGTCGCCGGGTTCCAGCCGGCAGCCAGGGCGACCAGCGAACCGTCTGCACCACTGCCGTCCAGCCAGGTCACCACGGCCCGCCCGTCGGCGCTCACGGCGAGGACGGCCGCGGAATTCTTGTCCCGCCCGGTCGCCAGGGTGTGCGGCGCACTCCACGTCGCTCTGCCGGCAGGCCGGACGGCGATCCAAAAGTCCCAACCGGTGGCCCCGGCGGCCTTGTCCCGCCACAGCGCGAACGCGGCGCCGTCACCGGCCACCTGGACATCGATGAGAGTCTGTTGGCCGTCCGCTCCGGTCAGGGCGTCGGCGGTGCTCCACGGCCCCGCCGACGCGGTGTACCCGGCGGCGGCCGAGGGAAGGGCGGTACCCAACGAGACCGCGGCCACGGTGGCGGCGAGCGCCACGGCGGCAGTCTTCGGTCTGCGTATCTTCAGTGCCATGACGGCTCCTGTCTCAGGCGAGCGCGTCTTGCGCCCGGCATGCTCGCGCACATCGGAGCGAGGGGGCGCAGCACCGGCGGAAGGCAAATGGCGTAGATGCCCTCATGCGGATCACGACGCCGCCGCTCCCGCGCCGTGGTCATGATGACAGGACGGAGTAACGGACCATGCTGCCGGTGCCAGCAATCTTGTACGGACCAAGATGCGCTCCGCTCAGCGCACCACCGCCGTGGTGACCGGTCCGGCGACCCCGCCGCAGGAGCGCCCGGCGAACAGGCCCACGCCGGGCGTTGTCACGTTGTTGGGTGTGTGAGTCCGTGACGATGTGCAAGGCGTGGTCGGCCCGAGTGTCTGCTCCGGATCAGGCCGTCGCGGGCTGGCCGACGGCGCCGATGATCTGCTCCCAGACGACGAAGCGGATGGTCATTTCGGCTCGGTGGTCGGGGGCGGTGAGTAGGTGACGTCGGGGTCGGAAGTGGGGTGAGATGCCGCTGAACGCGGACAGGAACCGCTGCGCTCCACCCACACTCCGGAAGCCCCTCATCGCCCGTTCACGCTGCCGGGTGGGCTGGTGGGAATTCTCCGCCCGGTTGTTGAGACCCTTGTGGGAGCGGTGCTCGACCGAGGGCATGACCTCGCGGTGGGCGGCGCCATAGGAGCGGAGCATGTCCTTGACGACCACCCGGGGCACCGCGCCCGTGTTCTTCAGCAGGCGGCGGAAGAACCGCCTGGCCGCGGCGGTGTCCCCGCGGTTCTGCACGAGGATGTCGAGGACGCTGCCGTCCTGGTCGACGGCCCGCCACACATACTTCTGCTCGCCGTTGATCGTGATGAAGACCTCGCCCAGATGCCACTTGTCCCCGGACCGGGGCTGCCGGCGGCGCAGCGCGTTGGCGTAGGTCTGCCCGAACTTCACACACCAGCGGCGGAGGCGCTGTCACGTTGCCTGACGGGGTGGGAGGATCTTTGGGTTGATCATGGTGGAGGGGGTTGTTCGTGGGGGACGGGTCGCCGTCGTACAAAGGCCACCGGTACCCGGTCGAGGTGATCTCGCACTGCGTGTGGCTGTACTTCCGGTTCCCGCTCAGTTTCCGTGAGGTCGAGGAGCTCATGCTGAAGCGCGGCGTGATCGTCTCGTACGAGACGGTGCGCCGCTGGTGTGTGAAGTTCGGCCAGGCCTACGCCGACGGGCTGCGCCGCCGCCGGTCGCGGCCCGGTGACAAATCGCACCTCGACGAGGTCTTCATCAAGATCAACGGCAAGCGGCGGTACCTGTGGCGGGCGGTCGACCAGGACGCCGCTGTGCTGGGCATCCTGGTGCAGTCCCAGCGGGACGCCAAGGCCGCGAAGTGGTTCATGGCCAAGCTGATGAAGAAGCAGTGCCGGGTACCGAGGGTGCTGGTCACCGACAAGCTCCGCTCCTACGGCGTCGCCCACCGGGAGCTGATGCCCTCGGTGGAACACCGTGCCCACAAAGGGCTGAACAACCGGGCCGAGAACTCCCACCGGACAACGAGGCAGCGCGAACGCGCCATGAAGGGCTTGCGCAGCGCCGGCGCCGCCCAGCGGTTCCTGTCTGCGTTCAGCAGCATTTCACCCCACTTCCGGCCACGCCGGCACCGGATGACCGCCCCCGACCACCGCACCGAGATGACCGTCCGCTTCGTGATCTGGGACCAGATCACCGGCGCCACCGCCCCGCCCACCGCAGCGTGACCCAGGCCTCGCCCGACCCCCACACGCCCTGACGCGCCCTCAACCGATCAACACCCCACCAACGTGACAACGCCCTTGTGGCCCCATCTGGCGTCGAACTCGTCGAGGCGCTCGCGGGCCTGGGCCTCGTTGACGGCGGTGTAGACGGGCTTGAGGTCGGCGGCGACGTCGGGCCAGTCCCGCCTCGAGGCATAGCGCAGGCTCTGCCTGATCAGGTGAAGCCGTCAAGAAACAACCTGGTGGTTATCGGCGCCGACCGAGGTGAGCAGGTCGGCTGCGGTGGGGTGGCGGTGGTCTATGGGCGGTGCGGGAGTTGGTCCCCGTCTCCCGAACGCACGCGATGCCGCGGCCTGCGATCTCCCGGCGGGGAGCTCGGCCATGTACGCTCCCTCGCGCGAGGCGGGCGGCCTCAGGCATCCAGGAACGCGTGCACGTCGGCCGCGAATGCGCGCGCGTGCTGGAAGAGGAAGCCGTGGGCGGAGTCCGGGTACAGCTTCACGAACGCGTCGGGGATGAGAGCGGCGGTGAGGTGCGAGTACCAGGGGAGGATCATCCGGTCGTCGTCGCCGTTCGCGATGAAGACGGGCTGCTGGATCGCGGTGAGCCGCTGGAGGAGCCCGAAGTTCGGCGTCCCCCACTTCAGGACCGCGTCGTACTGGGCGTTGCGGGTGCGCCAGCTGGTCTGCTCGTCGCGGCCCTCGGTCCGGGAGTAGAGCCGGCCCAGGACCTGCTGGCCAGCGGCCCGGCTGGCGGGCGAGTCGGTGAAGAACGCATGGAGGTAGCCTTCGGGTCCGGTCTTCGGCTCTCCGATCGCGGCGATGATGTCGGGCGCCCAGCCCTGTATCCCTGGCGCGCCCTGTGGCGCGGTCGAGGCCAGCACCACCTTGGCCACCAGCGACGGCCTGGTGAGCGCCACCTCCTGGGCGACGAAGCTGCCGATGGAGAAACCCAGCAGGTCGATCCGGTCGAGCCCCAGCGCTTCGACGAAGACGATCGCGTCGTCGGCCATCTGCGCGATGGCGGTGGGGGTGGACCCCGTCGTCGCGGCCACCCCCGAGTTGTCGAAGGCGATGACGTCGCGCGAAGCGGCCAGCGCGTCGACGAGGTCGGGGTCCCAGTTGTCGAGGTTCCCGCGGAAGTGCTGCAGCAGGACCAACGGGCGGCCGCCCTGCGGGCCCAGGCGCCGATACGCGTAGGTGACGCCGTTGGATCCCTCGACTGTTGACGTCTTGGCGTCCAGGTAGGTGCCGTTGTGATCCATGGTCGTTCCAATCTGTGATTCGAGGTCCGGCGCTCTTCGGCCGCGCGTCCCCGGGCGGCCGCATTCGGATGCTCGGCAGGGCGGGGGCCCTGACCGTGCGAGCGAGAGGGCACGCGGTGGAGCCGGGCCAACTGGCTGGCTCGTGCTTTCCACCTCTCAACACTAAGCCGATCGGTCATATTCCATTCCGGCCCCGTCACGGCCACCGACCGCGCAGCAGCGGTCGGCGTACCCCGCTGTTTCTTCGGCCGGAACAGCCGCACCCGAGGGCACGCCAGGTCCGCCTGGACGGGGGTACGGTGACTGTCCCTCAGCAAGGAGTCCCGGAGCTGCCCGATGAGTCGCCATTGCCACGGCCCGCTGTTCGGCGGGGAAGTCGGCGGGTCGCTGACTGCCTGGCGCCGCCCGGTTCAGGCAGGGTACGCGTTGCGGCGGCGCAGCCCCTTGCCGTCGTAGTAGTGGGTCATGGCGAACCCGAAGGGCAAGGCGAGGGCGACGCCGACTGCCATCATGACCCGGCCGCGGGTCAGTCAGCCCCGCGTCGGCCCGGGCGCGCCGAAGTAGAGGATGGCCCGCACACCGTCGGGCGTCTCTCGTCGGCCGAGCGCCGCATGGCGCGGGTGGGTCCGGATCACAGAAGGCGCAGCCAGCGGTCCAGGGCTGACCGGCAACGTCATGGCGTGCGCAGCTGTCCAGTGCTGCCACCCCCGCTGCACCACCACCGCAGTTCCAGGCCCGTACGGCAGGTCTGCTCTTCCGGGCAAACCCGCCCGGCAACGAACGCGGCGCCTCGCAGGCGTTGCAGCTTCGCAGGCTCTCCGCGTCACCGCCCCAGACAGCCTCGCCGCCTACCTGACGGACTGGCAGGAGAACGCCGCCGCCCAACAGCTCCGCGAGACCACGCACATCTCCTTGACCGCCGTCGTCGAGCAGTACCTTCTGCCGGGCGCGGGCGGGAAGGAACTCGCCGAGCCCACCGCCAAGAACGTCCGGACCAGCGTTCCGCCGTAGCTCGGGGGCGTCGAACTCCACCGCCCACCGGCGCCGGCCGCCCCGGTCCAAGCCGGGCGTGCGGGGGCCGAGCCCTCAAGCCTACGGTCGAGGCCGGCCGAACCAGGCACGCCCCCACCCGCCACCAGGCATCAAGCAGGCGCTCGCGCAGTGGCGCCGGGAAAGTTGGCGCGCCCGTGGCCGAACTGGAGCTCGGCCGACGCGGCTGGGAGGAGCTGCGCGCCTTCCGCGACGATCTGCGCCAGCCGGTCGGCGGTGCGCGCGGCGACGCGCCGTCCCCGCCGGACGCGGCTTCAATGGCGGACACCGCCGCCGTGCCCCTCACGGCGATGCCCACCGTCGCTCTGAGCATGCAGTGGGACGAGGCGGGGCAGGTTCACGCTCTCCCCCGCGGATCCGGCTGGAGGAAAGTGGCCTCGCTGGTGACCATCGAGGTGTTCAAGGCTCAGCAGGACGGATCCTGGAGCCGACTCAAGACCTGCCGCAACCCTCGGTGCGCGGTGGCATTCTTCGACCGCTCTCGCAACAACAGCGGGGTGTGGCACAACGTGAAGGTCTGCGGCAACGCCGCCAACCTGCGTGCCTTTCGTGCCCGCCAGCGGGTTCCCGACACCGGAGTCTGACGTCGTTTCCGGAGAGCCCGGCCGGATCCTCCAACCCACGCTGGCCGAGAGCGATCCGCGGGCTCGCGCCGGGCGGCGAAGTTTCGGCTGGTTCTGGCCGTCAGCCGGGCCAGGCCCCCCAGCGGCAGGCTGACGGCGACGATCGTCCCGCGGCCGGCCCAGGAGGAGAGCTCGAACGCGCCACCCGACACCCGCTCCCGCATCGCATCCAGGCCGACACCCTCCTGGGACCCCGACGCGGTGCAACCGGCCACGATCCCCGGCGGCAGACCCACGCCGCTGTCCCGCACCTCGACCTCCAGGCGCTCTGAGCCATGGCGCAGGGGGTTGCTGACCGCCTCCTGAGTCACCCGCAGCAGCGCGCGCTCCGTCGCGATGGGCTCCCCGCGCTCGGTGACACGACCCGCTGCCCGCCTCCTGCGCGGTCACGCCCCTGGAGCGTGTGCTGGACCAGGGCGACGTAACGGTCCACCGCCGACGGCAGGCCGCCCTCGCCGAGCTCGGAGCCGCCAGGGCGATGGCGGGGACGACGACGGAGTCGGAGTATCCGCCCGGGTAGGCAACGCCGGGGATCGCGAGCTGCGCGCAGTGCACGGCGTCGCCGTCGCGACACGCGTCGCAGTGCCCGCAGCTGCCGCCGTACCAGCCGACCGCGACACGGTCGCCGATCTTCCAGCCCTCCACCCCTTGGCCGAGGGCGTCGATCCGGCCGCCGATCTCATGGCCCGGGGTGATCGGGAAGGCGCTGCCGGGCAGCCTGCCGCCAGCGATGATCAGATCGGAGTGGCACACCCCGCATGCCTCCACGGTGATCCGGACCGCGCCGGGACCGGGTTCACGCAAAAAGACCTTCACCAGCTCAGGAGCCACACCCGGTGCGGCGATCTGGACTACGCGCAGGGCGTTGGCCGAGGTACTGGAGAGCGTGGTCATGAGCGATCCCTTTCATCGCGCGGCGCGGTGGGCGGCTGGGACGCGCGCGCCTTGGCTTCCCGGCGTCGCGGTGCCAGCGGGCGGATCCCCGGGGCCTCCTTGTCAATGACCGCGCCGCGGCCCTCCCCGTTCGCGCATGGATCCGACTCGGCGCAGCGCCGAGCAGGAGCAACGCCCGGTGATCCTGGTCAAGGCCTCACCAAACCGGGCCGCAGCGCTTGACAAACTGGCGTCATGTCATGCTTCGGACCTGTCCCGCTCGCCGGACGTGCTGTCTCGTTCCTTCTCAGCCCCGGTAGGTTTCCAGCAGCCGCAGCCAGACCTCGCTGATGGTCGGGAACGCGGGGACGGCGTGCCACAGCCGCTCCAGCGGCACTTCGCCGGCATGCGCGGACGGCCACCTGGCCGCCGGCCCAAGGATGCTGATCTCAGGTGAAGTGGATGTCGCTGAGGTCGATGGACACGATGACCTGGCTTGTGATCGCCCGCAGATCGCTGTCGCGGCGGTAGGCCCGGCGTCGGGTCGGCAGGCGGATACCATCAGCCTCAACGATGTCGTAGACGTACTGCGCGGCGGCGAAGCCGCCGGCGATGTCGACGTGGTAGTCGTGGCGGCGCAGTAGCCGGTCCGGGCCGAAGTAGAAGTCCTGGCGGGTGCTGTGACTGGCAATCGTGGCGGGAAAGGTCGCGCGGAGTCCGGGCCATTCCTCACCATATTCCCGCCAAGGCTCGATCTCCTCGACCTCGACTCCGGGCATGGCCAGCAGGAAGGGCGTGGTGAGGTACGTCCACAGTGCGTAGCCGTTGAAGTACGCCCGGTCCAGGGGGTCCCACGGCGTCTCCAGGACGTGGCCGTCGAAGGACTTGCGCGGCTCTGAGCGCTCTGCAACGACAGAGCCATCAGTCTTTTCGATGGCGATACGGCTTGGGGTGAAGTCGGTCCGCTGGTCCGGAGCGCCGAACGGGGCGACCGAGGCCTGCTCTTCGTGCAGCCGCACCGTCATCTCGCGGGGCGCCGGGTCCTGCGAAACTCCTTTGATGGCGAACATGTCACCGCCGGTGACGATGGTTGCGCGCCCGGAGCTGAACCGACGCCAACGGTCCAGTCCGCCATGGGCTTCGAGAGCCTCGCTGAGCAGGGAACTTATGTTATGCCTCCTGGTAAAAGTCTCATGCCGGGGGACTGTTCGCGTCGTCCGAAGCCGGGAGCGCTGGACGAGGGGACTGGGAAATCCTGGTCCGTGCTCGCCGGCTTGGTGGCGGGCGGGTCAAAATCCTGCGCGGCCGTCCGGCAGTGATGAAACGTCACAACGCGTGGCAACCCATGGTGCAGACACGCCGTCAGAATACGGTCAACGCCCTTCAGGTCGGGGGCAAAGGCGGCGATGTGGACCAGCACTTTGACCTGCCGGTCGCCGGCGGCGGCCTGGCTGATCACCGAGCTGCCGTAGGAGTGTCCGGCGAGCACGATCGGTCCGCGAATGGTGTCGAGGACGCTGCGGAGGTAAGCCGCGTCACTCTCCAGTCCACGCAGCGGGTTGGCCGGTGCCACCACCTTGTAACCGTCCTGCTGCAGGCGCCCGATGACGCCGGCCCAGCTGGACGCGTCCACGAAAGCGCCGTGCATGAGCCGCACTTGACGATGCGGGTGGACAGCCGTATCCGGGGCCTGATCACTCACGCCCACACCCGGGCAGCGAGGGACACTCCGACAATGCGGACCTGGACGAGGCGCAGCGCACGTCCCTCTCGGTCGCCCACCCCCTGGGGCGCATCGCCCGCCCCGAGGAGATCACCGACGCCGCGATCTGGCTCCTGTCCGGCAGGTCTAGCTTTGTCACCAGCATCGCCCTGCCCGTCGACGGCGGGTACAGCGTGCCCTGACCGCGAGCGACCGCCGTTCGCGAGCCGTCCTCCGATGAACGCGCATGCCCGGCGGCGCCAGACACGTGACCGGAGGCCGGTGACCGGACATCGAGCACGGCCGATTCGTCGAACGGACCAACGGACCACAGGTGGACTGGTTGCCGAGGTCAGGCGAACGTGACATCTTCGACGTCGATGGTGACGAGTTCGACGTCCCGCAGCACCACCCCGTCCTCGCCCAGCGGATGGACGCGCCGCTTGGTCGGCACCATGATCCCGCCGAACTCCACGTGGTCGAAGACATAGTGCGCGGCCGGGCCCGCGTTGATGACCTCTGAGGTGTAGTCGTGCCTGCGCAGCAGTCCGTCGCCGCCGAAGTAGAAGATCTGCTCCTGGCAGTGCGTGGCGACATGGTCGGGGAAGGTGACCTTGAGGCGGCTCCACTTCTCGCCGTTCTCGGTTACGGGAGACAGCTCCTCGGTACGGAAGCCGGGGGACGCGAAGGCGAAGGGGGACGTCAGGTACGTCCACATCGCGTACCCGGCGAAGTACGCGACGTGCAGATCGTCCCAAGGGGTTTGGAGCGTGTGACCCGTGAAGGCGTCACGGGGGTTCAGCCGCTCGCTCCGTACCTCGCCCTGGTCGCTCTCCACGGCCACCCGCTCGGCGGTGAACGAGGTGCGGAGCCCGGGTGTGCGGAAGGGGAAGTGACTCGCGTGCTGTCGACGCAGGTCGACCCGGACGCCGGCGCGTTCGAAGACGCCCTCCTGACCCTTGATCCCCCACAGGGCTCCTCCGGAGCTGAAGTTGACGGTGGCCGACTCGTACTGGTGGTAGCGGTCCAGGCCGCCGTGCGCCTGGATGGCACGGGTGGTGAGATCACTCATGACAACGTCCTCCTGCTGGTACGCCGTCGCCTCGGTGGCGGGCACCATTCCATAATGACCGGTCGTCTTAACAGTTCGCAAGCCCTCATCGGTGGAGGCCTGAAAGTTCCGCACTCACCAGCGACCCGCCTGGACGCGGCGGCCGCAAATGGGGTCATACGGGAAAAGGCTCTGCTGGCATTCAATGCGACCGCCCGTCTCACCCGGTCAAGAATCGCCGGGCGACAGGCAGAGTTGCAGGTTGTGACGGAGCCGTTGCAAGGAGATGGGTGAGCGACCCGGTAAGGTGATCGCTCATCTTGCGGGAGGAGTCCAGCCAGGCCCAGAGCGAGTCTGAGTGAGAACCTCATCGCTGCGGCAGTTGATCAGTTCCACACCCGGGGTTACGCGGCAACGGGGGTGAAAGACATCACCGACACGGCCGACGCTCCGAGGGGGTCCTTCTACAACCACTTCGAGAGCAAGGAAGCCCTGGCTGTCGTGGCCCTGGAGAGGTACGGCGACACTCGGCGGCTGGAGAGTCTGCGTGACCGGTCGGTCGCACCGCTGACCCGGCTGCGTGAGCATTTCGAGTTTCTGCGGGACGAGAACATCAGGCCGAGTTCACCCGGGGCTGCCTCGTGGGCGACCTTGCCGTCGAGGTCGCCGATCACAGCGAGGCGGTGCGCGCGACGGCGCGTGCCGGCTTCGATGCCTGGACCGACGCACCCGCCTTCGCCATCGCCGATGCCCAGGAGGCGGGTGAGGTGACCAGGACCCTGGAGGCATCCACCTTGGCGCGCTTTGTGCTGAACACACGGGAAGGCGCGCTGATCTCGGCGCGAGCAGACCGCTCGGCTCGGGCGTTCGAAGTGTTCTTCACGGTGGTCTTCAGCGTGCTGCTGCGGTGAGTCCCGGGCCGGGCGACAAGGGCCGGCCCGGTCACGGCTGCGCTCCCGGCCCACGCGCAGGCAAAGACAGCAGTCCAGACGGCTCAAACCGTCATCGAATCGAAGACGGTGAAAAAGTCGTCCAGCGGCACGCTGCTGCGGACGACCTTCGCCTGCATCGCCGCGCCCTCCCAGGCGCTCACCAGGAACCGCGCCAGCACCACGCTGTCCACCTCACTCGCCAACTCGCCAGCGGCCCGAGCCTCGTCCAGCACCGAGGCGAGAACCGACTCCCACCCCCCGAGCTTGCGGCCCACCTCATCGCGAATCGTCGGGCTATGCGTCGACAGCTCCGCCCCGAAGTTCCCGAACATGCAGCCACGGGCGTAGCCGTACCGCTCCAGGTCTTCCGACAGGTAGGCGAAATGTCCGCGGATACGCTCGACGGGGGCAACCGACTTATCGGCGAGCATTCCCATCCGACGCGCGTCCCCATAGCGGCGCATCACCTCGATGGCCATCGACTCCTTGCTGTCGAAATGGTTGTAAACCGAACCCTTTGGCACACCAGCGCCGTCTGCGATCTCCTTGATGCCACTTCCGTTGAAACCGTATTCATGAAAGCGCTCATGAGCAGCATCGATCAACTGCTCGCGCACACTAGGTCTGGCCATGTTCCGAACTCCTTAAAGCTCCCCACATCAATATGTCCGGTCGTCTTCGATGTGTCAAGTGACCTACTGCATGCCATCAAACGCCATGCCGCACCACCCGCAACGGCGCCCCGCCAGGGTGGGACTCCCGCAGTCCCGGCGGACACCGCAGTGGCGGACAACCGCAGGCCGATCACCCAGGAGCTCAATCAGCATCGCGAACGTTGATCAGTCCCGGATTGCGCAAATCGGAAAGGGGCGCGGGGCGCCAAGTTTCACCGGAAAGGCCCGAGGGCCGACACCGCACCCACCCCGCCATCCGCGACTACGTGAGCGCTCCCCCAGCGCCGCACCATGATCACGGCCCGACGCGTGCCCAAGCCTCTCCGCGCTCAGCACCTACAATACGATCGGTCGCATTGACACTGAGTGGGTCGCGCAGCCCAGCGCCCCACCCCCGGACCGCTGAGTGTGCGGACGCAGCCGCCCTGCCGGTTCCGGCCGCGCAGGGCGGCGCGCTCTCAGCTCACGGTCCCCACATGCTCTCCGGCGCCGAACAACCCGCTGTCCTCCATGTAATGACGGATCGACGCCGAGCGGAACGAGCACACACCAACCCGCGCCACGTTCGACGGCCTCCGGGGCAAGACACCTGGCCCGCCTTTCGGACCCGCGCCTGACCGGGCTGAGCAGTACGGAACTCGCGCATCTGTGCACCGAGTTGGCCCCGCTGCAGGCCGCCCGTTCCCAGGAACGCTACAGCGAGCAGCGCGGTGGACGGGCCCGGCGGGCCACCGGCAACCAGCGGGCCAAGCCACTGTTCGACGACGCCACCCGGGTGATGCTCGCCCTCCTCTACCAGCGGCAGGTCTGCTCGATGAAGCTGCTGGCCGACATGCTGGAGGTCACCCCCACCTGCATCGGCCACCTCGTCGCCGAAACCCGCCGTGTCCTGGAGGACCACGGCCACCAGCCCGGATACGCCTCCAGCCGGTTCACCACGGCGGACGCGCTGATGTCCTTCCTCGATACCGCCAAGATCCCGCCGCGGACCCGGATCATGGAAAGCCTGTCCCATCCACGGCTTACCGGCATGTCCCGCGCGGAGCTGGATGAGCTCACTCGCCACCTCGCCCCACGCCAGGCTGCCCAGGTCGAACGGGCCTTTTACCAGCGTCGGGGCACTGAACGCCAGCCGGGCAGCCGCGGCGGCGTCTTCCCACAGAAGCTCGGTGACAGAGAGCGCGTCGTGGTCGCCGTCCTCTACCTGAGGAAACTGTGCACGCTTGACGTTCTTGCCGATGCGCTGGGGGACGTGAGCAGGTCCTCGATCGGGAACTTCGTCCGGGAGATCCGGCCCCTGCTTACGGAAGGCGGACTCCTTCCACCCCCGGCTACCACCCGCTAACGCACCGCCCCCGACCTCCTCGCCGCCGCGAATGAAGAAGCCAACACACCGACAAGTTGATTCTTTACGGCTTCTGTGAACCCAGCACCTCTGATGTCGGACCTCGGGGAACACCTCGGCCAGGGCCTTCCAGAAGCCGAGCGCCCCATCACCGACCGCGAGGACGGGCGCACGCATCCCACGCCGAGCACAGTCGCGCAGCAGATCCGCCCAGGAGTCGGCTGATTCACGGTAGCCGTCACTCATAGCGATCAGCTCCTGGTGCCGTCCGCACGCACGCCCATCAGCACGAGCATGCACGACTTCGCCTCACGCAGGCGTATGCGCAGGTGGATGCCGTCGGCCCAGACGTATACGTAGTCGCTGCCGGACAGGTCGCGCTCGCTGAACGCCGCGTGGTCAGCCTGCCACTGCGTGGGGCTCCCCTGCGCCGATCGCGCACGCCCGTTCCAGCAGATCGACGTTGGTGAACTCAAACAGAGCGCGGTCAGCGGCCCGGCACAGCTCGGGGAGGAGATGCTCGCGGCAGGGCGGCTGCGAGCTCGTTGTACGCCTGCTCGTACGAGGGGCCGCAGCCGCTGGCTCCGCCTGGCAGGGAGCCGTCCCAGACCGTCGCCGTCGATGCTGATGTGTCCCATGCCCGCTCCCTGCCCGCGTGGGCCCGGCCGCTCCGAACCCCTTCTCGTCGACGCTACGAGCCGGCACTGCAATCCGGGTCAATCTAAGACGTCATCTCACTTGGTGAGTCTGCGGTAGCAGATGAGGGTGCGGGCGATGCTGGTGAAGGCGAGGAAGTGGTCGGCCTTGCGCTCGTAGCGGCGGTGGATTTGCGGATGGTCATCTCGGCCCGGTGGTCGTATGCGGTCATCAGGTGGCGGCGGGGCCGGAATGAGGTGAGATGCCGCTGAACGCCGACAGGAACCGCTGCGTCCCGCCGACGGAGCG
>NZ_JBITER010000079.1:0-15004 GCF_044455345.1 Streptomyces sp. NPDC051286 | reverse complement strand
TCCTACGGCGCGGCCCACCGCGAGGTCATGCCCTCCGTCGAGCACCGCTCCCACAAGGGCCTCAACAACCGGGCCGAGAACAGCCACCAGCCCACGCGGCAACGCGAACGCGCCATGAAAGGCTTCCGCAGCGTCGGCGGAGCCCAACGGTTCCTGTCCGCGTTCAGCGGCATCTCACCCCACTTCCGACCCCGCCGCCACCTGCTCACCGCCACCGACTACCGAGCCGAGATGACCGCCCGCTTCACGATCTGGGAGCAGATCACCGGAGTCGCCAGCCTGCCCACCATGGCCTGAGCGCAGGCCCGCACCGCGGGCCCACCACGCCCCGACGCGCCATCAGGCACCCACGCACCCAACAACGTGACAACGCCATCAGAAGTGCCGTTCCCATGACAGTGGAAGTGGGCAGGGTGTACCGCTCCATGACAGCCGCACCCGCCGCAGATACCACCCCGTGTCAGTGACCTGACCCTCCAGACACACCGCCACCAGCACAAACACACCAACCTGACATGCCGTCACTGACACCCACCCACTGACACCAAACCGGCACATCGCACGCGGCGTCAGATGCGGTGCATCGCAAGGCGGAGAGGCGTCCGCATACTGGATGTATTCGGACGTTCCGACAACGCGGCGAGGTGCCGTAGCTGTCGTCGTGCACCCGTCAGGGATTACGGGACAGCCCTGAGGATGGGCCTGCACCGTGGCAAGAGCCTCGTCAGCCAATTCAGGTCCTGGGCGCCCCGCTGTCTTCCGGTGCAGGGAGCACACCTCGGCCTCCGACGGCGCCTTACCGCGCGAGTACGTCGCCGATGTGGGAGCCCGCGGCCGCGCCGAGGGTGGCAGGGCCGAAGTAGAGGCCGCTGGCCGGAGTGACCCCGGTGGGGCCGCTGTTGAGGGTGAGGACGGTCCCGTCGGGGCCGTTCTCGCCGTCCGAGCCGATGCCGAGGTCGGCGTATCCGTCGCCGGTGAAGTCGGCGAGGGCCACTGCGGAGCCCAGCCGGTCGGCGGCTTCGGCGGCGCCCGGGACTCCGGTCTGGTCGGTGTTGTACGTGGCCGAGCCGGTCGCCGTCAGCCCGGTGGGGCTGCCGTGGAGCAGCAGGACCGCGCCCGCGTCGGCCTGGTCGACGCCGCCCACGGTGAGGTCCTCGCCGGGCAGTCCGGCCAGCACATCCGCGTAACCGTCGCCGTCCGTGTCGCCGATGGCGACCGAACTGCCGAGCCGGTCACCCTCTTCGGCGCCGCCCGGCACACCGGGCGTGGACTGGTCGAGGACGGGCGCCCCCGTGGTCGTAAGACCGTCGGCGGAGCCGTGGTATGTGGCGATCTCACCGCCGTTTCCGGCGTCGGGGCGGCCCACGGCGAGGTCGGCATAGCCGTCGCCGTTGAGGTCGCCCGCCGCGACGGAGCGGCCGTCCGCGCCGGCCAGGACCGACAGGTCGGCGGTGCGCAGGCCCTCGGCCGAGCCGCGCAGTACGGCGAGGGAGGAGCCCGTCTCCGTACGGAAGGTGAGCGCGGCGTCGGTGTAGCCGTCGTGGTCGAAGTCGCCGGTGGCGATGTCCGTGTCCTGGATGGGGCCCTCGGCCAGTACGGCGGGGGCGGAGAGGGTGCGGTCGGCGCCGTCCACGGCATAGGCGCGACCGCTGCCGGCGGCCACGGCGAGGATGTCGGCGCTGCCGTCCCCGTCGAAGTCACCGGTGGCGAGGGCCGCGCCGAAGCGGTCGCCGCTCTGCTTCGGGCTGATCGAAGTGGCTTCCGCCGCAAGGCCGTTGGGGTTGCCGCGGAACACGGTGAGCGCGCCCTCGTCGGTGGCGTCGGTGCGTTCTTCGCCGGGGGCGCCGACGATCAGGTCCGCGTAGCCGTCGTGGTCCAGGTCCCCGTACGCGGTGGCCGCGCCAAAGGCATCGCCGGCCTCCGAGGCGTCGGGGACGCCCGCGGAGTCCTGGGTGAGGGCGGTCCTGGCGGCGGCGTAGGGGCCGCTGCGGGCGCCCGGGACCACGGAGACCTGGCCGGCGCCGGCGAATCCGCCGACGGTGGCCTGCGGGATGCCGGCGGCGAGGTCGGCGCGTCCGTCGCGGTTGTAATCCCCGGCCGGGGAGGGGGAGTTGACGTCCGTGGCGAGGGTGCGGATCGCGGGCAGGTCGGCGTAGAGGTTGTTGCCGGGGCACTCGGTCGGATAGCCGTCGCGGTGGCCGGAAATGCGGTTCATGGTGACCAGCTGGCCCGCGGTGAACTTGCCGTTGTCGGCGCCGGCCGCCATCACCACAGTGCCGGACGGGTTGATCCCGTACAGGCCGAGCTTCCAGGCGGCGAGCTTCGCGATGGACTCCCGTACGACGGGAGTGGTGGTGGCGGTGTTGTAGTCGCCGAGGACGGCGATGCCGCTGGTGTTGGTGTTGAAGCCGTAGGTGTGCGCGCCGTAGACGGGCTTGTCGATGCCGCCCGCGCGGCCCTCGAAGAGCGTTCCGCACTTGTCGACAAGGAAGTTGTAGCCGATGTCGTTCCAGCCGTTGCTCTTCACGTGGTAGATGAGGATGCCGCGGATGATGGAGGCCGATTCGGCGCAGGTGTAGTTGTTGGTGCCCGCGGTGTGGTGCACGAACACGGCCTTGGTGTCGGTCGTATAGGTGGGCGGGTCGACGACGATCGACTCGTCGGCGCCCCAGGCGGCCCGCGAGGTGATGGGCGGCTGCCCGGCGGTGGTGGCCTGGGCGGTGGTGGCCGACATGGTGCTCCGGGTGCTGCTGGTGCCGCCGTCCGGGTCGACCAGTTCGACGCGCAGTCCCTGTGGGAGCGCCTTGCCGTGGGCACCGGTGAGGCGGGCCTGGACGCCGTCGGAGGCGCCGGTCCACAGCGGCTGGGTGCCGGCGCGCAGGCCGTGCCTCGCGTGGTCGGGTCCGGATTCCGGCGTACGGACATCGGTGTCCAGGGCGCGCCAGGCCGACCATTTGCCGCTCTCGCTGGACCGGGTGCGTACCTCGGCCGTCCCGCCGAGCTGGGCGTACGGGTCGTCCCAGGTGACGCCGACCATGCTGAACGGCTTGGTGGCGCGGGCGGCGAGCGCACGCTGCGCCGGGTCCGTGCCGGCCGATACGGCGACGGTGTGCAGGGTGCCGGTGGGCCCGGTGTGGGCAGCCTGGGCGGACTGGGCGGACTGGGCCGGGGCCGTGAGGCCCAGGGCGGCCAGGACGACCGCGGCCGCGACGGCGGTACGGGCCGCGGTGCGCGTTGCGGTACGGGGAAGGGCGGACATCAGCCGGTGCTCTCTTCGGTGGCGGCGGGGGCGGGGAGTTCGCCGGTGCAGGTGGCGCGGCCGTAGGTGCCGGAGGCGGTGGCGCTCTGGACGTGCCGGTCGCGGATGGCGAGGGCACACAGGGCCTGGCCACCCTTGCCGTCGAGGGCGATGTTGACGCTGGGGGCCTTGCCGAGGGGGACCTGGACGGACTTCTTCCAGGGGAGTTTGACGGCCTTCTCGACGGTGGCGTCGTCGGCCTCGCTGCGCGCGAGGTAGGAGATCTCGACGGTGCCGGTGCCGGTGACCTCGTAAGTGACCTCGGCGGTGGGGACGGCGCGCGGCTTCGGCTGGTCCTCGGTGTTCAGGACGCCGTACAGGACCAGGCCGGTGCACGCGGCGACGACCGCGGCGGCGATGACGAAGCCGCGCCGGTTGTTGCTTGAGCCGTCGCGCGATGCCGTCGCCGGGCCAACGGGGCCCTTTTCGGCCACATCGGAGGATTCTGCGACTGAAACCGGTTGTCCGGTATTCAACGTCGGGTCTTCTGGTGCACTCACGGCCTCTCCAGGGGAATTCGTCCGATGCAAAGTCGGGTGGTTATACACCACAGCAACGAACCGAATCCACCGAGAAGACATTCGGGGCAAAGCGCGGCCGATTCGGAATCCAACCGCCCTGATATGTCCTATCGCTTGACGTGGCGTCAATTTCCGTAATAGAAACCGCGGCGCTGTGATCGAGAGTCACCTGGGAGGGGTGAGCTGTCTCTTGACGTGCCGCCGACCTCGGCGGTTCCTCAAGCATGCCCGGCTCACTGGATGGGTCACGGTGCCATTCCTCCGGGTCCCCCGGCATTCCGGGCGGACCACGACGTGCCCGTTTCGGGTTCTTTGCAACGGGTGCACCATGGAAAGGGTTTGGGGTGAAAGTTCGGTACGGGAGATACATCTCCTGTCTAGTGGTTTCGGCCGTGGTGAGTTCACTGCTGCCGCAGATCGCGTATGCCGCACCGTCCTCGTCATCAAACGGCGGTGGGGACAAGGGAATCGTCGACACCGTCAAGGGATGGTTCTCCGACGACGACAACAATGACAACAAGCCCCCGGTCGGCGGAAACCTGGAGATACCCAGCCGGGAGAAGCTGTCGAAGGGCAAGAAGCTCCCGAAGGCGAAGCGGGTCAAGGAGCTGACCGGGAAGCGCACGTCGCAAGCACGCTTCTGGCAGCTCTCGGACGGCCGGATCGAGGCCGAGCTGACGGCGACACCAACCTCGTACAGGTCCGGGAAGTCCTGGAAGCCGATCGACACGACGGTGCGCGCCACCCATGACAAGGGCTTCGATTTCGCCAACACCGCGAACACCGGCAAGAGCTGGTTCGGCTCGGCCCCGGGCAAGCTGATGCGCTTCGAGGCCGAGGGCGGCGGGGCGGTCACGTTCGGCCTGACCGGTGCTGGTGCGCTCAAGCCGGAGACGAAGGACGACCGGGTCGTCTACAAAGACGCGGTCGCGGGTGCGGATCTGTCGTACCGGGTCGGGAACGGTGAGGTGAAGGAGGACATCGTCCTCGCCGGACGCCCGTCAGGTCCGGTGTCGTTCACCTTCACCCTGGACACCGAGGGCGGTCTGACGCCGAAGGCGCGGAAGGACGGCTCGATCGCCTTCTTCGGCGAGGCTCCGGGCACTCCGGTGATGGTGATCCCGGCTCCGTACATGACGGACGCCAAGAAGGATCCGCAGTCGGTGACCGGTGGTACGTACAGCACCAAGGTCACCCAGAAGCTGATCCGGGACGCCGACGGCAAGGGCTGGAAGCTGACCGTCACGCCGGACGCCAAGTGGCTTGCGGCGAAGGAACGCCAGTACCCGGTCGTCATCGACCCGACGATCACGATCACGCCGATCGCCTCGGCCTCCGAGGACACGATGGTCCTGTCGGACCAGCCGGCGGCCAACTTCAACAACACCTGGAAGCTGTCGGTCGGCAAGACCGACACCGGCATCGCCCGGTCGCTGATCAAGTTCCCGCTGAACGAGGTCCCGGCGGGAGTGAAGGTCGACGCGGCCCGGCTGAGCATGTACTACGACCAGTCGCACACCACCAACGGCAACGCCGTCGCCCTCGAGGCGCACCGGGCCACCGGGGCCTGGAGCGAGTCGGGCGCGACGCCCGCGACGTGGTCCAACACCAGCACGCTGGTCGGTGAACTGTCCGGCACCACCGTACAGCTGGACGACGGTGATGCCGGTACGGCGGCGGTCGGCGAGTGGCCGCGATCCACCACGACCGGCGGCGCGGCGACCAACGACGATTACGCTTACAACAAGAATGCGCTGACGGGCGAGTCGTACACCTGGCAGCCGAGGGTCCCGGAGACCGACACGTACCGGGTGGACGTGCACTACCCGGCTGCGTCGGACGCGGCCACGGCAGCCCCGTACACGGTCACCCACAACGGCGGCACCAAGAACTACACGGTCAACCAGACCGGCACCGGCGGCGTCTGGAAGACCCTGGACGCGGCGGAGCTGAGCTTCGCCAAGGGGAACGCCGGGAAGATCGTCCTCGGTGACACGGGCTCGTCCACGACCCGTACGCTGGCCGACTCGGTGCGGCTGGTGAATCCGGCCGAGATCACCAAGGGCGCCTGGGACTACAACAAGTGGCACGACTTCCCCGTCGCCGACACGGTCCAGAAGTGGGTCTCCGGCACGGCCGTCAACCACGGCTTCGTGCTCAAGGCCAAGGACGAGTCGGGCACCGCGCCGACCGGCGGCCCGCGCTACGAGGCGGCCGACGGCAACACCTACGGCGACGAGACGTCCACCTACCCGCGCCTGACGGTGACCTACGGGGCCGTCGGCACGTCGCTGAACTCGCCGACCGTGGTCCACTCCACCGGCCCGCAGCTGTCTTGGCCGGCGTACGCCAACGGCAGCGGTGACACCGGTCTGGACATCGCGGAGTACCAGCTGCACCGCTCCACGCAGCAGGCCTTCACGCCGTCCGCCGCGACGCTGATCGCCCCGATCGCGTCGACCACGACGACGTACACGGACACCACGGCGGTGCCGACCCCAGACTCCAGCTCCAGCGAGATCGGGAAGTCGTACTACTACCAGCTCGCGGTCAAGACCAAGAGCGGGCAGCTGCTCGGGTCGCCGACCCGCATCGTGGGCATCCCCAAGGCCGGCCGGACGATGAAGATCATCCAGGCGGGCCAGACCGACACCACGCTCTCCTCGCAGCAGCCGACCGTCAACCACGACGGTCTGCTCTCCGGCAAGGCCCAGACCTGGCTGAGCGTGGGCAACAACTCCGGCACGTACGGCAAGACCCGCGCGGTCGTGAAGTTCCCCACCACATCCATCCCCACCACCGCCACGGTGCTGGAGAACAAGATGTACATGTGGGGCGCGGAGACCACCAGCACCACCAACGGTGCGATCTACGAACTCCACGCGCTGACCAGGGACTTCACCGAGACCACCGCGACGTGGAACAACGCCAACGCCACCACGCCGTGGACCACGCCCGGCGGCGACATGTCCGCCACCGTCTCGGACACCGTCCCGCAGATCACCGACGAGGTCGGACGGCACTGGTGGGACGCGACCGGCCTGATGCAGTCCTGGGTCAAGACGCCCACGGGCAACAAGGGCGTCCTGGTCAAGCTGAAGGACGAGACCACCACCGGCCCCCAGGAGCGCACCGTGTTCCTGTCGGCGGAGGCCTCCGACCCGCAGCTGCGCCCGTACATGCAGGTCATCTACGTCGACGCGACGACGGAGGACACGTACTACGCGCCGACCACCCCGGCCCGGATGACCCCGAACTCGCAGTACACGGTCGAGTTCACGGTCACCAACACGACCGCGACCGCGTGGGCGGCGGGTGAGCGGCAGCTGTCCTACACCTGGAAGCTGCCCGACGGCACGGACGTCACCACCGGCGGCAACCAGCTGTCCACCGCGATCCCGGCCCTGCTTCCGGGCAAGTCGGCCACGATCCAGGCGCAGGTCAAGACCCCCATCAACTCCGATGAGGGCAACAAGCGCCTGGACTACGTGCTGGGCTGGGACGTCAAGAAGGTCGCCGACGGCACCTGGCTGTCCGCCGGGACCGGCGCCATCCCGTCGCTGAAGCAGAACGTCAGGGTCGAGGACCCGACCTCCAACACGCTGGGCCTCGAAAAGTTCTACTCCTACACGGGCAAGAACACCGGCGCCGGCTCGACGGTCATGAACAACCTGGCCTCGGGCAACAGTGTCTGGTCGTACAACGCCATCAACAACCCGGGCCGCGGTCTCAACACCTTCGCCCGCTTCTCCTACAACAGCCTCGACACGTCGGACACGGTGCTCGGCCACGGCTGGTCGGCGCAGATTTCCGGCCCGACGCGCCTGGGCGCGCCGCTGGACTTCCACCCGAACCCGAACCCGACCGAGGTCAGGCTCCCGGACGGTGACGGCACCACGCACACCTTCCGCTGGGACGCCACCAACAGCGTGTGGAAGGCACCGGCCGGTGTCCACTACAAGCTGACGATGAAGGCTGGCCTGGACTGCAAGCCGACCAAGGATCCGGTCCCGGACGCCTGGACACTGACCCGTCCTGACGGCACGCGGTTCGTGTTCGGCTGCGACGGCTACATGACGTCTGCCGTCGACAACGACGGCAACACGCAGACGTTCACGTACGAGGAGCGCAAGTCCAACAACAAGCCGACCAAGTTCCTGAAGTACATCACCGACCCGGCGGGACGGCAGTCGCTCACGGTCGAGTACTTCAGCAAGTCCGACGCGACCAACGTCAAGAGCGTCGACCACGTCAAGTCGATGACGGACATCTCGGGCCGCACGCTCACCTTCGACTACTCCACCGAGGGCCTGCTGACGAAGCTGACCGACGGCGCGGGCTCGGGCAAGGAGAAGTTCTTCTCCTTCACCTACGACACCACGCAGGGCAGCAAGAACGTCAAGCTGGTGGACGTACAGGACCCGCGGCAGCACAGCACCAAGCTGGGCTACTACGCGCCGAAGGACGGGGACGACCCGAAGTACCACTGGTGGGCGCAGACCATCACGGACCGGCTCGGCGGTGACACGGACTTCACGTACGCGGTCAACGCCGCGAACACCAAGTTCGTGGACACCTCGGTGAAGGACGCCGAGTCGCACGTCACGAAGTACACGACGGACGACTTCGGCCGTCCGGTCCAGTCGGTCAACGCCAAGTCCCAGACCACCAAAATGAGTTGGGACTCGGACAACAACGTCACGTACCTGGAGGCGGCGAACGGGGCCAAGGCCGCGTCCTGCTACGACTCCAAGACCGGCTACCCGCTGCGCCAGTGGGATCCGGAGACCACCAAGTCGTGGTCGTCGTTCAACCCGACCGACTACTGCGACCCGGCCAAGTACCCGGCCGGCGCGACCAAGCTCGAGTACCAGTCCCGCCTCGACGGCTACTCCGCCGACCTGTGGCGGAAGACCAGCCCGCTGGGCAACGTCGCGGAGTTCGGGTACGACTCCTTCGGTAACCAGACCTCGGTCACGGACCCGGAGGGTGTCGCCTCGGCGACGGCGGGCGACTACCAGTCGACCACCGTGTACGACGCCTACGGCCAGCCGCTGACGGACACCGACGCCAACGGCCACACCACCACCTACGCGGACTACGGCCCGCACGGGTACCCGGCGACGATCAAGGACGCGCTGAACAACCCCACGACCTTCGTCTACGACGAGCGCGGCAACACCAAGGAGGTCGTCAACGCCAAGGGCGCCAAGGTCACTCAGGACTACGACTACTTCGGCCGTCCGCTGGAGCAGAAGCAGACGAAGGAGGCCGGTGTCGACATCATCACGCCGGCACCGGTCTACGACGCCAACAACAACACGCTGAAGGCGTTCGGGCCGAACGGCGCGGAGACCTCGTCGGTGTACGACGCGGCGGACCAGGTCACCGACTCCCTCGCTCCGAAGGACGAGGCGACCGACCCCGAGCGGCGCACGACCACCACGTACGACAAGGTCGGCAACGTCAAGACGGTCACTGAGCCGAAGGGTAACCTGACGTCGACGGTCGGCGACTACACCACCTCGTACACCTTGGACGAGATCTATCAGCCCGTCTCGGTGGTCAACGCGCGGGGCGACAAGGTCTCCAGCACGTACGACAGTGTCGGCAACGTCATCACGGTCGTCGACCCGAAGAAGAACGCCACCCCGGACACGTCCGACTTCACCACGAAGTACGCCTACGACCTGGACAACCGGGTCGTGAAGACGACGGACGCGGCGGGCAAGTTCACAGAAGTCCACTACGACCTCGACGGCCGCACCGACAAGGCGACGGACGCCGAGGGCAACACCAGCGAGACCATCTTCGACCGGCGTGGCCTGACCAAGGAGGTCAAGGTCCCGTACTCGAAGGACGGCTCGGGCGTCATCACGTACCGGACGACCCGGTTCGAGTACGACGAGGTCGGCAACAAGACGAAGGAGATCAGCCCGCGCGGTGTCGAGACGACGTCGGATGCCACCGACTTCACCTCGGAGACCGTGTACGACGAGCTGAACCGGGTCAAGGAGACGCTGTCCCCGTTCAAGCAGGGTGACGCCAATTACGGCAGCCCGGACCGGACGATCTACTCGTACGACTCGGTCGGCCAGCTGGCCGAGGTCTCGGCCCCGCCGTCGCAGGGCCAGACGGTCCGCAACACGACCAAGTACGACTACTACGACAACGGCTGGACCAAGTCGGCCACGGACCCCTTCGACATCACCACGGCGTACGACTACAACACGCTGGGTCAGCAGACCAGGAACACGCTGACCTCGGCCGGTGGCTCGTCGCAGCGGACGATGACGTGGGACTTCTACCCGTCGGGCAACCAGAAGGCCCGCTCGGATGACGGTGTTCCGGTCGGCAAGCAGGTCGTGGTCGTCGACTCGACGGACATCCACAACACGGCCGCACAGGGCAACTGGGACGCCTCCCAGGCCATGGGCCAGTGGGGCTACGACGTCCGTACGAACGCCAAGGGCACCGGCACCGAGTCCTTCACGTGGCAGCTGAACATCCCGCAGGACGGTACGTACGAGGTCTTCGTCCGGCACGGTGACGTGACCGGCGCGGCCACCGACGCCCCGTTCAAGATCACCCACTCGACCGGGGAGACCACCCGGACCGTCAACCAGTCCACCGGGTCGGGTACCTGGGTCTCGCTGGGTTCGTACTCCTTCACCGAGTCGGGCACCCAGAAGGTCACCCTGACCGACGCGGCCAACGGCACGGTCGTCGCCGATGGCATCAAGCTGGTGCGTGCCAACACGGGCGAGAGTGACAACGAGAAGAAGGACTTCACCTACAAGTACGACGCCAACGGGCTGCTGTCGGAGGTCAAGGACCTCTCGCCGGGCGCGAAGGCGGACGCGTACGCGATGGCCTACGACGAGCTGAATCAGCTGTCGAAGGTCGAGGAGAAGCTGGGCAGCACGGTCAAGAACACGACCTCGCTGACCTATGACGTCAACGGCAACCCGCTGGAGACCACACATGATGTGACGTGGTCGAAGGCGGAGTACGACGTCCGCGACATGATCAACAAGATCACGAACGCGGACACGCCGACGGCGGGCAACCAGCAGATCACCGCCCTCACCTACACCGACCGCGGTCAGCCGCTGAAGCAGACGAAGCCGAACGGGAACACCGTCGACTACGCGTACTGGCTCAACGGTGCGGTCAAGTCGCAGGTGGAGAAGAAGTCCGGCGGCACCGTCGTGGCTTCGCACGACCTGGAGTACGACCCGAACGGGAACCGCTCCAAGGACACGGCGAAGCTGATGAACGCCGACAACACGGCGGCGTATCTGGACACCGTCTCGACGTTCGACTACGACCCGCAGGACCGTATCGCCAAGGTCACCAAGACCGGTCATGGTGCGGGCACCGAGGAGTACGTCTACGACGGCAACTCCAACATCGTCGAGCAGAAGTCGGGCGGGGTCACGTCGACGTCGACGTACGACCGCAACCGCCTGCTGAAGACGTCCGCGGGTGGTGTCGCCTCGACCTACAACTACGACCCGCTGGGCCGGCTGGACACGGTCTCGTCGAACGGGTCGGTGCAGGAGAAGTACAGCTACGACGGTTTCGACCGGATCGCCAAGCACACGGCGGGTACGGGTGCGTCGGCGAAGTCGACGTCGTATGTGTATGACGCGTTTGACCGCACGGCGTCGGAGACCACGTCCGGCACGTCGGGGAAGACCACGGTCTTCACGTACCTGGGCATGGAGTCCAAGGTGCTGCGGGAGGAGGTCGCCGGCAAGGCGACCAAGTCCTACCAGTACAGCCCGTGGGGTCAGAAGCTGACCCAGATCAAGCACAAGGACACCGGTCCCCACGAGTACTCGCAGTACCTCTACCACCCCAAGGGTGATGTGGAGGCGGTCACGAAGGAGGACGGCAACACCCGGGCCACCTACGGCTACACGGCCTACGGCTCGGACGACGACGCGCAGTTCACCGGCGCGGACAAGCCCGACGCACAGAATCCGGACAAGGAGCAGTACAACGACTACCGCTACAACGCGCAGCGGTACGACGACGGCTCCGGCACCTACGACATGGGCTTCCGCAACTACAGCCCGGGTCTGAACCGGTTCCTGACAAGGGACATGTACGGCGGCGCCCTGGACGACATGTCCCTGGCCACCGACCCGTACACCGGCAACCGCTACGCCTTCGCCGGCGGCAACCCCATCTCCTTCGTGGAGCTGGACGGCCACCTCTTCGGCATCGACATCTCCCTCTCCGACGTCGGCCACGCGGCCCTGGACGTGGCGGGCATGGTGCCGGTCATCGGCGAAGCCGCAGACGTCGCCAACGGCATCTGGTACATGGCCGAAGGCAACTACGTCGACGGTGCGATGTCCATGGCCGCGGCCATCCCGGGTGCCGGCAACGCGGTCACGGCGGCGAAGTGGGCCAAGAAGGGCGCCAACGCGGTCGACGCGGTCAAGTCCGCGGCGAAGACTGGCGGCAAGAAGATCGCGTCCGGCGGCAAGAAGGGCGTCGACAAGGTCAAGTCCGGCGTGAGCAACGCGAAGGCGACCGTCAAGAAGGGCACGGGTAAGCACCGGGGGTCGAAGGGCGGCAGCTGTAAGAAGAAGAACAGCTTTGTCCCGGGCACGAAGGTGCTGATGGCCGACGGGTCCACGAAGGACATCGAGGACCTCAAGGAGGGCGAGTACGTCCTGGCCTCCGACCCGGAGACCGGAGACCTGCAGGCCCGCCAGATCACCGACACCATCGTCGGCGAAGGGCGCAAGCGCCTGGTCCGGGTGACCGTCGACTCCGACGGCGCGAAGGGCCCGGCCAAGCCCGGCACGATCACGGCAACGACCGGTCACCCCTTCTGGCTCCCCGACTTCGGCCGGTGGGTCACGGCCGGGGAACTGAAGCCCGGAATGTGGCTGCAGACCGCGACCGGGGCCTGGTCCCAGGTCACGGGCGTCGACGAGACCGAGCGGACCCAGCGGGTCCACAACCTCACGGTCGACGGAGTCCACACCTACTTCGTGTACGTCGGCGGCACTCCGGCGCTGGTCCACAACGCCAACCCGCCGGTCCAGGGCGCCTGCGCCGTCACCGGTGGGCCCTACCGGGGCGGCCAGTACAAGGACCAGCACGCGAAGAAGGGCGTGATCGAGCGCAACCACATGCCGGCGAGCCAGTCCATCAAGGACGCCTTCGGCATGCCGGAGGGGCAGGGCCTGACCATCCAAATGGACAAGGCCGATCATCACTCCACGGAGAGCTGGGGCAGCAGTTACGACGGGCAGATGCACCGCGCCCACCAGTCGTACCTCCTCAAGCAGGGGCGCCTCACGGAAGCTCTCCAGATGGACATCGACAACGTGAAGTCGATGTTCCCAGGCAAGTACGATGCCGCGATCGATGAGATGCTCACGAAGCTGCCCAACTTCATCGAAGCCGCAAACAAGGCCGGGTTCAACCGGCCGATCGTCTAACCCCGGAGGCCGCCTTGATCGACATGGAGATTCTGCCGTTGGAGGGCTTTCCCGAGGTGCGCTTCGGGATGTCCAGGCAGTCCGTCAGAGAGACTCTGGGGGAGCCGTCCGTATTTCGCCGGTCGGCATACGCTCCGGTTCTCTCGGACGCCTACCACGGGTTGGGGATGATCCTGGGATACGACGACAGGGACTCGCTGTGTTCAATCGAGGTGGCCGCCCCGGCGGAGCTGAGCCTGCGAGGCGTGGGACTGCTCGACCGTTCCCACACGGAGGTACTGGCGGAGCTGCGCTCCGCCGGTGTTCCCGTGGAACAGAAGGGCTCTGACTGGGTTGTCCCGGGGCTGGGCATCGTGCTCGGCAATCCGCATGTGGACTCCCCGGGGGACTTCCGCAGCGTTCTGATCTCCTCACGCACCCGAGTGATTTATGAATTCTCCTTCTTCGAAGGGGAAGGACGAATCGCGCCGCGGAACTTCGAGGTAGATCCCCACCGCGGCTTCGGAGCCGTGCGGCTGGGATCCCCGAGAGAAGACGTGCGTGAACTGCTCGGCAGCGGAATGGAGTCCGAACCCGAATTCGGGCCCGCCTCGCAGGACCATTTCCTGTCAGCGGGTGCGGCTGTCGGATACGACTCCCAAGGCCGCGTGACATGCGTCGTCATGGCCCGGCCCGCGCAAGTGGTACACCGGGGCATGGAGCTGATCGGGCACCCATACGCCGAAGTCCTGGCGGCGGCGCGCAGACAGGGTGTCACCGTCGTGGAGCGCGAGGCCGAACTCTTCTTTCCGGAGAGCGGGTTCAGCGTGTGGACGGCGCGCGCCGGAGACGACGCGCTGCCGATCGTCGCTGCGGCGCTCGGGCGGCACGACGCGTAGTGTCGGGACCGGGTGCGTGACGGCCGGGGCCGGCTGCCGCTTCTGGCGGCTGCCGGCCCCGGCCGAAACAACCCAGAAAATTCTTTAACTAAGACAAGTGGTCCAGGACGAGCGGCTACTGGCTCTGGTCTCGATCATTCACGTGCGCGCGCCGGCGTGAGGGGGTCGGCTGGGGTGTCTGTTTCCTGGTGGTTCGTGTGATGGGCTGTGGGGGGGCGGGGTAGGGCGGGGTAGGGCGGGGTAGGGCGGTGGTCCCCGTGGGTTCCGCGCGCACCAGCTCCGTTCACGGCCAGAACTGATGGTGGCGAGAAGATCTGGTTCCTCAGATCGGCGACGAAGTTGTCGTCTCCTGCGAGCCGGCAAGTGCTCTGGTAGTCGCGGTGGATTCGCGCCGAATCATTTTGGAATGGCCGTGGGGGGTGATCGACCACTCCTCGAATTCTCGATGGGATGGCGCATTCTCCTTCCCGGGTGACAATGCTCACCGGGATGGGTTCCATATCGGGTGGAACCGGCGCTGTCCGAGCTCCGTGCGGGAGATGTTTGTACGGTATCCATCCCGCCGACGAGGCTCTACGTCGGACATTACGAGGCGTATGACCCTCCGCGTAATCTTGGCTGGGTCCCCGCGCCCACCGCGGGGATCTACGTGGTCTCACCAGAGAACGCGGATGTGGAGGATGCGGGGTGCATGCTTTATCTGGGTGGTGCTGCACCCATTCGAGTGGAGCCAGTGGAGGACTGACCTCGTTGTTTCACGGCGTTGGCCGGTTGATCTCGCGTCCGTGATGTCGCGTTGATCCCTGGCCGGGGACGGTTCCGGTCAGGGGTGCGCATCGG
>NZ_JBITER010000078.1:0-16097 GCF_044455345.1 Streptomyces sp. NPDC051286 | reverse complement strand
CATCGCCCTCGCCATGCTCACCCTCGGCGGACACCGCCCCCACCTACCAAGCCGTCAAACCGCATAACCCCGCCCACGGAAGCGACCGAAGAGCCACATTTCATGTCTACCGGGTTCTGATGAACCGTCACTTAACGCCTCGGTGGAGGCTCTGCAAGCCCAAGGGGAGCCCGGCACCAGAGGATGCTCGTGGGGACCTGCCCTGGAGGCCGGCAGCCATGGTACGGATCGCAGGGAGTCGAGCGAAAAGCGCTTCCCCCGGGCAGTCAGTGGCATAGCCGTCGCGGTGGCCGGAAATGGCATCGAATTCGGCTGAAGTCCCTTTCGTGTAACGGCTCTTGTCATTCGTGGACGTGAGCCGCACCTTGCTGGTGGGGTCGATGCCGCGCAGGCTGAGTTTCCAGGCTGCGAGGGCCGCGATCGCATGCTCCATGGCTGCGGGCACTGGCGTCCCCCTTCCGAAGGTGCCAATCGCCGCGATCCCCACAGTGCCTTGGTTGAACCCGATAGTATGGGAGCCGATGACGGGACGGTCCGCACCGCCTGCACGGCCTTCGTAAATGGTGCCGCATTTGTCGACGAGGAAGTTGTAGCCGAGGTCTCCCCATCGCCGGTCACGGGTCTGGCCCGTATACAGATTGCGCAGGGTACGCGGGACGTCCGCGCAGTCGTAGCCGTTGGGGGTGTCGGTGTGATGGATGAAGACCGCCGCCACCCCTTCCGCGTAGTGGGCATGGGGGTCGCGCCGAGTCTCGTCGGCTTGCCATTGGGTCCGCGACACGATAGCGGGCCGAGGAGCTGCATGGGGGAAGATCACTGCTGTCACTCCGAGGGCTGGGAACACCCGCGCGGCTTCGATAGCCGACTCCGGCAGTGATCCGTCCCGCCACACCGAAAGCGAGAGAGGACCTCCCGGCATCGTCCCTCCGACGGCACCGGCCGTCGTCACCCCGGCCGGTGCCGCCACGAAAGGAAGTGCCATAGGAATCGTGAGCCACAGTACTATTCGGTACAAACGCACAGGAAAAACCTTCTTTAGTCTTTCGCCGAGTGGACGGCGGGAGCGCGTATGGCCAATAGCTTTGCCACAGAAGGTTCGCTGCGCGCGGCGGGTTACTGCAGTCAGGCGAGCATGCCGATACACCCACCAGCTCCCGCCAAGGGGCCGAGGGTGCGCACCTCCTCCGCCTCCGCGAGGGCTGCCCTCACCCGCTCGAACTCGGCCCGCAGTTCCTCCACCGGCACCAGAGCAGCCTTCTCACGGCTCCTGAGCACTGCCCGCATCGACGACATCCGCGACCTCCACGCCCTCCAGGACGAACCAGACGGGCCCAGCCTGCCCGAACAGCACGGGCATTACGTCTGACCTGCGGAAACCCGTATATCAGGTTCGGGAAAAGAGAATGCCTCTCAGGAGGTGCACTGGGGCCAAGGGACGTCGATCTCGACGGGCGCGGCGTAGTCGATGCCGGGCACGGCGAAGCCGTAGAGCTGCTGCACCTGGACGGTGAACCAGTCCAGGGCGGCAAGGGTCGGGATGTTCTCCGTCGTGGCGGTCTTCCAACGCCCGGCGACGGCCTCTTGGACGGCAGGGGTCAGCTCCCAGGTGTCGAGGCGGATGCGGTCCTCGTCGTCGAGGTCGAGAGGCGCGGTGCCGGTGAGTTGGTCCCAGAGTTGAGTGAGCTGGGCGATTGGCGGGACCATGGCGTCTTCGAGGACACCGCGCAACAACCCGACATAGAGCGCGATGCCGGGAATGGCCGTGCTGGACTGGGTGACTGCGGCCCCGTTGACTGAGGTCAGGGCTCGGCCGTCGACCTCCTTGACGAGCCGGTCGTTCAGGTCGCGGGCGGTCTGTTCCAGATGGGCCTTGGCCGCGCCGATGGTGCCCTGCCGGTAGATCGCGGCGGTCAGTGGCGACCCGATGTAGGACAGGGCGACAGTGGCGAACCCTTGTGCCAACAGGTCGCGCCCGGAGAGGTGGTCGATCCAGCGGGCCCAGTCCGTGCCGCCCATGACGGCAACAGTCTGCTCGATGTCGTCGCCCTCGGCCGGCCCGGTCTCGACTGTCGTGACTTCGGGTGCCCCATCGCCGTCGAAGACAAGGGTCTTGGTGCGGTACACCTCACCGATCGGCTTGAGCACGGACGCGTACGTGACACTGGTATCGGGATCGGTGCGGCGGGGGGCTGCAACGGAATAGACGAGGTAGTCGAGCTTCCCTCCGAACCGCTCGTCGAGGAGGTCGGCGACCTGGTCCTTCAGGGTGTCGGAGAACGCGTCGCCGTTGAGGAACACGAAGTCCCGCCCGTGCTTCACGGCCAGCTCGGCCGTTGCGGCAGTCCGGTACCAGCCGGCCGTTGCGGTTCGGCGGCCGGGCGCCTTCTCGAAGGACACGCCGACGCCCCGGATGCCGGCCCTGGCGAGTCCTGCGATGGTGGCGGCCAGCCCGTACCCGGCGGACGAGCCGATCACAAGCGCGACGGGTGCCTCGTCCGCATCCGTATGACCCTCCTGCGCCGGTTCGGGGACGGCCTGCCACATGTCCTGGACGAGCCGGGTACAGCCGGCAGGGTGTGAGTCGAGGAACAGGAAGCCGCGGGAGCGGGAACTGACGATGCGTTCGGTCATGAGGGGTTGTCCTTGCCGGTCGACATGTCCAGGGGTGCGGCGACCACCAGAGCGCTCACCGCGTGCTGCAAGTCTCGGACCGTGCGGCCCCGGGCGGTCACCTTGTCGGGGACAGTAATGATGAGGCGACCTTGGAGAGTTTCCACCATTGCAAGCAGGGACAGACCGGTCACACCCGGCACCGGCACCCGATAGGACTCCGAGCACTCGGTCACCGCCTGCCCGTGACTGCCGCAAGGACCTCCGTGAACGTCCGGGCATCCGGACCTCGGTGCTCCGGCCGGGATCGGAGGTCCAGAAGGGATGTCACTGGATCCGGGCGGACAGGTGCAGCAGGCGACGGCGCAGCGAGATGCGGTTGCGGGGGTGAGGCGCGGCGAGCGCTTGCTACGCGGAGTTCCAGTCGCGGTAAGCCTGCACCAGTTCGGGGGGGGAAGGTGATGGACTCCATCACTACATCGGATCAGATATTCGATTTATTGCGCGACACGTATCACTACGCGAGGTCAAGCGGTGTGACTGATTGTTCCGCTTCGCCACTGAGCGTTGCACTTGGCCAGTTGAGTACGGGGAGCCGAGTGGCCGGTCCAAGGCGAGTCTGGCGGGTCGGCGTCGGCGCTACAGACTCTGTCGCATCTGCTCTCCTGACGCCGCCTCTGCGGCCAGGGCGTCCCGCCCTGTTTCCCCATCGGCTGGGTGCGCCAGGGGGTTAGCCCTACCTGGAGCGGGCAGGTAGCGGGATCGCCCCGGACTGCCGCATCCGGAAATGCTGGACCCGGCACTTGCCGCTGGTTTCCCAATGATTCCCGAGGAGTTGACTCGTGCGCGAGCAGGCACAGCAGAGGTCCCTTTCGTCCAGGCGGCAGCGGGACGGTCGGCGCAGAGCCGTGCCGGCCGCGGCCGCGGTGGCCGTCGGCGTCATGACGATGGGTGCCCTGGCGCCGCCCGCGGCCTTTGCCGCCGCCAGGCCGGGCACCGTCCAGCAAGGCCTGAACGCGCTGGTGCACACCGACGGCCTGCCCGCCGCGCTGGCGAGCGTCCAGGACCGCGAAGGCCGCACCCGGACTTACACCGCAGGGGTCGGCGACCTGGCCACCGGCGCGAAGGTGCCCAGGGACGGTCAGGTGCGGATCGGCAGCAACACCAAGACGTTCACTGCGGTGGTCGTGCTGCAACTGGTCGGTGAGGGGAAGATCGGCCTCGACGCCCCGGTCGACACCTACCTGCCAGGCCTCGTCCGCGGGGAGGGGATCGACGGACGCCGCATCACCGTCCGTCAACTCCTACAGCACACCAGCGGACTTCCCAACTACCTCAACTACGACCTTCAGCCACGGTACTTCGAACCCCGCGAGCTCCTCGACATCGCTCTCCAGCACAAGGCCGACTTCGCCCCCGGGACGAAATGGGAGTACAGCAACACGAACTACGTGCTGGCCGGCCTGATCATCCAGCAGGTCACCGGCCGCCCCCTCGCCGAGGAGATGGACCAGCGCATCATCAAACGCATCGGGCTGCGCCACACCTATTTCCCCGCCCCCGGTGACATGACCATCCGAGAACCTCATCCCCAGGGCTACTACCAGGATTCAGCAGGCGCACCTCTGAGCGACGTCACGGAAATGGACCCCTCCTGGGCCTGGGCGGCAGGTCAGATCATCTCCACCAACTCCGACCTCAACCGGTTCTTCACCGCGCTCCTGGGCGGCCGCCTCCTCCCGGCAGCCCAGCTCGCCCAGATGCGTACCACCGTCCCCGCCGGGCCCCCCTTTGCCTCCGGCGCGCGTTACGGGCTGGGGCTCGTGAGCACGCCGCTGTCGTGCGGCGGTGTCTCCTGGGGCCACGGCGGTAGCTTCCCGGGATACGAGACCCGGGGCGGCGTCACCGACGACGGCCGCGCCGCCAACGTCGCGGTGACCATCCAGCCGACCGACAAGACAGCCATGAAGCGTGTCGAGAGTGTCGTGGACACGGCCCTGTGCCGCTGAACCGCGCCTGTGAGGGACCGGGCCTGCGCGTCAGGAGCGGAGCCAGAGACGTACGACAGCAGCGGTCACGGCGCCGTGAAAGACGTACGCCCTCTTTGTCGCAACGCGTGGCCACGGCCCGGAAGATCTTCAACCGGTTGATCAGCCGCTCGACTTCTTTCCTGCGGGCACAGCGTGCCGTGAAGAGGTCCTGTTCGCCAGTAGCGGCAAACGGGGCAGTTCCTGGAGGCTTTCTCGTCCGCAGGCGAACGCGGATCAAAACTGTCGGCGGACGTCCCGCAGGAGGATCGCGCAAACCGGAGCGAATTCCACCGTGCGCGCTCTGTAGGCAGCGCCCGTGATGCAGAGCGTGCCGGGACGGCAGCACCCTTGGCATCCGGCACAGCGGCACCGGCCCGGCCTGCGGTACAGCACGTCGCAGGTAGTGCGTGCCCCCTCCCTGCCGCGCGGTCGGCGCGGAACGGGGAAAGAGGCCATCATGGAAGAAAGCCGATGTCACACACTCATATCGAGAGCGACCGGCGGCCTGACCGGACTGACGCGCGAACGTCGGCAGTGATCCCGCTGTTCTCCAGTTCTGGCTGAGTTCCGGCATGGCATGCCTTGAAGGCGTCATGGTGACTGGACAGCCCGCCCTGCTGCTTCCGTGGTGGTCCCTCGGCACCGTCCCGGGATCTCGGGGCAGAGGAGAGTTCCCGGTGAACTACATCCCTGAGCGGCTGCGCGCCTCCCCCGAACCTCCGGCCCACGTTCCGGCGCGGTCGGCAGTGTCAGCGGGCGACTGCGGCCTGCTCCTCATCAGGATCACGTTCGGCCTGCTGATGGCAGGTCACGGCTCCCAAAAGCTCTTCGGCCTATTCGGTGGCGAAGGCCTCACTGCCACGGGCAAGGGATTCGCCGCGCTGGGATATCACCCTGGAAACGTCTACGCCGTCATCGGCGGCGGCTCCGAGTTTCTGGGAGGCGTCGGCCTGGCTCTGGGGCTGCTCACGCCACTGGCAGCGGCTGCCCTGATCGGTGTGATGATCAATGCCATGGTGACCGTTACCGCGCCACACAGTCTGTGGGACGTCCAAGGCGGCGTGGAGTACAACCTGTGCATCGCCGTCGTTGCACTGGGCATCGCTGCCACCGGCCCAGGGCGGCTCGCCCTCGACCACCCCTTCCGCTGGGGAAAGGGCGGCTGGCGCGAGGCAGGTTTCGCTCTGTGTCTCGGCGGCATTGGCGCCGCCATCGTGCTGATCCTCTAGCCTGGCCGTTTCGCTGAGGCGCGGGCCCGTTGGCCTTCGAACGTTGCCATGCGTGCCTCTTTCGTCCAGGTCAGATCAGTGCGGCACGCACGTTGGCGAGCGCCTCGTCGAGCGTGGTCGCAACGTTCTCGTGACCGCTGAAGCCGTCGTCCTCGCACGGGTCGACGGTCCAGCCCCAGCCGCTTTCAGGATGCCCGTCGATGGTTGCGGCGTGCTTGCCCTTGGTGATGGTGATGGAGAGGTTCCCTGCCGGGAAGGTCTCGATTTCGGCGCGTGCCGTCTCGCCGAAGGCGTGGTGGATGGCGTCGCGGGCTTCCTGCTCGGTGGTCATGGGCTGCTCCTGGTGGACGGTGACGACGACGGTGCGGCCGCTCGGGTCGGCGAGGCGGCGGCCGCCCTGAGAGGGTGCAGGCGGCCACGGTGGCGAGGGGTGGGGTGGGGTGAGCTCGAGAACGGTGATCGGTGCGGGTGGCGCAGTACTCGGCAGGTTCCGTGTGCTCTTTGGTGAAGGTGGACGTCATCAGCAGGCTGTCCCCGAGCCGGAACCCCACTCTTGTAACAGATACTCCCAGGAAATCTCCGTGTGCGGCAGGAACAGAATCCCCTGAAACTCCGCCGATCGTTCAGAGGTATGCAATCTGGGTGGCTCGTGCGGCGCTGGTCCTTCGTCTGGAGCGGCTCGATCACGTCGCACCGGCCGTCGCTGCCTTTCCACCTCATCCCCCCGCGCCATTCCATTACCTTCGCGACCTGATGAACCTGACACCGAACTGGACCCGATCACTCCATTGATCATTCTGCGGGAGGTTCTTGGGGATACGGGGCAACGGCTGGAGCAGCGGATGACGAGTTGGCTGACGCTGCTCCCGCCGTTGGCCCCCGGTGTGAGCGTGGCGTCTTCGGCTCCGGCTGCCTCGCCGCGTTCAGCGCAGCCGATCACGCGTTCGTGAGCCTCTCCCCCACTCCGAACGTCCGCGGGACGGAACGCGGATGATACCTCCTGCACCCCGGTATTCCCTTTCCGCGCCGCACGGGATGTCCGCGGGGGCCAGGGAGCCGATGATGCCGTGGGTACGGGCTGCGCGGATACCATGGCCCGCGCCGGGCGACGAGGCGCACAGCGGACGGCCGAACGGATGGGCGCTGACCTGAACGTTCATCCCGTGCTGGCGATGTTTCCCGGAATAGTACGGCCGATCGGCGGCGATCCGGAGTGCCCCCGATTCCGTGCCGGAGCCTTCGGCACGGAGCCGATCCGCGAGAGCTGATTGCGGTTCAGCGGTATCCGGTGGCGTCGGCAGGCTTGCCCGCGTCCTGAACCTCGACGATGTACCGCCAGGCGTTTGGCCGGCTGCCGTCAACGTCGGTGAAGCCGTAGACCCGGGCGAGCTGACCGGCGGACAAGGACTGCCCGTTCCAACGGCTCACCTGGGGATCGGCGGCCAGGGCAGCGACGGCTCGCCCGACGTAAAACGGACTCTCGGAGATGCAGAAGTGCGGCTCGCGCTCCAGCGCGTCATGCCACGATTCCTCGGTCACGCCGAAGTGGTCGAGCATGATCTCCGAACGCATCCACCCGGGCGTCAGTGCCACTGCTGTGCCACCCCGCGGACCGAGTTCGTGCCCCAGCGCAAAGGCCATGCGCAGCACCGCGGCCTTGGCAAGATCGTAGAAGAACGACACCCGGTAACTGTCCCGGTTGTACTCGGCGGTGCCGTCGGTCATCTCGACCACCAGTCCCCCGTCATTCCGCAGGAGGAGGGGAAGAGCGTGATGGCTGGTGATTGCGTGGGTCTCCACCGCGAGCCGGAGCAGCCGCAGTCCCTTGTCCAGGTCGTGCTCCCACACGGGGGTGTCCCATTCGAAGAGAAGTTCACCACCCCAGATGTCGTTGACCAGGATGTCCAGCCGGCCTTGTTCGGATGCAATGCGATCCACCAGGCTTCGGACCTGCAAAGGAACCAAGTGGTCGGTCGGGACCGCAATGCCGCGGCCTCCCGCCTCGGTCACGAGATCGGCGGTGTCCTCGATGGTCTCGGGGCGGTTGTACTCCGAGCGTTGCCCCCGTGTGCTACGGCCAGTTACGTAGACGGTAGCCCCAGCCGCGCCGAGTTCCACCGCGATCGCCCTGCCGGCTCCCCGCGTCGCCCCTGCGACGAGAGCGACCTTTCCGTCCAGTGTTGCTGACATGCGTGTCCTTCCGTGTTACGCGCTGCGCCGGCGCCCGTGCGAGCACCGCCGACAGGATGGTTGCGCAGAAACCAGACACCTTTTGTCGTGTTTTCCCCAGGCTGCGTGGGCGCGTGCTTCACCGTGATGCCGCGGGAGCGCTGCGGTCCGTGTTCAAGCGACACGGACCCGCTTGTCGGCGAGGGTGGCGAGGTGCGCATCGCGGGCGGCCTCCCACAGCACGCCCGCCTCCGGGGCCGGGTAACCGTTGGTCGCGATGTCCTCCAGGACCGAGGCAAGGGTGCCGCGCCTCAGCAACCCGGCGCACAGGCAGGCCGAGACGAACAACGAACGCTGCAGCCGCAGTGGAGTGTCGCTTCCCCTTGTTCGACGTGGGCCGTCGCACCCCTTTGGTGACACGGCCCCGCTGGAGGTCCGGCAAGCTGTGCAGCTTCGTGCCTTCGACCTCGGTGTCAGGCTCCGATCCCGTACCCATCAGCTCACTGCGGCAGCCCTGGCTCGTCCGTAGCTCTGGGATCAGAATCCGAGATCACTGAGACCGGGGTGGTCGTCCGGGCGGCGACCGAGCGGCCAGTGGTACTTGCGATCCGCTTCCTTGATCGGCAGGTCATTGATGCAGGCGTGCCGTACTGTCATCAACCCGTTCTCGTCGAACTCCCAGTTCTCGTTGCCGTACGACCGGTACCAGTTGCCGAAGTCGTCGTGCGACTCGTACGCAAACCGCACCGCGATCCGGTTGCCGTCGAACGCCCACAGTTCCTTGATCAGCCGGTAGTCGACCTCGCGGGTCCACTTGCGCTTCAGGAACGCGACGATCTCGTCGCGTCCTGTCACGAACTCCGCCCGATTGCGCCAGCGTGAGTCCTCTGAGTAGGCCAGGGCGACCTTCTCCGGGTCGCGTGTGTTCCAGCCGTCTTCCCCCTGACGGACCTTCTCGATTGCGGTCTCCCGTGTGAACGGGGGAAAGGGCGGGCGCGCGGTCATGACTGCTCCTTCGGGACTGGGCACTCCGACATCGACGCCAGGGCCGCCTGTACATGCCTGCCAGACGTCCGGCCCCTCTCGCATGGCGATTCGTGGCACGAACGTCACGCCGGCCGGTCTCGGCGACACCACCTGACTGTCGTCGTGCGGGCTCTCCGATCCTGGTTGATCCCAGGACATACGTCGTTCCGGCCGGCGCTTCCATGCCCGACCCCAACGGGCACTTATACTACTGTTTGTGGTGTTTTCAGCGGGCCGTACGACCGAAAACTTCGCGCCCCCAAGACCTGAAAACGGCTGCGTTCACCAACGTCAGTGGGTGCCCGCCCGGCCAGTACACCCCCACCGTCCAGCTCTACGCTCGATGTATTGCGAGCGGCGCCTTCCAGGACCGGCTCGAACACCTCAAGGCGGCGGCCACCGTCTTCCCGGCCCTAAAGGCTCCAGCGGACACAGTTGCGTCACTGGTCCCCAATCCACTGCCTTCATTGCACACAAGGGCGCAAGCAGCCGCCGACCCATGAACGATCGGAACGGTCATGACATCCGTGCATCACCGGACTGCAGAGATCGAGGGGCAGAATATCTTCTACCGGGAGGCTGGATCGCAACGAGCGCCTGCAGTCGTGCTCCTGCATGGGTTCCCCGCCAGCTCGCACATGTTCCGCCACCTCATACCTGCCCTGGCGGACCGCTATCACCTCATCGCACCGGACTTCATCGGCTTTGGGTTCTCTTCCGCGCCGTCACCTGAGGAGTTCCCCTACAGCTTCGAAGCCCTCACTGACATCACCGCCGGCCTCCTCGATCGTTTGCACATCGAACGCTATGCCGTATACGTCCAGGACTACGGTGCCCCGGTTGCCTGGCGCCTGGCACTGCGGGCAACGGACAGCATCACCGCGATCATCACGCAGAACGGAAACGCCTACCAGGAAGGCTTCGTCGCGGCATTCTGGGACGGCCTCTTCGCGTACGCCGCCAACCCCGACGCGGACACCGAGAGGGGCGTGCGTGCCGCCCTGACTCTGGAGAGCACCCGCTGGCAGTATCTGAACGGAGTTTCGGATCCCAGTCTGATCAGCCCCGACACATGGACGCTCGACCAGGCTTTGCTGGACCGCCCCGGCAATGACGAAATCCAATTGCGGCTGTTTCGCGACTACCCGACCAACGTCGAGCTCTATCCAGCCGTTCAGGCGTACTTCCGCACCAGCCAGGTCCCGCTTCTTGCACTCTGGGGTGCAGGCGACGAAATCTTCGGCCCCGACGGCGCCACCGCGTTCCTGCGCGACCTGCCGCACGCAGAAATTCACCACCTCGACACCGGACATTTCGCGCTGGAGAGCCACCTCGACGTCATTACGGCGAACATCCGAGAATTCCTCGGAAAAGTACTCGCATAGCCACATCGGGGCGATGTACGGGACCCCGCCGGCGATTTCCAGGTCACCCACGCAGTTCGGCGAAGGCCCGGGCGATCCACCCGACGCCGACCTTCATTAATTCCTGCTCCTCCCCCAGTCGGCGAACCCTCGACCGAGCGGGCGCACATCGAGAGGCGCAGGTGCGCCGGGACCCACCGGATCCCCTCCTTGTACCGAAGCAGGCTGCTTGTCACCGACGAGAGCGGCCGATATACCGACGCCGAGGCACGGTGATTGTCACCGGGGCAGCACGCTGCTTGTCACCACCGGTTCGGGCGGCACGGCAGTTGTCACCGGCTGCGGTTCCCACGTTCCGGTCACTGCCGGCGCAATTCACTGAACCAGCGCACGATCGCCGACGTGGCCGCGACATTGGACCCCAGGTGACGGGATCCGTGGTAGTCGACATCGCCGAGATCGGCGACCGGGGCGGCCACGCCGTTCCTGAGCAGAGCCGCCTGGCAGTGCGCGGTGTTGGCGGTGACGGCCTGCTCGTCCCCGCTCGCCATGTAGAGCCGGACCGGGGTACGGGGGGCCCAGTCGGTGCATACGGCGTCGGTTGTGCGCAGCGCCGCCGCCATCTGCCCCGCCGGATGCGCAAGCAGCTCGCGGCCGTGCTCGGTCAGCAGCTCGTCCAGAGCACCCGGGGTGCCCCGCATCAGCTGCTCCCCGGTGTGGGCGCCGTCGAAGAGCGCCTCGACGGTGCTGTCATAAGGGGCTCGGAAGACCTCGCCAGGGCTGTCGTAGATGTGGTGGAGCCTGTTGAACGCCACCAGGGTGTACGCCGCGTACAGCACACTGGACTTGGGTTCGAGCCTGCCCTCGAGCAGCGCGGGCAACTCCGCGCCGCCGAAGTCGTACGCGCCGCTGACGGGTGCCAGCGCGCCCATCCGGAACCAGTGGTCCTCCCCCGCATCCAGTGCCCGGCCGAGACCCAGAGCTGCCGAGGCTCCCTGCGAGAAGCCGGTGACCATGACCTCGCGCTCCAGCGCATGTCCGGTGCGGGGCGCGAAGGCGCGGGCCGCCCGCAGCATGTCCAGGGATGCCGTGGTCTCGGAACCGATGTCCATCCAGGGGTGCAAACCGGGTCCCGTGCCCATCCCCAGATAATCGGGCGCGACCCCTGCGGCACCGGCCGCCGCGTGCGCTATCACCGGCGCGGACACGAACCCGCCGCGCCGCATGGACGGGGAATCGTCCTTGTGACTGCCAGTACCGTGGGCGAAGGAGACCGCCTGCAACCGTCCCTCACTGGTGAGCGGCAGCACGAACAGCCCGCTCGCCGTGGTGAGACGTCCGTATGGATCGACGGTCCGGTAGACCAGCCGGTACGCGACCACGCCGTACCGGACGGCGTCGTTTTCGAACCCAGCCGCGCCCAGCTCCGCGGTCACGGCCTGCGGGGTCGCGAGCGTGTACAGCTTCTCGGCGGAGACCAGCGAGCCCCGGCCCTGCTCTTCGTGCCGCGCCTGCGTCTGGGCATGAGCGGCGGGAACAGTGGTGGCGATGGCAACGGCCGGCCCGCTCAGCAGCAGGCCGCAGCAGACGGCTGCCACGGCCGCCCGGAGACCGCCGCGGTACCGGGTTTCACTGCGCGACGAGGGTGAGGCGGGGATGACCACGAGTTCCTCCAAGCGTGGCTCAACAAAGGCTAGTTCAGCCTCACCTGGGACAAACCTCGACGCACTGGCGCAAGCCCCCGGGCCTTCCTGGTGCATGCCCCCGTTCGCTTTGCCCCCCTCCGACGGCCATCACCACCTGAGGCGTGCGGACTCGACACCCCAGCAGTCACATTCGCGCCTTCGCATGGCCGGGCGCGGCCGTGTCAGAAGTCGAGCTCGACGTAGTCGATGTCGGTGAACTCAACCAGGAGGCCGTCGGCGCGGCGGCCGCGGTCCTTGAAGTACTGCTCCTGGAGTCCTTCGGCGACGACAGCCTGGAGCTGCTCGTCCGTGGCGCCGGCAGCCTGGGCGTCGAAGAGGCGGGCGGCGTACTCGGGCGGGAGGTGCTGAGTGATCAGGCGGATGCGCCCGTCGTCCGTGGTGCCGGGCGCTGCGGTGAACCCGAACCTCGCCCTCGTCTCCACCACGATGCCGGTGGAGGTGGCGGCCTGCTTCTTCGCCTTCTCCTTCACTCGCGGCTGCCACCGCATGCGGACCTCACGGGCAAGCCGGGCCGCGAGGCCCGCATGCGGCTTCTTGAACTGGCCCTTGACGTACCGTTCGACGGTGCGCTGGGAAATGTCCAGCAGCTCGGCCACGGCCCGGGTGCCCTTGTACTGCTTGACCAGGAACCGCATCTGCGCGGGCGCCCCCTTGGGGATGGGGCGGGTGGCGGTGTCAGCTGCGGCTTTGTCAAGACTGTCTCCGATGATGCCCACCGAGCGCTCCTACTCTCCGCCGATCGCGGCGTCGGTTCCCTTGATGTGGCGGGCCGGATTGTGTCCTTCGTCGAGCATCTGCACAGCCCACAGCATTTCCTGAGTGCCCTCGTGCTTGACCATCCCCGGGGACACACCAAGCCGGAACGTACCCGGGGCCGGCTTCCCATCGGCGGTGTGCGGCAGGACGTCAAGCGGGGACGGCCCGTCGGAGAGGTAGACGGCACAGTCCGACAGCAGCGCGATCGGGAGCAACGCGTCCTCCCCCAGCATCAGGTGCCCCACGGGGGGCGGAGCGGTCTGCGTCGCCAACGCCGTCTTCACCACCTTGCGGTGCATGTTGACGCGGGCGGCGGAGATGACAGCGGCACGGATGTCGGGGCGCCACGTCGAACGCTCCAGTGCGGGCCACCGCTCGCCGAACTTGTACCCGGTGCCCTGGGGACGCTCGCGCAGCTTGCCGATGCCGCCCTTGACCGTCGACTTGATGGCGGACAGGACCGCAGCCAGGCCCGGGTCGGTCTGCTTGTGCGTCACCATTGCGGCGAGGAACTCGGTCTCGGTCATGCCTGGGACAACGCCCAGGTCCGCCATCGTCTGCTTGTACGCCTCGGCAAGACGCTTGTACCAGGGGTCCAGGTACGGACCGGACTCGGTGCGGATCCACCCTTCCAATGGCCGGATGGCCACCGGCAGCTCGTAGGTGTCGATGAGCTCGGCGGCGTAGGCGAGGGTCGGTGTCGCGTACCAGGCCGGGCCTTCCGGGCGGGTTCCGTGCGGTGTGAACGGGCTGGGCAGGCGCGGGTCCAGCTCGATGCCGGAGAGGTCGACCAGCCAGCTTCCGGGCGTCTTCTTGTCGAACGCTGGGGCCGTGACGTGGACCGGTGCGCCCAGGCCGACAACGAGCCGGTTCGCGGCGGCGAGGAACGCGGTGTTGACGTCGATGCCGACTGCGAACGTCCTGGTGCACTCTGTGTCGGTGAGCAGTTGCGGGTCACGGGTCCAGTCGTACGCCTCCTCGTCCAGGACCTCCCCCGGGGTGCGTTGATGGGTGCGTGGGTAGAGGGCGGCGACGACCGGGTGCTCGTCCGGCGCTTCCACCGGTGCCGGGTCGACCGGGTCGGTGAGGGAGCCGGGCACCGACCCGGACACCCAGGTGCCGGTGTCCTCGTTCCGTACAGCGCGGGTCGGTGGGCGCAGCGCAGTCATCGTCTCCAAGCCGGAAACGGCAGTGGAGCCGCGGGGGGTGATGACGCGAGTCGCGTAGGTGCCGAGTACATGGGCGATGCCGGCCGGGTCCAGCTGGGCGGTGTGGCCCCAGGAGCGGGCGTCGAGTGCGCCCCAGGGCAGGATCGCGAACTGCACACACTGGCGTTGCCCGCCGGTGGCAGGGCGGTAGATCCGCGCCCAGGGACCGAACCCGCGCCGGGTCAGCTTCCACTTCGCCCTGGTGATCTGCTTGACGACCTTGTGGTCTTCGGGCAGCCGCAGGCCGCGCCGGTCCTCAAGGCGCTCGGGGAGCCCGAGCCGTTCGGCAGCCGCGCCGGTGAGGACGATCAGAGGGTCGGCGTCCTTGCCGGACGGGTGCAGGCGCGGCGCGCCCAGGTGCGCGTCGGCGAGAGTCCAGTCGACCAGCGCGGGAATGGTCCTGGCGGGACAGTCGAGGACGAGTCCGCCGACGCAGTACAGCGAGCCGTCGCCGTCCAGGACACCGAGCGGACCGTTTGCGTAGCCCGGATCTGCGGCGGCTGGGGCGGGGGCCCGCTTCGGGGTGGCCCTCCGTACGACCGGGCGCCGCGACATCGGTGGGGTGATGCTCGCCGAACGGTCCGGACGGGCGCCCACCGTTGAAGTCGGGGCCGGGACGGACTGCGGCGTGGTGTCGGGTTCGGTGGCCGGCCCGGGGGGCAGCGGGCGAGCTTCCGTAGCGGTGCTCACCGTTCCGGGAGACACGACCTGACCGGACACGACGGCGTCGGCCGGGTAGAGCTCGGCAAGCTTCTCCAGCAGCCGGGCGTACGCCTCGCGCTGCGGCGGTCGTGGTTCGGTCTTCCCGTTCTCCCACGACACCACGGTCGGCCGGCGCACCTTGAGCGCCTTGGCGACCTGGTCCTGGGTCAGCCCATGGGCTTTGCGCAGGCGCTCCCGCTCGGCGGGCGGGGGCAGCGGGGAAGCGGACGCGATCAGCGCGTCGATCGCGTCGAACAACTCGGACATGGACACCTCCGGTCCCATCCTACAGCAAGAAACGCACATTTCACGTACAATGCGCGTACATTTGACCTGTCTCGCGGAGAGGTTGACTGTCCGCTGCGCACGAACCGGATTGATCTCTCGCAGTTGTCCCGTTGTCCTGTCTCTGCGATGTGTAGGCAGTTCCGGTCTTGTGTGGGCAAGTTCTGGAGTGTTCCGGTCTTGTGCAACGGGGGTCTTTGGGGCGTCTTTGGCCGGTCCGGTTCGAGTCCGTACGGCCTGAGCGCCGGGATACCAGCCGCGTCTGGCTCACGAAAACCGTCAAGTCATCGGCTGCGGAGATCGAGTATCGGCTCGGCAACCCCGACGGCATAGCCACACTCATTGCCGCGAGAACGCCAATCAGCGCGTGACGATGCAGAAGGGATGCCCAGCAGGGTCGGTGAGGACCCGCGCCTTGTCCCCATGCGGCTGGTGATCCGGCTTGCCCGCACCCAGCTCCAGCAGCCGGGCCTCGGCCTCGTCCAGGCTCTCCGCGACCTTGAAGCAGATGTGAAGCTGCTGGGGAACGATCTGGCCAGGCCAACTCGGAGCCCGGTAGTCCTCGACTCGCTGGAAGCCGATGAAGAGGCCGTCCTCACGATTGAGACCGGCGAACTCAGCGTCCGACTTCGGGTGCGGTTCAAAGCCGGTGGCCTGCTGATAGAACGCCGCCAGAGCCAGCGGATCAGGGCAATCGAGTGTTATCGCGACCAATTCCATCTGCAGGGGCATGAGACCTCCGAGCCGATCAGTGGACTCCCAAGCACGCCACAGAGGCGGCTGCCTACGGTTGAGCGGGACGGGGAGGGCGCGTTCGTTCCGCTCACCCGTAAGCACAGCAGGTCAGGGCCGCACCATGCCAACAGTTATCTGGGACAGGACAGCCGGTGCTGGCGCAGGAGAACGAGCGCGTCCCGGCCCTTCCTGACAGCCTCGACTGAGGCACCGGGGTTCTCCGGTTAGCCTGGATGGGCGAGACAGGAGCATCCCCCGGCATGACCAGCACCACCAA
>NZ_JBITER010000077.1:0-17469 GCF_044455345.1 Streptomyces sp. NPDC051286 | reverse complement strand
GGCGTCTGGTGCGTGCGATCGCAAGGCGGAGGGTCGCCCCGATACTGGGCGTATCGGGGCGAGCCCGACAACGCAGCGAGCGTGCGTGCCAGACGCCGCCAGGCAGGCGGGGCTTTCGAAACACGCCCTAGAAGGGGTGGCCGGCCGGTTCGCGGCGGACCGTCGTCCAGCGCAAGTCGGTGAAGGCCTCAAGGTTGGCCTCGCCCCCGAAGCGCGCCCCGGTGCCTGACGCGGCGATCCCGCCGAAGGGTGCGACCGCCTCGTCGTTCACCGTCTGGTCGTTGATGTGGGCGATGCCCGTCGGGATCCGGTCGGCGAGTTCCAGGCCGAGGGCGGTGTCGCGGGTGACGATGCCCAGCGAGAGTCCGTACGGGCTGTCGGCAGCCAGCGCCGCGGCCTCGTCCAGGGTGTCGAAGGACCGCACAGGGGCGACCGGACCGAAGACCTCCTCCGCGTAGGCGGGTGTCCGGTCGTCGACGTGGGTGAGGACGGTGGGCCGGTAGAACAGGTCGCGGTGGGTGCCGCCCGCCGCGAGCTTCGCGCCCCGTGCGGTGCTCGACTCGACCAGCCGGTGGATCTTGCCGAGCTGGCCGCGGTCGATGACCGGGCCGAGGTGGACCTGCTCACGGTGCGGGTCGCCGACAGCCAGCGCGTCCGCCTTCGCGGCGAGCCGCTCGACGTACTCGTCGTGCAGCGAGGCGTGGACGAGGTGGCGACCGGTGGTCATACAGATCTGGCCCTGGTGGAAGAAGGAGCCCCAGGTCGCCTGCGCCACAGCGCCCTCCAGGTCGGCGTCCTCCAGGACAACGAGGGCGGAGTTGCCACCGAGTTCGAGGTGCACACGCTTGAGGAGCCGCCCGGCAGCCTCGCCGACGGCGCGGCCCGCCGTGGTGGAGCCGGTGAAGGAGATGACCGGGACGCGAGGTTCGGCGACGAGCGCCTGTCCGGCCTCGGCGCCGCCGGGCAGGACATGCAGCAGGTTCTCGCCGAGTCCGGCCTCGGCGAAGACCGCAGCGAGTGAGAGCCCGCCGCAGACCGCGGTGCGCGGGTCGGGCTTGAGAAGCACCGCGTTGCCGAGGGCCAGTGCGGGAGCGACGGACCGGATGGAGAGGATCAACGGCGCGTTGAACGGGGCGATGACGCCGACCACCCCGACCGGGACCCTGCGGGTGTAGGAGAGCCGCTGGTCCTCGCTGGGCAGGACCTGACCGGCCGGCCGGGAGGCGAGCGCGGCGGCTTCGTAGCACTCCTGAGCGGCGACGTGGAGCTCGAAGTCGGCCTTGCCGGGGATCGATCCGGACTCCCGTACGAGCCACTCGCGCAGCTCGTCCGCGTGGGCGGTGAACAGGTCACCGGCCCGGCGAAGGACGGCCGCGCGCACGAAGTGCGGGGTGCGGGCCCAGGCGGACTGGGCGGCGGCCGCGGCCTCGGCGGCTGCCGCGATGTCCTCGGGCGCGGCGAGGGTGACGTGTCCGAGGACATCGCCGGTGGCGGGCTCGACGACATCCGACTCACCACCCGCGAGTGTGCGGGACTGCCAGGTTTTGGGGTCGAGCAGGGACATGAAGACTCTCCAGTCGATCGGTTCGAGGGGCGGTCCCATGCGGTGGGGCGCGCGGGGTGTGCGGCCGCGGCCTCGCGGGACTACGCGATCCGGCGCAGCCGTGCGAGCTGCGTTCGGCCATCGAACGTGATCTCGCCCGGTTGAACCTGCAACATCGTAGTCACGCCGCACCGATCGAAATGGGAATTGATCGAACTGCTGCTCCCATTTGCGCGCGCGGAACGGTACGAATGTCACGCGCGAGCGGGTTTCCCAACTCCAGCCTCATGCAAGGCAGTTGCCAGCACGGACGGTCAGCTGTCGCCGGTCAGCTCCGAGATCCTGACCGAGAGGCCGAGGTCCAGTTCGGCACCGTCGACAAGCAGGGCCTCCACGGTGCGGGTCGCCGGATCGATGTCCGCCACCATGCCCTCCCCGGCGTACCGAGGGTAGCCCGACGCCCCGGTCTCGCCGGTGGCCGTCACGACGGCAGAGCGGATAGGGGCGCCGGCGGGCCGGACGCCGCCGGTATCCGCGGACTCGGGGGTTCCGGAAGCCTCGGAGGCACCCTTGGCCTTCGGGGCCTCAGCGGGGCCTTCGGTGAACTCGGGGACCAGCAGGATCTCGTAACTCTGCGGATGGTTCATGGTCATGACGCTAAGCAAGCGACGCGCGACGCGCACGTTGCCGCGCTGAACCCCCTCAGCTGGACTCGCGGGGGATCGCCCGCGCCCTCAGCAGGTCATGGCGCTCCGGCACGCCTCCCGGATGCCGCACCAGCCGGTCGACAATATCCGCCAGCGGCTGCGACGTGGCCAGTTCCATCCGCACACTGCTCAGCCGGGGCCTCAACAGCCTGCCGAGCAGCAGGTCGTCGGCGCCGACCACGGCCGTCTCGCCCGGTATCTCGATGCCCGCGTCCTGGAGGGCCCGCATCAGGAGCATCGCGTAGGCGTCGTTGTACGCGAACACGGCGTCGAGTCCGAGCGTGCGCCACCGGGCGGCAAGCTCGCCGGCCGACTCCTCGTCGTACCGCAGGGGCAACGGCTCGATGAGGGCTCCGCCATCGGCCGCCACCCGCCGGGCTCCGGACAGCCTCGGTTCGGCGAACAGGGCGAGGCCCGGTTCCTCGGGCATGACGACGCCGATCCGCCGTCGTCCGCGTTCCAGCAGATGCCCGATCGCGCAACTGCCTACCTCCCGCTGGTCCATGACCAAGGCGTGGGCGCCGTCCACCGGTTGCGGGCCGAGGGTGATCACCGCCTTGGCGCCGGAGCGCCGCAGTACGGCTATGCCCTGCGGTGTGAGCGCGAACCCCCCGGGTGCAATCACGGCGACGGGGCGGAGTTCGGCCCAGGAACGGGCGGCGTCGTCGGCGTCCAGCCCGAGGCTCCCGTGCTGGACCACGGTGTAGTCGAGGCGGCGCAGCCCTGATTCGAGTTCATGGAGGAAGCGGTGGTGGAGCGGACCGATCGGGTGGTTCCCGGTGGGCATCAGCACCGTCCGGGTGTGTCCGGCGCGCAGGCTCCGGGCCGCCGCGTGGGGCACATAGCCGAGTTCGGAGGCCGCCTCCCTGACCCGGCGGCGAGTGACCTCGCTGATCCGGACGGTCGGGTTGTTGTTGAGTACGTACGACACGGTGGCCCGCGAGACCCCGGCGAGCCGCGCCACGTCGGCGCTGGTCGGGACGGGGCCTTCGGTGGGCTGCTTGGGTAACTGGCTCATGGCGTCGGGCAGTCTTCCAGACCGCTTGGAGGTGGGTACGCTCCGGGGCATGGATGACTCGTCGATGGTGGGGCTGCTCGGCAGGGTGACCGGGACGGTGGGGCCGGGGCTGGTCGGTGAGGTGATCGTTCAGATCCGTGAAGGCGCCGAGCACTTCCTCGCCCATCCCGCCTCGCCGGGGGTCCGTATCGAGCCGGGGGCGGTGGTGACGGTGATCGAGTATCTGCCGCCGCGCGCGGTCTATGTGGCTCCTGCTTACGACAGTTGAGGTGTGGGACGGACCGGCGTTCCGGGTGCGGCAGTCAAGATTGCGGCAAGGTTGCGCACACGACGAAGACGCGCGGCGCCGCCGCCGCGTCGGCGACCCGGGCGACCGGTGAGGCGGAGGCAGCGGCGGCGCAGGCCAAGGGGCTGGCGCTGGCCGAGTCGACCCGGGCCAAGGGGCTGGCCGAGGCATAACGGCCTGGTGCACGATAGCGAGCGGGCTCCCGGCGTCATGCGACTCCGCCTCCGGCGTTGTCGTCAGTCGACGACTCCCCCATAGCCCTCAGGCATGGGGGGACCCCCTTCGCGTCGCCTCCCTCCTCCGCCTTGGATTCGAACCCGCATGACGCCGCTCGCTGACCCACTCTCTATCGTGCACCAGGCCGTAAGCGATCAAGGCGCGTGCTGCCGCCCTCGCCGAGAATCAGGAAGCCGTAGTCGCCCAGCAGTTGGCGGAGAAATGGCCGGAGATCGTCGAAGCCGGCGCGGGTGCCTTCAGCAGTGTGGACCACATGGTGCTGCTGAACGGCACCGACGGGATGCCGGAGATGTTCGCAAAGGCGCTGACGATGGGTGGCACGGGGCTGGGTCTGGCCCGGCAGCTGCTGTCCGCAATGAGCGAGAAGGGCGAGTCGCCAGGATCCTCGGCACCGGCCAACGGTGTCACGCCCGCCGTGCCGCCGTCGCCGCGCAAGGAGCGCATTCCGGTGACGGGTGATCAGGAGGGGAGCACACCCACCTGACCGCTCCCGGTGGGTGTGGCCGGTCCTGGTCCGTCAGCCGCGGGCGAGGACCGGCCATTGCTCCGGGTCCTCAACATGCGGCGCCCACAGCTCCGTGTCGGCCACCCCGCGCCGACGCAGCACCGGCAGACGGGGGCGACGGCCCCTGCGCCGCAGGTGGCCGGCGTGGCGGAGGGCGCTGCGGCAGGCACCCCCTGTCCCGGTGGGGCAGTTGTGCGAACGTGGCGACGGGGTCCGACCCTGAACCTTCGGTTGACGTCGAGACCGGTGAGCATGAGGGCGTTGACGCTCCGGCAGGCGCGGCCTGGAGTTCGGTGCCACGCCCAGTCCGACGGCCGCGCCCGTGCCCTGCGCCAGGAACGCCGGGCCCGGGCGTGCGAGCGTGACGAGCGGCCACACCCAGGACGATCTTGATCGCCTCGATCAGCCCAGGAAGCTCAACCGCACTTGACGGTTGTCTTTGTCTTTATTGGTGTCCAGCAAGCAGCACGACCGGGACCGCGAGTGGGTGGCTCTCGGCGCCGGGCCGTGGGACAGCTCCGGCCAGGCGTCCTGGGTCGATCTGGACCGGGTGCTTCGGGTGCATGAGGACGGGATGCGGCGCGAGGCGTGCGCGCTGGACCGGGACCGGTTCGATCTGGTCGCCGGCCGGCTGCGGGAGCGTTACGGCTGGAACTGACCGGCGGGGCCAGGAGGCGGCCCCTGCGGCTGACCTTGCCCCCTCCGTTTCAACGTCACCGCGTCGGTCGGTGTCCACCCCTCTGGCTCAACGGCAGGGTCAGGGAGTGTCCGGTCCCGATGGTCGCCGCTCCCTTTCGAACGTGTGGGCGAATGCAGCGCGAGTGGCCGATTCGGGACCACGGTCGAGGATGCCGAAGACGATCTGCTCGAAATGCCCGGCAAACCGGCCCCCGTCGGTGAGCAGCGCGTGGAAGGCACCTGCCACCTCCGTCGGATCGTTGCGGAACACGCCGCAGCCCCAGGCGCCGAGCACCAGCCTGCGGTATCCGCGCACCGCAGCGACCTCCAGCACCCGTTCGGCGCGGGACGCGAGCGCGGCGGGGATGCGAGGGGCGTCCTCGGGGGTCCGGCTGCGGATCACTCCGGCGTTGGGTGCGGGCGAGGTGAGGAATCCCACGGCGTACGGGATGTCCAGCAGGCTCCCCCGGTCGTCACGGAACACCGGTACGCCGGGTGAGTGGATGACCCGGTCGGTGTAGAAGGCACTGCGTTCGGCGCGATGGTGGGCGTAGTAATCGGGGGCGCGCAGCAGGGTGGCGTAGAGCGCCGAGCCGCGGCAGAGCGCCTCCTCCTGGGCCTGCGCGCCGTTGAGATAGCCGCCGCCGGGGTTACGGGCGGAGGCGAAGTTCAGCACGGCGACCTTGCCGGGCCCTTCGCCCGTCATCCGTCGCGCCGCCTGCAGGCTGCTCTCACCGGTGACCTCGACAACCGCGGTACGGCCGGAGTCCAGAACGGCGACGGGCACCGGCTCAGGCCCGTACAGCCGGGTCCCGGAGAGCGCGGCGGCCAGAGCACGCTCGATACTCACCTCACGCCCCGCGGGCGTGCGGTAGAAGCCCTGCTCGACGATGGTCTCGGTCTCTCTTGCGATGGCGCGAAGCCGTGCGCTCATCAATACTTCCCCGTGTGGTGCATACGGGGCATGGTCGGTGCTTCCGAGACCCTGATGCAACCGAATTTCTGTCGCACAAGGGCCCTCTTGTGCGAACTCCCGGCACGGGTTTGGGTGGTACGGACGCACCGAAGAAGGAGGCCCCGGAATGTCACCGGACGCACCTGTCGGCCACGGTCCGGCCGAGTACGACCTCCCCCTCGGCGAGGGGGAGGCGGAGGATTTACTGCGATGCATCTGCTTCAAGACGGGCCCGCCCCGCACGGTCGGTGTCGAGCTCGAATGGCTCATCCACGACCGTGACCACCCCCGGACCCCGGTCCCGCGCGACCGCCTCCACGCGGCTGTCGCCGCTGTACGCGCACTGCCGCTGAGTGCGGCGCTCACCTTCGAACCCGGCGGCCAGCTGGAGCTCAGCTCGCGCCCTGCCGACTCCCTGATGGCCTGCGTCGATGCCATGACCACCGATCTGGCCGCCGTACGTGCCGCCCTCGACGCGGAGGACCTCGTACCGGTCGGTGTGGGCGTCGACCCCTGGCATCCGCCGCACCGTCTGCTGCACGAGCCCCGCTACGACGCCATGGAGGTCTCACTCGACCGGTCGGGTACGGCCGGCCGCGCCATGATGTGCACCACCGCATCCGTCCAGGTCTGTCTGGACGCCGGTGAGGAGGAGCCGGGGCCACTCGGCTACGGGCGGCGCTGGCAGCTGTCGCATCTGCTGGGTGCGGTGCTGGTGGCGGCGTTCGCCAACTCGCCGTACCGGCAGGGCCGGCCGACGGGACTGCGGTCGACCCGCCAGTCGATCTGGGCGGACCTCGATCCGGTACGGAGTCTGGCGCCGCCGGGCCATCTGGCCCCGCGCGACTCCTGGGCCACGCATGTGCTCGACACCCCCGTGATGTGCATACGGGGCGGCGAGGGGCCATGGGCCGTCCCGGAGGATCTGACCTTCCGCGACTGGATCCGTACGGGCGCGCCACGGCCGCCGGTGCGCGCCGATCTCGACTACCACATCAGCACGCTCTTTCCTCCCGTGCGCCCGCGCGGACATCTCGAACTGCGCATGATCGACGCGCAGCCGGGTGACGACGGATGGCTCGTGCCGCTCGCCGTCACCACCGCTCTGTTCGACGATCCGGAGGCCGCCGAGACCGTGTACCGCACCGTCAAACCGCTGGCCGAAACGGCGGGCCCGCAGTCGGCACCGCGCAACCCGCTCTGGACCGGCGCCGCCCGTGACGGCCTGGCCGACCCCGAACTGCGGGCGGTGGCCGCCGTCTGCTTCCAGCTGGCCCGCGAAGCGCTGCCCCGGATGGGTGCGAGCGAGGCTGTGCAGGAGGCGGTGGCGACATTCCACGACCGCTATGTCGCCCGGGGGCGATGTCCGGCCGATGATCTGTCCGCACTGCTGTCGAGGCCGGCGGTGCATGCGATGCCCGCGGCGGCGCTCCGTCCGGAACCGAGAAGGAAGGCAGGCTCATGACCCACTCCCCCACCCCCTCGGCCACCGGTCTGGACACCGAGGCGCTCCGCCGGCGCGCTCTTGCGGCGCTCCTCACCGCGCGGGAACGCACCACGCTCCTCACCGACAGTGTGGACGACCATGAACTGACCGCCCAGCATTCACCGTTGATGTCGCCGTTGGTGTGGGATCTCGCGCACATCGGCAATCAGGAGGAGCTGTGGCTGCTGCGGGGCGTCGCCGGGCGGGAGCCGATGCGGCCCGAGATCGACGGGCTGTACGACGCCTTCGAACATCCGCGGGCCAGCCGTCCGTCCCTGCCGCTGCTGCCGCCCGCCGAGGCCCGTTCCTACGCGGCGGAGGTACGAGGCCGGGCCCTGGACATCCTCGACAGCACCGCCCTGACCGGCGGCCGCCCGCTGGTGGACTCGGGCTTCGCATTCGGGATGATCGCCCAGCACGAACAGCAGCACGACGAGACGATGCTGATCACTCATCAGTTGAGGTCGGGCCCGGCCGTGCTCACCGCACCGGAACCGCCCCGGCCCACCGACGCGGCCACCTTGCCCGCCGAGGTCCTGGTGACCGGCGGCCCATTCACCATGGGAACCTCCACCGAACCCTGGGCCCTCGACAATGAACGGCCCGCCCATGTGCGCGACGTCCCCGCTTTCCTCATCGACACGACACCGGTCACCTGCGGCGCGTACGAGCGTTTCATCGAGGACGGCGGCTACACCGAACGGCGCTGGTGGGCGCCGGAGGGTTGGGCCATGGTCCGCGAGCACGAGCTGACCGCCCCACTCTTCTGGCACCGGGACGCGGGGCAGTGGCTGCGCCGCCGGTTCGGGGTGACCGAGCCGGTGCCCGCCGACGAGCCGGTGCTCCATGTGAGCTGGTACGAGGCGGACGCGTACGCCCGCTGGGCGGGGCGCAGACTGCCCACCGAAGCCGAGTGGGAGAAGGCGGCGCGCCACGACCCGGGCTCGGGCCGCTCGCGCCGCTACCCGTGGGGCGACGAGGACCCGACCCCGGACCGGGCCAATCTGGGCCAGCGCCATCTGCGTCCGGCACAGGCGGGCGCGTACGCCGAGGGTGAATCGCCGCTCGGCGTACGTCAGTTGATCGGCGACGTGTGGGAGTGGACGTCGAGCGACTTCCTCCCCTATCCGGGCTTCGCGGCGTTCCCGTACCGGGAGTACTCGGAGGTGTTCTTCGGGCCCGACCACAAGGTCCTGCGCGGTGGGTCGTTCGCCGTCGACGCGGTGGCCTGCCGGGGCACGTTCCGCAACTGGGATCTGTCGGTGCGGCGCCAGATCTTCTCCGGATTCCGCACCGCGAGGGATCTCTGATGTGCCGTCATATTGCTTACGTCGGGCCACCCGTTGCACTCGGCACGGTGCTGGCGCAGCCGTCCCACGCGCTGGTTCAGCAGTCCTGGCAGCCCCGGCAGCAGAAGCACGGCACCGTCAACGCGGACGGTTTCGGGGTGGGCTGGTACGCGGACGGCGACCCGGTGCCCGGTCGCTACCGGCGCCAGGGGCCCATCTGGGCCGACCTGTCCTTCGCAGATCTGGCCAGGGTGGTGCGGAGCACGGCACTGCTGGCCGCCGTACGCGACGCCACCGAGCCGGGGGCGGACGGCGAGGCGGCAGCCGCGCCGTTCGCCTCGGGCCGACTGCTGTTCAGCCACAACGGTGCGGTGAAGGGCTGGCCCGGATCGCTGGCACCGCTCGCCGCCACGCTGCCCCCGGCCGAACTCCTCACCCTCACCGCCCGCTGCGACTCCGCCCTGGTCTGGGCACTCGTGCAGCACCGGATCGCCCAGGGGGACGCCATACCGCAGGCCGTCGCGGACACCGTGGGCGAGATCGCGGAGGCGGCGCCCGGTTCGCGGCTGAACCTGCTGCTCACCGACGGCACCACCATCGTGGCGACGGCCTGGGGAGACACTCTCTGGTACCTCGCCGAGCCGGGCCGCAGCGCGGTCGTGGCCTCGGAGCCGTACGACGACGACCCGCACTGGCGCACGGTCCCCGACCGCACCCTGCTCGTCGCGACCTGCACCGACGTTCTGCTCACCCCGCTCAAGGAGCCAACCGAGTGAGTCCCATTCAACTGACCCGCACCCTGCCGGCGGACGCGACGGACGCGGCGCTGCGCGCCGATGTGCTGCACGGCCTGACCCGGCACCCGAAGACCCTGCCGCCCAAGTGGTTCTACGACGCGCACGGCAGTGAGCTGTTCGAGGAGATCACGCGGCTGCCCGAGTACTACCCGACCCGCGCCGAGCGGGAGATCCTGGTCGCCCGCGCGTCCGGGATCGCCACGGCGTCCGGGGCACAGACCCTGGTCGAACTGGGTTCCGGCTCGTCGGACAAGACCCGGCATCTGCTGGACGCGCTGCCCGGGCTGCACAGCTATGTGCCGGTCGACGTGAGCGAGAGCGCGCTGCGCGGCGCGGCCGAGACCCTGCTCGCGGAGCGGCCGGACCTGTCGATCCATGCGCTGATCGCCGACTTCACCGATGAGCTCACCCTGCCGGACACACCGGGCCCGCGGCTCGTCGCGTTCCTGGGCGGCACGATCGGCAATCTGCTGCCGGACGAGCGGGCGGTGTTCCTGAAGTCGGTACGGTCGCTTCTCTCGCCCGGCGACTCGCTGCTGCTCGGCACCGATCTAGTGAAGGACGAGAGGACGCTCGTCGCGGCGTACGACGACGCGGCCGGGGTCACCGCGGCATTCAACAAGAACGTACTGACTGTCGTCGACCGGGAGTTGGGGGCCGACTTCGCCCCGGCGGACTTCGACCATGTGGCGCTGTGGGACCCGAAGCGGGAGTGGATCGAAATGCGTCTGCGGGCCCGCAGAGCGCTCACGGTGAAGATCCCGGAATTGGATCTGGTGGTGCCGTTCACGGCAGGTGAGGAGCTGCGTACGGAGATTTCGGCGAAGTTCCGCAAGGAGGGTGTCCGGGGCGAACTCGCCTCGGCCGGACTCACGTTGACTCAGTGGTGGACGGACTCCGCGGACCGGTTCGCGGTGTCGCTGGCCACGGCGGTCTGAGCGGTACGGGCAAGAGCACGGCGGCCGGGACGGGTGCCCGCGGGGATCGGCGGCAGAACGCGGATCTCGGCGGTCAGCCCGGCTGCCGTGACCACCCGCCACAGCGAGGCGGTGAGCGGATCGTCACCGACGAACGCGGCGGCACCGGCCACCTGCCCGTCCGTCCGCGCGGTGCGGTAGGTGATGCGTACCGGACGGACCTCGGCGTCCGCGTCGATCGCCGCCTGGAACACAGCGGGCCGGAACCGGCCACCCGATCCACGCCCGCACCAGGTGCTGCCTTCGGGGAAGACCACCACCCGTGACCCGCCGCGCAGTGCCCCCGCGATGGTGCGCACGGTCGTGGGCAGTGCCCGCAGCCGGTCGCGCTCGACGAACAGCGTGCCGCCGAGCGCGGCGAGCGGGCCGAGTACCGGCCAGCGCCGGATCTCGCTCTTGGCGAGCATCCGGCCCGGGAACACTGCGGCGACGAGCGGGATGTCCAGCCATGAGATGTGGTTGGCGACGACCAGCGCACCGAGGGCACCGGCGCGATCCGCCCCGGCCGTCGGCGCAGGGTCACCGGTCACCTGGATCCGTACTCCGAACGCCCGCACGACCGCGTACGCCCACCACCGGATCAGCCGGTCGCGCTGCCGCGCGCCGAGGAGCAGCACGGGAGCGGCGCACACCGCGCCGACGAGGACGAGGGTGCACCCGGCGAGCAGCAGGGCCATGGCCGGGAAGGCGCCGCGCACCGGGCCGTCGTGACCGGCACAGGCGTGCGGCGTGCAGGGCGCGGTGGGCAGCCAGGCGCTCATGTCAGCGGGGCGAGCGAGAGGAAGTGGCGCAGGTAGCGCGGGTCGGTGCGGCGCAGCGAGAGCAGGACGTAGAGGTCGGCGACGTTGAAGTCGGGGTCGTGTGCGGGCGCCCCGCAGACCCAGGCACCGAGCCGGAGGTAGCCACGGAGCAGCGGCGGGAGGGCGGCGAGTCCGGTGCGCGCGCGGGCCCCGGCGGATCCGCCGGGACGGGTGGTGGCGCTGGGCTGCCAGAGGCGGTGCGGGGTGACCCAGTACTCCTCGGGGGCCAGGTACTTCGCCCGTACGGTGTCCCAGGAGTTTGCGGCCAGCACGCCGCCGTCGGCCAGGGGTATCGAGCAGCAGCCGGCCAGCCAGTTGTGCCCGCTGCGCTCCATGTAGCGGGCGAGCCCCGCCCAGATGAGGGCGATGACGGCGCCGTCCCGGTGGGCCGGGTGGACGCAGGAGCGGCCCACCTCGATCATGTCGTCGCGGATCGGTCCGAGCCGGCCGAGATCAAATTCGCTCTCCGCGTAGAGACGTCCGGCGACACGGGCCCGGTCGGGCGGCAGGAGGCGGTAGGTGGCGATGACGTCGCCGGTCGCGAGCTCCCGTACCAGCAGGTGATCGCAGTACGCGTCGAAGGCGTCGCTGTCCAGACCGGGTTCCGGCCCGTCCAGCCGGGCGCCGAGTTCACCGGCGAAGACCTGGTGGCGCAGCCGCTGGGCGGCCCGCACCTCGTCCTGGGTGACGGCGAGGGAGACGCGGTAGAGCGGCGGCGCGGGAGTTTCGGACCGCGCCGGGGCGGGCTGCTCCGGCGCGACGGGGGTGCAGGTGAGAGGGCCGGCGACGAGCGGAGAGGTGGGCAGCGCGTTCATGGCGGTCTCCGGGGACGGATCGGCAAGGGCAGCTGCCGGGCTGCCGCACTGCTGCAACGGCCCGGCCCCTTACTTCTGCCGTGACAGGCTGGATTCGACATGACCGCTGTGGAGAGCCTGGATGTGCGACGGCTGAATCCCGAGGTGTCGGGCGGCGGATCGGGCGGACCCGATGGGCCGCCCGGCGGCCCGGACCGGTCAGCTGCCCGCGAGCCGGGCGGTGATCCGTTCCGAAGCGGACTTCGCCTCGGCCAGCGGGTCACCGCCGCGCAGAACAGCCGACATGTACGGCTTGATCGGGTTCTCGGCCTCGACCGCCGCCCACTGCGGTGAATTGGGGGTCGCGCGACCTCGCCGGGCGCCCTCGGCCATCGCGGCGGTGCCCTCCTGGCCCTCGATGGCATGGGCGAGGCTCGCCTTGTTCGGTACATAGCTCATGGTTCTGGCGAGGTCCGCCTGCCACGTCGCGCCGGCCAGCGCCTTGATCACCTCGAGACCGGCGCTCCCGTTGTCCGCCTTCTCCGGAACGATCAGATCGGAACCGCCGATAAAGACGGACCCGGGATTCTTCGCGGTCTTGCCCGGTATCGGGAAGTAGCCGAGCTTTCCCTTGAGTTCGGGATTCTTCTGCTCGATGAGCTTGGCGCTGCCCGGTACGGAAATGATCTGCGCGACATCACCCTCGGCGAACACATCGGTCTGCGGAGGATGCTCTTCGTCGGCGTTCTTCGGGCCGTCGCCGAACGACTGGATCTCCTTGTAGAAGTCCATGCCTCTGATCGCGGCCGGCGTGTCGAGGGCCCCTTCCCAGTCGCCGCCCCTCTCGTCGGCCAGCTCGCCGCCCTCGTCCCAGATGAATCCCGCGAGTACGTACCAGTTCTGGCCCGCGAGATAGATGCCCTGATTGCCGTTCCGGTTGAGCAGCCGGCTGTCCTCGATCCACTCGTGCCGGGTCTTCGGCGGGCTCTTGATACCTGCCTGCTCGAAGAGGTCCTTGTTGTAGATCACCACACGGTTGGCCGCGTACCAGGGAATGCCGAACTGGACGCCGTCGATGCTGCCAGGGTCGGCGAGGCCGGGCAGCCATTCCTCGCTGCCGAGATCGCGCATCGACTCGAGAGTCAGATTGCGCAGCCCGCCGCTCTCCGCGTACTGGGCGACCTGGGTGTTTCCGACCTCGATGACATCCGGGGTGTCGTCGCCCTTCAGGGCCGCTGTCACCTTGGGGCCGATTCCGCTCCAGCCCTGAATCTTGAACTCCAGTTGGATGGAGGGGTGTTCCTCTTCGTACGACTTCTTGAAACGGTCCAGGAAATCGGCGGAAACACTGTCCTTCATCAGCCAGATCGTCACCGTCCTGTCGCCGGGGCCACCCGAGCCCGAGAGGTAGCCGCAGCCGCTCAGCGCGACGGTGGAAACGAGCGTGACGGCTCCTATGAGCACGCGGTTCTTCACTGGGTCACCTTCTGCGAAACGGCACAACGAAATCAGGACCCGGTGTGGGGGGACTACGGGCGGCGCTCGCACGGGCGTGGCTGGATTTTGGTATGGACCAATCATTTGGTCAAGGGCCGTTCGTGCCACGTTCTCCACATCGACCTCTCGCGTACCCGCGCCGAGTGAGGCACCGTGGTATGGACGAAAGGGGACATACGATGTCCAACAACACGTATCGGGTCACCGAAATCGTAGGAACCTCCCACGAGGGCGTCGACGACGCCATCCGCCGGGGCATCGCAAGGGCGGCGGAAACGTTGCACAATCTCGACTGGTTCGAGATCACCCAGGTGCGTGGGCAGATCGAGGGCGGCCGGATCGAGCACTACCAGGTCGGCCTGAAAGTCGGCTTCCGGCTCGACGAGACCACCTGACCCGGTAGGCCGCGGTCAGGCACGCCCCGTACGCTCCTGGGCGTCCTTCAACGCAGGCGAGGCCACTGCCCAGCGAGCTCGCACCACGGTGAAACCGGCCAGCTCGGCCGCGTCGCAGACCAGCTCGTCGTCATCGACCAGCATCCGCACCTGACGCTCCACATGAGCCACTCGGTCGAGGCGAGCCTGCAGCGCCTCAATACCGACTGCATCGACCTGCTCTGGGTGCACTTCCCTGACGGCCTGACGCCGATCGAGGAGATCCTGCGTGGCCTCGACGACCTCGTCAGCCAGGGCAAGATCCTGCACGCGGCATGGTCCAACTTTCCCGCTTCGCGCGTCTCGCGCGCCGCAATACTGGCGGACCTGAAGAACTGGGCGCCCGTCGCCGGAAGCCAGAGTGCCGTTCCGCTGGGCGTACCGCACGAGGTGAGCGCAGGGGCCCGGGACGCAGTCCAGGGCGGGGGACGCCTCGCTCTTCGCCGCGCCCGCTGTGCCTGTCGCCTGAGCCGTCGCCCGGAATCCGAGCTGACGTGTGCGCATCGGGTTGTGCGACGATGTCCTGCACAGGCGGCTCGACCGCAACGTGATCAGTGTGGGGGCGCCGTGCCGGCACTGGGCTTCTTCTTCGTCGTCCTGCCGTGCCTGGCTGTCGTCAGCTTCACCTGCTTCGCCGCTTGCCGTGCCCAACACCAAAGGGCCCTCAAGACCCTGTCGTACCTCTGCTTGTCCGTTGGACTCGTGTGTGGACTGACTCCGGTGGGTGTCCTGATCTTGGCATTCACACTCTAGTGAGCGGAGGCGGTGCTCCCCTCCCTGACCTGGGGGTGCATGGAGGGGAATATCGGCGTCAGCGTTGCGGGCCCAAGCACCGCAGACTCCTAGAATCCAACTGTTTGTCCTCAACTGCCGGCCCTGCCCACATCCGTATGGAGTTCCGCGCGCATGCCCACCCCCCACGATCCGTACGTCCGAGTGCGCGGCGCCCGTGAGCACAATCTGCAGGACGTCCACGTCGACATCCCGCGCGACACCCTCACCGTCTTCACGGGCGTCTCGGGCTCCGGGAAGTCCTCCCTGGCCTTCGGAACGATCTACGCCGAGGCCCAGCGCCGGTACTTCGAGTCCGTCGCCCCGTACGCACGGCGGCTCATCCACCAGGTCGGCGCTCCGAAGGTCGGCGAGATCACCGGTCTGCCGCCCGCCGTCTCGCTGGAGCAGCGGCGATCGGCGCCCGGTGCCCGTTCCTCGGTCGGTACGGTCACCACCCTGTCCAACTCGCTGCGGATGCTGTTCTCGCGCGCCGGAACGTATCCGGCGGGGGCGGAGCGGCTGGACTCCGACGCGTTCTCGCCGAACACCGCCGCCGGGGCCTGCCCCGAGTGCCACGGTCTGGGGCGTATCCACCGCACCACCGAGGAGCTTCTCGTCCCGGACCCGTCGCTGTCGATCCGGGACGGCGCGATCGCCGCCTGGCCGGGCGCCTGGCAGGGCAAGAACCTGCGCGACGTGCTGGACACACTGGGGTTTGACATCGACCGGCCGTGGCGAGAGCTGGACGCGCAGGACCGGGAGTGGATCCTCTTCACCGACGATCAGCCGGTGGTGACGGTCCACCCGGTGCGGGAAGCGGGCCGGATCCAGCGCCCGTACCAGGGCACGTACATGAGTGCGCGGCGCTATGTGATGCACACCTTCGCGGACTCCAAGAGCCGCACTCTGCGGGCCAAGGCCGAGCGCTTCCTGACCAGCGCCCCCTGTCCGGTCTGTGGCGGCACTCGGCTGCGTCCGGAGGCGATGGCCGTCACCTTTGCCGGCCACACGATCGCCGAGCTGGCCTCGCTGCCCCTCGCACGCCTCGCCGACGTACTGTCGGCTGCAGGCGGCGACGACACCGCGCGGCTGCTGACGACGGATCTGCTGGCCCGGATCGGGACGGTGACCGAGCTGGGGCTCGGCTATCTCAGTCTCGACCGCACGGCTCCGACGCTGTCCTCCGGCGAGCTGCAGCGGTTGCGGCTCGCCACCCAGCTGCGCTCGGGGCTGTTCGGGGTCGTCTATGTGCTGGACGAGCCGTCGGCCGGTCTGCACCCGGCGGACACCGCGTCGTTGCTCGCGGTCCTCGGCCGGCTGAAGGAGGCCGGGAACTCGGTCTTCGTCGTGGAGCACCAGATGGATGTGGTGCGGCAGGCGGACTGGCTGGTCGACGTGGGGCCGCTGGCCGGTGAGCACGGGGGGCGGGTACTGCACAGCGGTCCCCCGGCCCAACTCGCGGACGTCGTGGAGTCGGCGACGCGGCGGTTCCTTTTCGACGGTGGTCCGGCTCCTGCCCGGGAGCCGCGTACGCCCTCCGGGTGGCTGAAGCTGATCGGTGTCGACCGGCACAATGTGCGCGGGGTGGACGCCGCGTTCCCGCTCGGGGTGTTCACTGCGGTCACCGGGGTCTCCGGCTCCGGGAAGTCGACTCTGGTCGGTCAGGTACTCGCCGGGGCCCTCGCCGACCGGCAGTCGTCCGCCACCGCCGACCTTCCCGCCGATCGGCCCACGGCCGGCTGCGCGTCGGCGCAGGGGCTGGAGGCGGTGGACCGTCTCGTCCAGGTCGACCAGAAGCCGATCGGCCGTACCCCGCGCTCCAATCTGGCCACGTACACCGGGCTCTTCGATGTCGTGCGAAAACTGTTCACCGAGACCGGCACGGCGCGCGAACGCGGCTACCGGGCGGGGCGGTTCTCGTTCAATGTGGCGGGCGGGCGGTGCGAGGTCTGCCAGGGCGAGGGGTTCGTCTCCGTCGAGCTGCTCTTCCTGCCGAGCACGTACGCGCCCTGCCCGGACTGCCATGGTGCGCGGTACAACCCGCAGACACTGGAGGTCACCCTGCGCGGGCTGAACATCGCGCAGGTGCTGGATCTGACGGTGGAGTCGGCGGCCGACTTCTTCGCCGGGACACCCGCCGCCGAGCGCAGTCTGCGGACACTGCTCGATGTGGGGCTCGGCTATCTGCGGCTGGGGCAGCCGGCGACGGAGCTGTCCGGCGGTGAGGCACAGCGGATCAAGCTCGCCGCCGAGCTGCAGCGCACCCGTCGCGGCCGCACCCTGTATCTGCTCGACGAACCGACGACAGGGCTGCATCCGGCCGATGTCGAGGTGCTGATGCGGCAGTTGCACGGGCTGGTCGACGCGGGCAGCACGGTGGTGGTCGTGGAGCACGACATGGCCGTGGTCGCGGGTGCCGACTGGGTGATCGACCTCGGCCCCGGAGGCGGCGACCGGGGCGGCCGGATCGTCGCGATGGGGACGCCCGCGGAGGTGGCGGGCGCGGCGGACAGCCGGACCGCGGCGTACCTGGCGGCCGCCCTCAGGTCGACCTGACGTTCAATCAGGCTCAACTGGCCTGTTTCCACGACTACGGTCCGACCGGGCGCGGAACCGGGGGAACGTCACCGTGCGGGTGAACGGCGTCGACACGAAGGTGAAGCCGATCAAGCCCTGACATCGGCCGTCCGCC
>NZ_JBITER010000076.1:0-17540 GCF_044455345.1 Streptomyces sp. NPDC051286 | reverse complement strand
CGCAAACGTGCGGAGGGGAAGAAGCACGTCCAGGCCGTACTCGCCCTCGCCCGCCGACGCGTCAACGTTCTGTGGGCCCTGATCCGTGACCGGCGATGCTATCAAGTCGCACCTCCAGTGACTACGGCTGCTTGACAACAGCATTAGGAAGCGAGGCGGATTTTCCCCCAGTCCACGCCCCTGTCCGGGCGCTGGGACATCGGTGCCTTCTTTTGCGCCCTGCCTCTCACGCAGCTCGGCGAGCATGTCAAGGCGCTGGGGACCGGGCGCAACTGGTGGTGTTCTCCTTCGAGTCGGGGCTGGTCATCGTGCGGGGATGGCGCCCGGCCCGGGACTGGGCCGGACAGGCTCACGCCTCGGCGACGGTGACGACGTCGTGGCACACCGCATACGGGCGTTCCGCCTCGACCCGCAGCGTCCACGTTCCCTCCGCCGCGGTCAGCTCTGCGGCCAGACCGCCCGTCCCATCGGGCAGCAGGGTCACGGGACTGGCGTCGGTCTCAGGCAGCCCCGGAGCGACCAGCCAAGCCCGCAGCGTCCGCCCGGTGACGTCCGGGCCGCTCGCCCGGATGGTGAACGGCTCACCTGCCAGCGCCATGTCAGGCACCTCGAGGCCGAAATCGTGGTCGCCCGCGAGCATCTGACGGGCCGGCCTGCTACGGCGGATCGCCATCAGCTGGTGCCGCAGTGCCTCTGAGCCGGCCATGCCGGCATGGCGCTCGCCGTTCCACAGCGCGTCGTCCTCGCGCTCCAGCACCCACGAGGCGAAGGCCGACCCGCCGGGCACTGTGCCGTCCCCGCCCCAGTCCCGGTCGTTGTCGAGGCGGGTCGGGAACGTGAGGCCTCCGTCGACACCCACCACGACGCCGGCCACGGTGGGGTGCGCCCGGCCGGCGAAGCAGTGCACCCGGTACGGCGGTGCGGCAAGTCCGACCTGGTTGCGGTCCCAGGCGTCATTGATCTTCTCGTGGAAGGCGAACGCCTCCCGCACCCGGTTCGACAGCCGCCAGTCGTAGGGGAACACAAGGTATTGCATCGGGTGCAGCTCCTGGCCGGTCTGGTCGTCGTCCCAGCCCAGCGCTACACGGACGTCGGGATAGCCGATGCAGGACAGGAACCCGGGCAGCGCTTCGGGGCCCTTCAGCAGCCGGCCGGCCTCCAACGCGTACGGTCCGTCGGGCGCCTCGTCGCGGATGCCGGGTGGCAGCATCAGACCCTCCACGACCCTGCCCGGGCTGCGCAGACTCAGCAGCGCCTGCTTCGACTGGTTCCACACGTCCTTGTCGTCGCGGGTCAGACGCGTGCCGAGGATGCCCGGCACGAAGACAACCAGGTCGTGGTGCATGAGATGGGTTCTCCGTCTTCTTTCTCTCCCGGGCCGGACATCGGCCCGACGGTCGTTCCGTCGCTCCCGGTCAGGCGCGGCCGACGGTGGTCCCGAGGCGGTCCTGGGGAATCCTCACCTGGTCACACCGGTCGGGGCCCTGCAAGAACATCGACAGGCCGTGCCGCGCGATGTGCACGGCGTTCGCCGTGTGGACGGCGGCGCCGCGGTACGGGACGGCAAGCTCGGTCGCCCACCTCCTGTCCACGACGTCCCGGACGGTGACTGTCCCTTCGCCGCCGAAGGCCAGCAGCAGAGGGCGCCTCAAGGTGCCGGCGAAGGCCAGGGCGGTGGGGGCGCCGTGACTGGAGAACCGGCGCACGGGCGAGTCGCCGTCGTACTCGGCCAGGTACCCCGAGCCCGCCTCGCTCCAGGCGACGAGGGGCAACAGCTCACCGTCGTCGTACTGGCAGGTCAGAGCGATGCCCGCGCGGGAGTCGGGTTGGGCGGGTCGCTGGCCGAGGCGGGTGAAGCCGCCCTGCTCGGTGCTTTCCCACAAGGTCAGTGCGTGGCCGCAGTCCGCCGCGACCCAGGTCCGCCCGGACGCCGTGTGCGCGGCCACGTCGCACACCCGGATCTGGGCGGCCTCGATGGCCTCCTGCGGTGCCCAGCCGGTGCCCTTGCGCAGGAAGGGCACCACCCGCCCGCCCTCGGGCACGAACAGCCAGGGGGCGCCCGAGGGACCGGCCACCAGGGCCAGCCCCGGGATGCTGTCCCCGGCGTCGCCGCCGAGCTCGACGGGCGAGTCCTCGGTGTGCTCCGTCAGCGACGAGTCGAGGCGCCCCACGCGGACCCGCCGACCCGCTGCGGCGGCCACCGTCCATCCGTCGTCCTGCCCCAGGGCGGCCACGGCGGTCACGCGCGACCCGCACGGGAGGACCACGCCGCTGCCAGCCCGCCCGCGCACCGGGTGATGCAGGCCGACCAGCACCTGCTGGCCGGCCGCCCGCGCCAACAGCACGTTCCCGGACCCGTCCGTTGCGATGGCGGGCCTCGGCCAGCTCTCACTGCGCGGGGGCGGGGGCGGGACGTCGGCGGCTGCCAGCGCCACGGTGTCGATCACCCGTACCTCGTCGCCGTCACCGACGGCCAGCCGTCCGGTGCCCGCGGGGTCGAACGCCAGACCGCTGCGCTCGCTGGACAGCTTCAGTACCGCGTCGACCGTGTCGTCGGTGGGGCTGTGCACCCTCACGCGGTGGCCCTCGTGCAGGGCGAGCAGCGGCAGGTCGCCGCGCCGCCCGAGGGCGAGTTCCCGTGCCACGGAGTCGTACTGGCGCAGGCGGGTGACGACCAAGGCCGTGTGTCCCTGCGCGGTGACACGCCACACGGTGACCCGCTCGCCGTCCGAGGTGGCCTCGGAGACCGCGATGAGCCCGCTTTCGGCGTCCTCGGGCAGAACGGAGACAGCGAGGCGCCGGCCGGAGGCCGCGGACACCTCCCACCGCGACCGCACCAGATCCTGATCGCCATACAGCTTGCCGTTCAGCTCGTGCAAGGTCACGGTGTCGCCCGCGGTGAGCAGAAAACAGCGGTCGCGCAGGCTCAGCAGCGCCACCTGCTCGGCCCGGACCGGCAGGACGTCGTGGCGTATGTCCTGCTCCTCCTCGGCACAGCGCCAGGCCCACACGCACTTTCCGTCTGCCGCGACGATCTGGACGCCGTCGTCGCAGCGGGCGGCGTCCAGATCGCCGATCCGGCCGTCCCAGGTGTAACTCCTGCGAGGCCGGCGCTCGTCACCCCACCACAGGTGCAGCGACCGTCCGTCGCGGGACGCGGTGATCCGTGTGCCCCGTGCGGTCGCCTCGCGGACCTCGGCGAACACCGAGCCCTCCGTCCAGCCGTCGGCGGGGCGCCTGGTGTGCAGGTAGGCGCCCGTGTCAGCGCGGCGGGTGACGATCTCGCCACGGCCGGCCACGGAGATCGTGCCGCCCGCGGCCCGGCTCCAGCTCAGGGCGAGGGCGCCGCCGAGCGGGGCGGGCAGTGTCAGTTCCGGCGGCTGCGGGACCGCGTCGGTCCACACCTCCCGCCAGATCTGCTCGGCGAAGCCCGGCAGGCGACCGAGCATCTCGTGGGTGTCGGGGTGGCTGACAAACGCCTCGGCGCTGAGCATCGCCCGGCGCTGGTCCTGCGAGGTGTGGCTCCTGAACCCGGCGCCGACCCGCCGGTAGAGCGCGGCACCGTCGCAGGTGCCGATCAGCCGCCCGGTGAGCGGCAGCATGACGTCGGGCTCCGTGCGCACCAGGAACTCCGGGTCGCAGAACAGCTGCTCGAGCGGGTGCTGCTCGTCCGGTGGATCGTCGGGGCTCGCCGGGATCTGGGCCGCGTGCGCGCCCAGGTAGGCCAGGGTGTACTCGTCGGCCTGGTCCCAGTCGCCCGTCGGCCGGTACAGGGCGTCGAACACGCGGCGGTGAGCCGCTGTCTCGCTCAGCCGGGCGCGCTCCAGAAGGGCGGCGCCGTAACTGGGGTGGTCGAGCCGGTGCAGCGGGCCGTCACCCGTAGCGGTTTGCGCGTACCCGCTCCGGACGGCGGCTGCGCTCGGCGCCCGGCACCTCTCATGCTCGGCCGGACTTGTTTCGGCGCTTGCTGGAAAAGTGCGGAACGCGAGGGAATCGTGGCTGTCCGGTCAGCCTGGCGGCGACCATGTGTCCGGAACCACCGCCCAGCCCCGCCCCCGGATGGGTCGAGGCACCGATGTGCCACAGCCCGCGGATTGCGGTCGCGTGCCGCCCAGACATGGGCAGGGGACGCCACAGGTAGCTCTGGTCGAGTTCGCCGGAGCCGCCGTACGGATCGCCATGGACCGCGTTCGGGTTGTATTGGGCAAGCTGTACAGGTGTGACCACGTCCACGGCGAGGATCTTGTCGTGCACATCGGGTGCATGCCGGGCGATCCGGCTCAGGACCCGTTCGGCGTAGCCCCGCGCCAGTGCCGCCGTCCAGCCCTGAGCCGTGTCCAGCTCACCGGCCGAGTCTCCGAGGGGTGCAAAGGGTACTTCCTGCAACTGCAGCCAGAGGGCAGCGGATCCGACAGGTACGCGGCTGGGGTCCAGAACGTACTGCTGTCCGACAACCACCGTAGGCCGCCTCGGCAGAAGACCCGCCTCCGCTTCAGCACAGGCGATGCCGGTACCGGCCGAGCCGTCGGAGAGATGGACGATCGGGACCTTGCTCAGACGTTCGTCCCGCCAACCGATCGGCTGGGACAACGCGACGTGGATTTGCATCGCACCGCGGCCGTAGCGAAAACGCGCGGCTGCGTCACGCACAGCCGGATCCACCGAGCCCTCCGGAAGGAGGCTGCCGTACAGCGCGGTGGGGGTCACAGAAGCAAGCACGGCACGGCGCGCACGGATGGTACCGCTGTCGGCCACCACTCCCACCGCACGCCCCTTTTCGACAAGGATGCGTTCGACCCGCGAGCCGGCTTCCACCCGCGCACCAAGGGAGTCCAGCAGCGACCGGAAGGCATCGAGAAACCGGCCCGAACCTCCGGTGACCACTGGTAGGCCGAACCCGTGCAAGGTGGCGGCGAGCAGCGGCATCATGAATCCGCCCGACGCGTGGTCCGGCGACAGTCCGGCGTGCAGCAACCATGGGGAAAAGAGATGGTCCACCTCGTGCCCGTGGAACTCCGCGCGAGCGTAGGCACGACCGCTTGTCACCAGTGAGCGCAGCCACTGTTCAGATCCCGTGCGCCCGCCGGTGCGGAGCAGGCCGGCAGCATGCCGCAGCAGCGCAGGCGAGCGTAGCTCGCTGCCCATCAGCCCACCGATCGCCCGCATGCTGTCGCCCAGCCGACCCAGGCCGGCCAGGTACGTGGCCCGGTCGGCTTCGTGCTCGAAACCGGCGGCGGTGTGTACCGGATCCCGGTGCGCCAGCGTGACCCGCCCGTCGTCGGCCACGCTCGCAGTGACCCACTCCTCGGTGTTGCAGTAATCCAGCCCGTGCCGGCGCAGCGGCTCGCCGAGGCTGGCGAAGGCCGGGCCTGCGACGAACAGCGGGTGCCAGGAGGAGTAGGTGTCGTGCAGGTAGCCGGGGAGCGTGCGCTGTTCGGTTGCGATGAATCCGCCGATGTGCTGGTTGCGTTCCACGAGGACGACCGACCACCCGGCCATGGCCAGCTCGGCCGCGGCGACGAGCCCGTTGATGCCGGAACCGATGACGACAGCGTCCACTTCACCCATCTGACCTACCTCATCGGCCTCATTGCGGGAGATGCACCTCGAACTGCATCTCGCCAGCCAAGTACGCTTCAGTCGATCAATTGAGCATGACGGATGGCCATGTCCACTGCCCTGGGAAGACCGGCCGCCGGCTCAGGTGAACCGGCGGCCGGGCAGTCAGGACGAGGAGTCCGCGCGTTCGCGTCAGACGGTGACCCGCTCGGCCCTGAGAGCAGGCGTCTCCTCGGTGGCGGCGGACGTGTTCTCCCGGGGCGCGGGGAGCACGGCCATGATCACGCCGGAGATCACGATGGTCGCCGCCCAGGCGAGCCCGTACTTGCCGATGGGCGTGCTGGAGAACGGGCCGGCGAACCAGTCGCACTTGGTGAAAGCGAGCCCGATCAGCAGTGCGCCCCCCCAGGACACCATCGCCTGCCAGCAGAAGCCGCCCACGTACCAGTACCGGCTGCTCCGGCTGGTGTCCATCAGCGCGGCGGCGTCGTAGCGCACCGCAAGCGATCGACGCCGGAACATGTCCACCGCGTAGACGCCGATCCAGGCCGAGAAGGAGACGGCGAGCAGGGTCAGGAAGGTGATGAAGGAGCCCAGGAAGCTCTTGGCGACCAGCATCAGCATCAGGCCGCCGACCAGCGAGATTACGGCGTTGATGCTGACGGCCATGGCACGCGGCAGCTTGACACCCATGGTCTGGGCGGTGAAGCCGGCCGAGTACATCGAGAGGCTGTTGATCAGCATCATGCCCACAAGTGCGGTCAGCAGGTACGGCACGGCCAGCCACGTCGGCAGCAGGTCGCCGAGGAAGGCGACCGGGTCCGAGGCCTGCGCCAGACCGGGCGAGGCGGTCGCCATCACCGCACCCATCAGCACCATCGGCACCATCACCAGAGCGGCGCCCGAAACCGTCACGCCGACGATCTTCCTGCCGGAGGCGGCGTGCGGCAGGTAGCGCGTGAAGTCCGGGCCGGTGGGGACCCAGCTGATGCCACCTGCGGCGATGGTCCCGATGCCGGCGATCATCATTGCGGTGGTTCCCGCGGGCTTGGAGAAGACCTCACCCCAGTGCATGGTCGCGATCAGGTAACCCAGCACCAGGACGCTGAAGACGCCGAAGAGGTACGTCGACCAGGTGTTGCAGGCATTGAGCGCCTTCCGGCCCATGCCGGAGACCAGGAACGTACAAGCAACGAAGGCGAAGAGCGTGATGGCGATCAGCGCGGTGTTGGTCTTGACGCCGAAGAGCAGGTCAAGAATGGTCAGCACGGCGTAGGCACCGGTGACGGCGTTGATCGTCTCCCAACCGAACCGAGCGATCCAGAGGATCGCGCCGGGGAACAGGTTGCCGCGCACACCGAAGGTGGCCCGCGAAAGCGTCGCGCCCGGCGCCCCGCCCCACTTGCCGGAGACCGACAGCAAGCCGACCATGCCGAACGAGGCGACCGCGGCGCACACCGCGACGATCAGGACCTGCCAGAAATTCAACTGGTTGAACACCACCAGGGCCGCACCCATGGTGAGAAGCAGGACGCTGATGTTCGCCGCGACCCACGTGGGGAAGAGTTCGCGGACTCTGCCCCGGCGCTCGTGGGCTGGGACAGGTTCGATTCCGCGTGTCTCTATCGCGCCGTCGGTGTCGGCGGTGGACAGATTGTCCATGAGGGTGGCTCCGTGCGTGTGAAGCGGGAGATAAGTTGGGCGTATTCCACATTTATGGAACTCTTCGCGCTTAGCGCACGAATCAAGCAATCCTACTGTGGTCGAGGGGCGTGTCCGCGGAACGGTGAAAAAGGTCTCAACGCGGTAGTTCCGTAGGGAAACGGACTCGCCCGGTGTCGGTGACCGCGCAGATGAGGGATTGGTCACGGACGAGCCGGACGTGGATCGGCCCCGCGGCGGCCGGCGGGACGGCGGAGATGCCGTCGGTGAGCGTGTCGGACCCCGGGTCGTCGACGACCGCAAAGGTCGGCGGGAAGGCCCGCATTGCAGAGGGCAGGTGGGTGCTCCCGACGGCCAGGACCGCGAGCGCGGAGAGCAGTGCCGGTGGCCATCGGCACTGCCGGGCCGTTCAGGTTCCCTCCGCCGACCGTGGCGGTGCCTGCGCAGACGGCCGTCGGACCGCCAGGCCGGACGCACGGCCGCGATGACCGGCAGGGTTGCGGCGGCGGGTACGGAGCTCGCCGCCGACGAGTTCCCGATTCAGTTCGATCCGTACCACCAGGAAGAACCCGTCACGGGCAGCCGCAGGCCGTGTACCGCCCGCTGTCGGTCGGACGGGTCCTCTCCGGTCTGCCAACCGTCTTGCGCTGGGATGGCGACGGGGCTCGGGGGAGTATGGGGGTTATCCGGAGCAGCAACGAGACCGGCGCGACCGAAAGTCGGCAGGAGGACCCGCGTCGGTTGACAGGCGGAGGGAGTGGCCTTGCATGAACAGCATCGAATCCTTCCGGACCGACATCAGTCGGCTGCGCCCCGGGCGTTCACGCCCGGCTGGGTTGCTGGATCTGCTGACTGTCGCCGCGGTGGTGCTGGACGCCGACGGACGGATCGCTTTCTGGAGCCCGCAGGCCGAAGAGCTGTTCGGCTACACCGCGCAGGAGGCTCTTGGCCAGTACGCGGCACACCTGATGGTCCACGAGGAGCACCTGGATCTGGTGATCAAGTTGTTCGCCGAGGTGATGGAAACGGGCCGGAGCTGGGCCGGTGCTTTCCCCATCCGGAACAAGGACGGAACCACCCGGCTGGTCGAGTTCCGCAACATGCGGCTCCTGGACGACCTCGGCGACGTATACGCCTTGAGTGTCGCGGCCGACCACACCACCCTCCAGCAGCTCGAAACCGAGCTCGCGCTCTCCGAGCGGCTGGTCTCGCAGTCCCCGATCGGGCTCAAGGTCATGGACACCGACCTGCGGTACGTGACCGTCAACCCAGCCCTGGCCCGCATCAACGGCCTGCCCGCCGCCGACCACATCGGCCGGAATGTCCATGAAGCCCTGCCCTTCCTGGACACCCAGGCCATCGAGTCCGTGATGCGCCAGGTCCTGGCAACCGGTGTCCCCGTCCTGGACCGGTACGTCGTCGGTCGCACCCCCACCGAACCCGAGACCGAGCACGCGTGGTCCACCTCGTATTTCCGGCTGGAGGACCGCGCCGGGCGGGTGCTCGGGGTGGCTGCATCGGTCGTGGACATCACCGAGCGGCACCGTGCGGCCACCGAGGCCGCACGGGCTCGGCGTCGCCTTGCCCTCATCGCCAACGCCTCCGCCCGCGTCGGCACCACCCTGGAGGTGGACCAGACCGCCCGGGAGCTGGCCGAGGCCACGGTGCCGGACCTTGCCGATGTGGTCGCGGTCGACGTGCTCGACTCCGTCCTGGCCCTGCGCCGCTCGGCCGCGCCTGCGACCGGTCCGGAACTCTTCCGCGCCCTCGCTGTCGTAGCCGCCTATCCCACTGAGGTCGTCCGCGCCGCCGACAGGCCCGGAGACCTTGCCATGTACGGCGCTGACCGCCTGGTCACGCAGTGCGTGCACACGGGTCGGCCGGTGCTGGTGCCGCACGCAACCGATCAGGATCTGCCGCGCATCGCCCGCGACCCGGCTGCCGCCGCCCTCCTGGCCCAGGCCGGCGTCCACTCGTATCTCGCGGTGCCACTGATCGCCCGCGGCGAAGTCCTGGGCGCCGTGGACTTCATACGCGCTCGCAACCCGCTGCCCTTCGACGAGGACGACGCCACCCTGGCCGGTGAGCTCGCCGCCCGCGCCGCGGTGTGCATCGACAACGCGCGCTGGTTCCAGAGCGTGCGCAACACCGCAGTCACCCTCCAACGCAGCTTGCTTCCGGATCACCCTCCGCACCATGCGGGCCTGGACGTCGCCTCCCGCTACGAACCCGCCGGAGCTGCCAGTGAGGTCGGCGGGGATTGGTTCGACGTCATCTCCCTGGACGGCGACAAGACCGCCTTGGTGGTGGGTGACGTGATGGGCTGCGGGATAGACGCCGCCGCGACCATGGGCCGACTGCGCACCGCGACGTGCACGCTGGCCGATCTCGGCCTCGACCCCGCACAGGTGCTCCGACAGCTCGACAAGACCACCGCACGCCTGGAGCACTACATCGCCACCTGCGTCTACGCCGTCTACGACCCGCGCCGCGCGGAGTGCCACATCGCCACAGCGGGACACATGCCTCCCGTCCTCGTACGCACAGGCCACCGCCCGGAACTGCTCGACCTGCCCACCGGTGTTCCCCTCGGCGTCGGCGGCGTGCCCTTCGAAGCCGGCACCGTCGGACTGGGCAACGGAGATCTTCTCGTCCTCTATACCGACGGACTGGTCGAAACCCGCGAACGTCCCATCGACGAGCGCCTGAACAGACTTCTCCAGTTGCTGGAAGGCCCCCAGCGACCCTTGGAAGAGACATGCGACCGGCTTCTCGGCGCACTGCGGGATCCGGAGCACCACGATGACGTCGCTCTGCTCATCGCGCGTCCTCAGGCGTAGCCGGCTGCGCGTTCGCCGCACGGCAAGGGCGTTGGCGGGAGTTCCGCAGAGCGCCATCGTCACCCAGGGGGGAGAAGGGCCGATGCGGCGCCCCTCGGGTCGCAGCTGGTTCAGGAGAGCCAGTCGGTGTAGTGGGTGGGGGCGATGCGGGCGTCGTTCCGGGCGGTGAGGACATCACCATGGACGATGGCGAACATGCCGGCGGTGTCATCGGTGACGACAGAGCGCCCGTCACCCTTGGCGGCGAGGGTGAGCCTGCCAAGTTCGTCGAGGGGATAGACGTCGGGGCCCGCGATCTGGAGGACGTCATTGAGCGGGGTGCCGGCGGCGACTTCGGCGACGATGCGGGAGACATCCGCGGCGGCGATCGGCTGGAGCGGCGTACGCGGCAGGCGGACGGTCTCGCCTTCGGTGGTCTCGGACATCACTGCGTCGATGAACTCCATGAATTGCGTGGCTCGGACGATGGAGTACGGGATCGGGCCGGCCTTGAGGATGTCTTCCTGAAGCACCTTCGCCCGGTAGTAGTCCATGTCGGGCACCTGGTCCGCGCCGACGATGGAGAGGATGACGAAGTGCCCGACGCGGCCCTTCTCACTCGCGGTGAGGAGGTTGTCCATCGACGTCCGGAAGAAGGCGGGCGAGGCGTCGTCGAAGGTCGGGGAATTCGTCAGGTTGATGACGGTGTCGGCGCCTGCCACGGCATCATCCAGCCCCAGGCCGGTGATGACGTCCACGCCGCTGGACAGGGAATGCGGGACTGCCTGGTGGCCGGCTGCGTTCAGGTTCTTCACGACCAACGACCCGATGAGCCCGGTTCCGCCGATGACTGCGAACTTCATTGCATGGTCCTTTCGCCGATGACAATGTCCGATATATTCCTTGCTGGCGCTAACTTCACCTAGGCCGCGCGGCTGGCGCAACCGCACGGCGTCTCACCCACCCCAGGGAGGGCGGGCGGGCGGCTACGACCTGACTCGGTCACCCCTGTTGATCACGGTGCTCGACGTCGTCGAAGCAGTCGACGGGCCTGGTCCCCGTGGCTGGGCCGGAGCGCCGGATGCCTGGCCGGCCGAAGCCAGGTGATACCGGTTCGGGCGACCACGATGTGCGTTCGGGCCGTGACCACCACTGTGCTCTCCCGCGAGCGCAGGCCCGTCCCGAGGTGGCACGAGACGGTGCCGCGCTGTTGTGCCGTGAACCGCGTCCAGGTGGGTGATCGCGTAGGCCCATGCCGCTGGTCGGCTTGCGTTGGGGTGAGGCTGAGCACAGCCTCGTAACGTCCAGGAGAGACGCCCGGCACAGCGCGAGGAGTAATCGACCATGGCGGTATGTGAAGTCTGTAGCAATGACTACGAGAAGGCATTCGAGGTGCGTGCGGACGGGGTTACTCACATCTTCGACAGCCTTGAGTGCGCAGCCCAACGGATCGCTCCGTCCTGCGAAAACTGTCAATGCCGGATCTTGGGGCATGGTCTCCAGGCGAACGGCCAGTTCTTCTGCTGCGCCCACTGCGCACGCCAGAAAGGCCATGCGCAACTGGTTGACCACGCTTGAGCGAACGCCGGATTCCTGCCTGCAGCAGATCGCGGCGCGGCGGCGGGAGGCGGCACGCCGCAGGGGGACATCCCGGCTGGGCTGACCGAGTGGGGGTCCTCACCCCGTACGGGCTGGGCTGTTCCGGCGGTCGAGCGGGGATTTCCTGGACGGGCTGGTCGCCCGGTGGCCAGGCATCCACGGTGGCGATGAACGCCGGTTTCGCCTTCAGGGGCTGGTTGTCGCATGGGCCAGCCCTGAGGTGAACTCGTCCGCGGTCAGGATGGCGTGGGCGTAGGTGGGAGCGTTGAGCTCGAACGTCGCTTGCATCTCCTCGGGGCGGAACGCAGCGATGGCGTCCTTGATCAGCGTGACGTGATAGCCGAGCTCCTGGGCAAATCGCGCGGTGGTGTCGATGCAGGTGTTCGCCCGCATGCCGATCAGCACGATCCGTGAGACGTGATGCTGCTTCAGCAGGAAGTTCAGGTCGGTGTTGGCGAAGCCGCTGGCGGACCAGTGTTCGTGCACGCGAAGTTCTCCCTCGCGCGGTTGGAAGTCCGGGTGGAATTCTCCGCCCCACGTACCCACCGCGAAGACCTGTCCTTTGCGCGTCGCGTCCTGCGAAGGGGACAGATACGCCCACGTCTCGTAGTCGCCTGGGGAAGTCCGTCGGTGGGGCACGAAGAAGACGCGCATTCGGGACGCACGGGCGGCTGCCAGGACCTGACGCATGTGGTCGAGGAGGCCGACCTGCTCGGCAACTTCCTTTGTGCGCGGCCACAGCTTCCCGCCCTCGGACAAGAAGTCGTTGTACGGGTCAACCACAAGCAGTGCGGTGCTCTCGCCGGCGTATCCGGGGTCGTTCATGCCAAGGCTCCCCTCGTGGGTGGTTCTGGACGGTGGCGGAACAATCGGCTACGGGCCACGGGCGCGTCGCCCGGCCGGAGGTGGGTGGCGGTCAGCCCTTGAGGAAATCCAGCAGCTCCGCGTTGAAGGCCTTCTCATGCTCGCCGACCAGCCCGTGCGGGGCGCCGGCGTGGACGATGAGGGTCGCGTCCTTGATCAGCTCGGCGGACTTGGGTGCCGAGGCGGCGAAGGGCACGATTTGGTCGTCGTCACCGTGCACGATCAGCGTCGGAACATCGAAGCGCTTGAGATCCTCGGTGAAGTCCTGCTCCGAGAACTGCTCGATGCAGTCGTATGCGCCCTTGAGGCCGACCTCCATGCTCCACATCCAAAAGGCCCGGCGCACCCCGTCCGAGTCGGCGGCTCCCGGCCTGTTGAAGCCGTAGAAGGGATCCGCGAGCTCCCAGTAGAACTGGGAGCGGTCGCCGGCAACACCCTCGCGAATGGCGTCGAAGGCCTCGATCGGCAGGCCCTCCGGGTTGGTCTCGGTCTTGAGCATCAGTGGAGGCACCGCACCCAGCAGCACAGCCTTGGCGACGCGGCCGGTGCCGTGGCGGCCGATGTAACGGGCCACCTCCCCGCCGCCGGTGGAGTGGCCGACCAGGGCGGCGTCGCGCAGGTCGAGGGCGTCGATCAGCTGCGCAAGGTTGTCGGCGTAGGTGTCCATGTGGTTGCCGTTCCACGGCTGGCCCGAGCGGCCGTGTCCGCGCCGGTCGTGGGCGATGGCCCGGTAGCCGTTTTCCGCAACCAGGCGGAGCTGGCCATCCCATGCGTCGGCGTTGAGAGGCCAGCCGTGGCTGAACACGACCGGCTGCCCACTGCCCCAGTCCTTGTAGAAGATCTCTGTCCCGTCAGCAGTGGTGAACGTGCTCATCGCGGTTCCTCCCGGCTGACTTCCCCGAGCCTCCAGGCCTGCGACGGCCACGTCCCGCTCACGACCGAATAACGGCCTGATCCACTCTCTATCGTGCACCAGGCCGTAAGTGCGGGGTCCAGGATCCTGGCACGCTTCACCGATCGCACCCACCGTCACGGATGCTGCTCGCGCCCCGCTCCGGCAGCCAGTTTCGACCATAGAACGCGTCAGATCGGGACGCCAAGTTGAGCCAGTTGAGGGAGTGCGCCGCTGCCGACTTGCGGGCGCCGAGCAGCAGGTCAGGTCGGTGCGCTGAAGGAATGCAGAGGGGCAGGCCTCGTTGATGGTGTGGTCGGTGTTGTGCCGTCTGCTGTCGGAGACAGAGGAGGTCGTCACCCTGCGTGCTCGCGTCCGTCCCGTGGGCCGAAGGCTTCGAGAGCGTCTGCGTCGGTTGCGCGCGCGTGCAGGAAGTAGTCGGCCCACTCCGTGATGTCGGGGTACGAGGAGTCCTGGCTGACCCGGATGACGGCGGCCTTGATGTCGAAGTCGGTGATGCGCAGGTCGATGCCAGGGCCCAGGAGGGCCCAGTGGGCTCCGCTTCGTCCGTAGGGCGTGCCCACGCTGCCGGGGTTGATCACCAGTCGGCCGTGGGCGACGCGGACGAATGGCATGTGGGTATGGCCGCAGACCACCGTGCGGATGTCGGCGTCGAGCCCACCGAACACTTCCTTCCAGCGATCGAGGCGCGAGTCGACCAGGACGACCTCTTCGTCGTCCCGGGGGGTGGCGTGGCAGAACAGCACCTTGCCCAGGCCGTGTACGGGCAGGGAGAGTGATCGCGGCAGTCGACCGAGGAGGTCGAGATGGTCCTCGCGCAGCTGTTCGGCAGCCCAGGGCGCGATCGGATCAGGGAGCGAGTCGCGCTGCCCGCGGCGGTACTCCAGAAGTTCGCGGTCGGCGTTGCCGCTGATCCAGACGACCCGGTCGCCGAGGCTGGTCAACAGGTCAAGGACCTGCGCCGGTTGTGGACCTGCGGTGATGTCGCCGGTGAGCACGATCTGATCAGCGGCGCTCACGTCCGGCTCGGCCAGCACGGCCTCGAGCGCGGGGAGGACTCCGTGAATGTCGGAAAGGACGGCCACTCGGTTCAGCATGGTCACCACTGTGAGGTGAAGACAGCCGGGAAGTGAGGACGTTCGCCCGACGCGAAGGCCGTGGTGGGGCCGCTTCGCCGGGCATGGTCACCGGACGCGTAGTTCTTCCGGGGGCTGCGGCCTCGGTGACGGTGCGGGTCGTGTTCCTGTCGAGGTAGCTGACTGCCAGGGCGATGACGGGGGCGGGCGGGGCCCGTGGGACGAGTCGGTGGGTGGCCGAGGTGCAGCCGGCCTCATCACTGGCCGCGGCGAGCATCTCCGTTTCCACTGTGCGGCGGCGCCTTCGCCGGTCTCCCGGTATCGATCACACCGGTTCCTGGTCGGCTGCGGTCACTGGCCCGGCGAGTACCGATCCGGTCCACACGGTGAAGAGGCCGCCGCCGGGGTCGCTGATGACGGATTCGGTGCCGCCGCCGGGCGAGGGGGCCACGGGGGTGGCGGTTCCTCCTGCCGCGCGTGCGGCGGCGATGACTGATTCCACGTCGTCGACCTGGAAGTGCACGTGCCAACGAGGCCGCACGCGGGGGTCGGGAGATTCCCCGACGCCGCCTCCGCGCAGGGTGGCCACAGTGTTTTGGCCCTGGCGGACGGTGACGGTGTCCTGCTCGTAGGCGTAGGTGACCTCGCAGCAGCCGGGTTCGCCGGAGGCCCAGTCGAAGATCTCGGCGTAGAAGATGGCGGCGTCGAACGCGTCGCGGGTGCGCAGCTCGAGAAAGGCCGGTGCGTTGCCGCGGCCGGCCGACCAGGGAAGGGCGCGGCCCTCCCAGAAGCCGAACACGGCCCCGTCGCGGTCGGCTGCCATCACGCCCCGGCCCAGGCCGAAGCGCACCGGGCCGACGGCTATGGTGCCGCCACGCTCACGGACCCGGGCTGCGGTGACGTCGGCGTCCGCCACGGCGAAGTATGGGCTCCACGCCCCGGCCATCGGCAGACCGGGTGCCACCTCGGCCAGCCCGGCCACCGATCGCCCCCGAACGGAGGCGATCGAGAAACCTGTTCCCAGGCTGCCCGGGCGGAACTCCCATCCCAGAACGGCCGAGTAGAAGTCCTGTGTGGCGCGCAGGTTGCGGGTCATCCGGTTGACCCAGCACGGTGTTCCGCACACCGGAGTGACGTGGCGTGTAGGCGTCATCAGGATTCGTCTCCTCGCCCCCGCACGAAGGGCTGTCAGCGCATGCACTCCACGCATACGCCCACAACGCCTCCTGCGCCACCCGGGGCAGCGCCGGGTTTCCCCGGCTCGGCCCGAGGAAAAGGCGCCCCGCGAGCGGCATGGACGGTGGGTGCTGCCGACGGGTCCCCTCGCTGCGCGACAGCCCGGCGCCGGCGCAGACTGGAGGTATGAACCCCTACGAGGGTCTGGCAACGGTGGAGCGCAGGGACGGGACCCAGGTCCGTGTGTGGGCGGAGGTCACCGTCGCCCAGGCACGCGGTGCGGCAGGCACCGAGCGGTCCTGGACGGCCCGGCTGACCGCGCCCGGTGGCGAGGGGCTGTTGGTGCGGGACGCTGTCACCTTGATCCTCGACTCCGGGACCCGCTGGCCCGCCGAGGTCACCCACACCCAGATGTCGTCCGGGCTGCACTCCCCGAGCTGGACCGAGATCCGGGGCACGGGGCCCGCCGTGACCCGGCCGGACGAGATCTCCGGCGGCCACGCCGCTCGGGACGACGCGCCGAAGCCCGGCGTCACGGGCCCCGGCGAGCGGCGAGGAACCGTTCTCCGGCCGGAACCAAACCCCGACCACGACGGAACCCCCTGAAGACCCGGGCTCATGCCACGCAGGGGGATGGGGCGGCCACGGGTGAGGGGTTGCCGGCCGTTCGCCGGGGAGTGCGCACGAGGGCGGTTTAACCGAGCGAGCGTGCTGGGCGGCGCGACGGGGCAAAGCTTGACGGGAGGGGCATAGAGGTTCGCCGTCGCAAGACCGACATGTCCTGTCACACTCCGATGAAGCTCACGGTTTCTGTCATGTCCGCCCGCCCGGTCCGCAGCCGTGGCACGCCTTCCTTCTCGAATCCCACCGAGACACCGCAGAACAGTACGAGCCCGTCATCGGCTCCGACTATCTGGCTGACAGTCTCGCGATACACCGTCCACATCACCTGGGGGCAGCTGTGCAAACCTTCCGCCCTCAGCAGCAGCATGACCGTCTGCAAGTACATCCCGGCGTCCGCCCACTGTCCGGGCCCCATCGTCCGGTCGAGGTAGCAGAACAGGACGACCGGCGCCCCGAACGCCTCCGAGTTCAAGGCGGCGATCTTCATGGGCCTGTCGGGGTCGTCGCGCTCGATTCCCAGCGCTTTGTACCGCTGGGCAGCCGCGGCGGAAAAGCGGTCCAGATGCGGCGAGGTCAGTTCGGCGGGGTACATCGGGTACTCCCGCTCATCACCCGTGTCTCCCGCCAGTGCCCTGGCCGTCGCGCGCCTCTTCAGTTCGGCCAAGGGCTCACCAGTCACGACATATACATGCCACGGCTGGAGGTTCCCACTCGACGGAGCCCGCGTCGCTGCAGCCAGCACCCGTTCGAGTATCTCTTTGGATACCGGCTCATCGCTGAACGCCCGCACAGCCCGGCGGCTGTCCACAGCTTCATACACATCCACGTCTTCTCGTCCTCTCGCCCAACGGCAACCACCTCTCCACCGTTTTCGGCGCGCACAAGAGGCAACAGGCTATCCGGATCGCACTTCGCCGCGTCCGTCCCGGGTGAGGGCCTACCGCCTCTGCGAGACCCGGATGCGCCGGAACCGGACGATGACGACGCCGGCGAGGACTGAGCGCCGCCGTGGCTCAGTGGAAGGTTCGAGTGAATTGGTGCGGTTTCCCCTGTGGCGTTGAGCCCGAGACTGGCGGCTCGTTCGGGTTCAGCGCGTACGTACAAGCAACTATTCGCCCGTGAGCAGGCGCGGGGGGGGGGGGCCCCCCCCCCCCCCCCCGCCGCGGGGGGGGCCGCTGGGGGGTTTTGGTAAAAGGGTTGGGGGGGGGGGGCCCGGGGGAGGGGGCCGCCGAGGAGGTATTGGGCCGC
>NZ_JBITER010000075.1:0-17716 GCF_044455345.1 Streptomyces sp. NPDC051286 | reverse complement strand
GGACGGCCACCCGGCAAGATGTGCTACCCAAACGCAAAAACATCACCGGAATCCCACCCGAAAACGAAGATCAGGATTCACACGGTGGATCCAGGATCAGCACATCCCGGCGGGCCTGTGGACAGAGGACCGCGTCGGCGCGCACCCCGGCGGCTGATCTCCACCCTTGCGGGTGACGGCGCCCTGGTGGGCACGGATGCCGGGCCAGTACGTTCCCCTGGACCTGATGATCGAGGGGGAGGACGTAGGGATGAGCGAGCGGGGCGCGTTACGGGGGCTGCGGATCCTGATGTGGGTGGTGACCGCGGTGGAGGTGCCGGTGTACCTGGTGTGGCTGGTCCAGGTCGGCCACCAGGCCGGGCAGCAGCTGCCCCGCGGCGACGTCGCGCGGTGGGCGCCGCCCGTCCTGCTGCCGCCGGCGGCCGTGCTGTTCTGCGTGATGGCGGGCTGGACGTGGTGGATGAGCGTGGTGGCCCGCACCCGGTCTCTGCTTCGGGAGCCGTGGATCGCCGCGTCGCTGGTGTTCGTCGCCGTCACGTCGGTGTTCTGCGGGGTGGCTTCGGTCGATGAACCGTCGGTGTCGGTGGGCCTGTTGAGCGCTGCGGTGACCGGGCTCGGCATGGTCGGGCTGTTCTTCATCCCGGTCGCCTGCTCCCGTCAGCTGCCGGGCGTCATCCGTTCCCGGCGTGCGTCGGATGCTCCGGGTGAGGCGGACCCGCAGTAGGAACGCCGTCGCGCCCGGCCGGGCCGCCCGTTGCCCGGGGCGCCGCCCGCCGGGCATGCTGCGCGTTTCGGAGAAGAAGGGGTGAGCGTGTCCGAAGACAACGACACAGAGGCGGCGCAAGCGTCGCTCAGGAAGGCTGTGGAGCAGCTGAGCGGCCACCGGTGCGGGCGAGGACGGTGACGCCGTCCAGGAGGCCGTGCAGGCGCTCTCTGACGGCTCGGGGCGGCAGTCGACGCCCGAGCAGGAGACGCAGATCCGGGCCATGGTGGAGCTGATCCGCAAGGTGCGGGACCTGAACCGGCCGGGCGGGGGCTGGTGGCGTCGGCGTCGGGAGTGGCGGGCCCGGGGGCGACTGGTGGACCTGATGTTGACTGGCGGTCCGGAGCTGCTGAACGAGGCGGAACTGAGGCACTGGAAGAGTCACGCGATGGTGGAGCTGCTGCTGGAGTTCGCCGGCAGTGCGATGAAGAAGGACGACACCACGAAGGCGCTCGCCCGAATGGAGACGCTGCAGGCCGCAACGTACGAGGACTTGCAGCAGGCCCGGAAGGCGGTGGCCGACCGGCAGGCCGCCACCGGCTGACCCGGGCACGAGCAGGGCCCCGAACCGCCGCCGGTGCGGTTCGGGGCCCTGGTGCGTGGCCGGGCTACAGGGTGATCTCGATCTCCTCCACGTCGGTGAACTCCACGTCCAGGTCGTGGGCGCGGCGTCCGTTGTCGCGGAAGTAGTGGTGTCCCAGGCCCTGCGCGGCAATGTCCAGGAGCTGCTGTTCGGTGGCGCCGGCGTCGCGGGCCTCGAAGAGGCGCTGCGCCCACTGCGGGGACAGCGCCTGGGTGATGTGCCGGATGCGGGCGTCGTCGGTGGTGCCCGGGGCGGCGGTGAACCCGAACCTTGCCTGGGTGGAGACGACGATGCCGTCCGTGGACGCCGCCTTCTTCTTTGCCTTCTCCCGGATCTGCGGCTGCCATCGCTTCTTGACCTCGCGCTCTATGCGGGCGGCGAGGTCCTTGCGGGGCCGCTTGAGTTTCCCGGCGACGTACCGTTCCACGGTCCGCTGGGACACCCCGAGCGCCTGGGCGACGGCCTTGGTGCCCTTGAGCTGCTTGACCAGGTACTTCATCTGCGCCTGTGCGGACTTCGGGATCGGGCGGGTGAACGCCTGCTCCACCGCGCGGTCGAGGCTGTCCCCGAGCTGGTCCACCATGGTCTACTCCCCGTCGTCGGCGGCATTGCCGCCGTCCTTGATGAGGCGGGCGATGTTCACCAGGCCGTGCTTTTCGTACTGGGATTCGGCCCACAGGGTGGTCTGGGTGCCCTCGTGCTTGACCATCCCGGGCGACACCCCGAGCCGGAAGGCGCCGGGCAGCGGCTTGCCGTCCTCGGTGTGCGGCAGGAAGTCCAGCGGGCTCGGTCCGTCGGACGGGTAGACGAAGCAGTCCGTGCCGATCGCGACCGGGTACAGGTCGGCGGCCGGCGCGACCTTCATCATCTTGCGGTGCATGTTGATCCGGGAGGTTGCCAGCACGGCGGCCCGGATGTCGGGGCGCCACTCCTTGCGCTCCAGGGCCGGCCACGGCTCGTACATCGGCGTACCGCGCGGCCGCTCCCTCAGCTTGCCGATGCCGCCCTTCGCCGTCGCCTTGATTGCCTTGAGGACGAGGGCCATCTCGGGGTCGACGCTCTTGGAGGCGGCCATCGCCTCCAGGAACGCCTGCTCCTCCATGCCGGAGACGACGCCGAGGTCGGCCATGGTCTCCATGTAGGCGTTGCGCAGCCGCTGGTACCAGGCGTCCAGGTAGCCGCCGTGCTCGTAACGGACGTACGCCTCGATCGGCTGGACCTGGGCACCGAGCTCCACCGCGTACGCGACGGTGGGCGTGGCGTACCAGGCCGGGCCCTCCGGGCGGGTGCCTTTCGCCGTGAACGGGTTGGGAAGCCGCTCGTCCAAGGCGATGTGGGAGAGGTCGACCAGCCAGGAGCCGGGCAGTTTCGGGTCGAACTGCGGGTGCTGGAGGTGCGTGGCCGCGCCCAGGCCGACGGTGAGCCGGTTCGCGGCTGCGGCGAACGCCATGTTGACGTCGATGCCGACGACGTGACTCTTCATGCACTCCGCGTCCGTCAGCGGCCGGCACCAGTCGAAGGACTCCTCCATCAGCATCTCGGCAGGGGTCCGCTGGTGGTGGCGCGCGAACTTGCCCTTGAGCAGGGGGTGCCCGTCGGGGACCTCGCACTCCACCGGTTCGTACACGGCCGTCAGCGCGCCCGGCGCCGGGCCGCCGCCCGGCTTCCACCCGCCGGTCTCCTCGTCCCGTACCGCCATCGTCGGCGGGTGCAGCGCCACCATCAGCTCCAGGCCCGTGACGGCCGTGGTGCCGCGCGGCGTCATCACCCGCGTCGCGTACGTGCCCAGGAACCGGGCCAGGTCCGCCGCGCCCATGGTGGGCAGCAGCGGGGCGTCGCGGTCGTCCCACTCGCGGACGTCCAGGGCGTTCCAGGCCGGGATACACAGCTGGACGCAGTTGCGCTTCGACCCTTCGGCCGGGCGGTAGATCCGCGCCCACGGGCCGAAGCCCCGTTTGGTCAACTGCCAGTTGGCGCGCTCCACCTGCTTGATGACCTTGTGCCCGGCAGGGAGGCGTCCGGCCCGCCGCTCCTCCTCCGACAGGGCGGCGGGCAGGCCGTAGCGCTGAAGCGCGGACGGCATCAGGACGAGGATCGGGTCGGCGTCCTTGCCGTTGCGGTGCAGCCGCGGCTGCCCGAGCCGGGCCTCCGCGAGGGTCCACTCCACCAGCGCCGGGATGCTCTTGGCGGGCACGTCCAGGACGAGACCGCCGACGCAGTACGCGGACACCTGCCCGTCCGTGTCGCAGTCGACGACGGTGAGCGGGCCGTTCTCGAACCGCGGGTCGACGGCGGCCGCCGTGGTCTTCTTCGCCGCCGCCTTCTTCGCACCCGGGCGCCGCGACGACGTCGGCCTGGCGGCGTGGCTCGCCTCTGGCCGCGACGGCGCAGCGGCGGCGGGTGCTGGGACCGGCTCCGGGGTCGGGCCGGTGAACGCCTCCGGGACCGCCGGCGCCGGGTCGGCGGCGGTCGCGTCGGAGGCCGGGGCGGGGAAGCGGGTGGCGAGACCCTCCAGCAGCCGGGCGTACGCGGCGCGCTTCGGCGGCCGCGGCTCGGTCTTCCCTGTCTCCCAGTTCCCCACCGCTTCCCGGCGGGCCTCCAGCGCCTTGGCGATCTGCGCCTGACTCAGCCCCGCCGCCTCCCGCAGCCTCTTGCGCTACGCGGAGACCGGCAGATCGCCCTGCGCGACTTGCTCCAGCAGCGCATCGACAGCGCTGAACAGCTTGGCCTCATCAGTGGACACAGAGGTCACGCCAATCGCTCATTGAATCGCGCCACGGATCGCACGCCAATCGCGCAGACTGAAACGAGGTGCAACAGCCCTCCCAACCCTTCCGAACCGGCCTTCTGTGCAGCTCAGGGCCGCAACGCACCCGCGTTGCAGCCGTGCGTTTCACCGCGCGTTGCACCGCGCGTTGCACGTATGGGAGTGCCAGACATGAGCTGCGGCATGGCGACGGCACAGAGCGCGGGCCGGAGCCAGGTTGAGCGGGTCAGGCCCACGCCTTCGGGAGCTGGCTGATCATCCCGCTGACACGGCCTCAACCCCGTGGCAGGGTGCGGTGATCGGATCGGCAGACAAAGGGGGGGCTTCCGTGGAAGCGCGGATGTGGAACGCACTGGTCGACGTGATGAAGGAGGCGTACACCGCAGGGCTCGGGGAGGGGGCCGTGCCGCGGCCGGTCATGATGCCGCTGGTGCGCGGCGAGCTGGTCGGGCTGATTTGGGTGCGCCCGCTCAAGGTTGGCGAGGACGCGCTCGCCGGGATCGCGGAGCTCGCGAACATCGCCGCGGCGGCCGGCGCGGACGAGGTCGTCCTCGCCTGGGAGACCCACGACGTCGCCACCGCCTGCCAGCTGCCCATCGTCGGCCCGGCACCGTGCCTGAACATGGTGCTCGCCACGCATGACGGGCACGTCCTGCACCAGTTCCCCTACAGCGAGCAGCTCCTGTCCCGCAGCCCCGAGGGGTGGGCGTCGGCCGCTCCCGACTGGCGGCCGGCTCCCGCGCCACAGCCCGGCGGCGAACTGGTGCCGCCGATCCAGGCCGCGGTGAATTTCGCCTTCACGCCGATCGAGCTGGACCATCCCGACCCGTTCGGCGTCACCGTCGTGCTGATGGAAGAGGACGGCTACAGCGTGCGCCTGACCGAAGCGTTTGCCCGCTGACTCGCCCGTGGCACGGAACTTTGACGACGACGCGCCTCGCCGGATGCGGGACGCGGACGAACTGATCAGCGCCCGCAAGCGGGACGCCGACGAACGGATCTACGTGGTGACCACCAACCGCGTCATCGACGCACAGGAGAAGCTCGCCCGACGCCGGCGGCTGGACCGCATCTGGCGCGCCGGGTGGGCGGTCAGCTGGCTGTCCTTACTCACCGCCGTCATCGGCACGGGCATCGCCGCGCTCACCGCTGGCGACCCGGCGCGGTTCGTCCTGGGCGATCTGATCTGCGGCAGCCTGCTCCTGCTGTCCCTGCTGTCCCTGCTGGCGCTGGTCGGGGTGCACTTCGCCGGGCGGGACCTGCCCACCCTCCAGCGCGCGGAGGCGCAGCTCGCGTCCGCGCAGGAGCAGCTGTGGCAGCAGAAGGCCGACCGGCGCCCCGCCCTGGACGACCGGCGCGACCTCTACCGCGAGGAAGTCGCCACCGCGGTCGAGCAGTACCAGGCCGACAGCCGCAAGTACCGGCGGTCCACAACAGCCTGCAGTCCCTCATCATGATCGGCTCAGCCTCCACGACCACGATCGCGGCGCTGGACACCGGCAAGGAGCTGACCTGGCAGAGCGTCACCCTGACCGGGATCAGCTTCGCCATCACGGTGGCCGCGATGTTCACCGGCTACTACAAGTTCCGCGAGCGCAGCTACTTCCTCCAGCAGACCGCCGACGCCATCGAGCAGGAGGCCAACACCGTCACCCTCGGCATCGGCCCCTACAGTGAATTCGGCCCCGGCCGGGAAGACGAGGCGCTGAAGTTGTTCACCCAGCGCGTCGAAGACCACCGCAACGAACAGCGGCGCCGCCAGCAACAGCTGGACCAGCCCGCCGACCAGGCCGCCCCGTCCAGCCAGCCGCCAGTAGCGTGACCCCGGCACGCCGGCGGCGATCCGGCCGACCAGGGGGACGTGGGCCAGATCCGGCGCGGCGGCTGTGGGTGACGTCCGGAACCGGATCCGCGAACTTGGTGAAGGAGGAACAGAAGCTGCGAGCCGGATATTAAGGCGTGTCAGATCTGCACCACGGAGGCAGGCGTAGGCCAGACGGACTGTACGGCGCGCCGGCTCGGGGCAGGGCTCGCAGGATCGGTGTGTGGAGTTCCCAATCAAGGTGGCGCTGGCCCGCGCCGTACCGACCCTGCCGGACGGACCGGACTGGTGGTACGAGCCCAAGTTCGACGGTCACAGGACCGTGCTGCGCCGCACTGACGACACCGTGTTCCTGTACGCCCGGTCCGGCAGGGTTGTCACCCAGTACTGGATGGACCTGGCCGTGGCCGGCATGGAACTCCGGCCGGGCACAGTACTCGACGGCGAAGCCGTTATCTGGCGGGACGGCCGACTGGACTTCGCGGCCGCGCAGTCCCGGGCCGCGTCGTCTGTGAGCCGGGCCCGAGCCCTGGCGGTCCGGCACCGAGCCTCATACGCGCATCTGCCAGGACTCCCACGTCGGACACCGCTGGATCGACACCATCAGCATCTCGGACACCGTCAACGACATCGACGGCATCCTCCGCGTCTACTACACCGACAACACCTGACCGTCACCGATCACGAGGGGCCACATCCAGCAGAAGAACTCCTCAGCGCGACCGGCGGGCTCCGCGCTGCACGTCACGCTTGAACCCTCGAAGGCCGTCACGGAGGTTCACATATTCCAGCGCGGCGACTATCCCGGCGCCGACCCAGCGCAGGACGCGAACCGCAACGCCTCCCAAGTCATGCACGATCTTCCCCTCCCCAAGGATCGGTGTCCTGGCCAAAGCTACACAGGCCCGCAGCTGTGTGATGGCCAAGCCGACCGTGGTGACACACGCTCGTACTCCCCAACCTCCCCACACCAGACCATCTGGGAAAAAAGCAGCCCTGGCCGATTTCAAAGAGCCTCATCACCCTTCACCCGTTGGTCGCTGCGCAAACTTGTCTCCTACCTGCGCAAAGTCCACGGCCGGATGATCCGCATCGGCCGCGAAGCATTACGCTGCCTGCTCGCCCGCCGCGGCATCACCTTCCAGCGCACCAAGACCTGGAAGGAGTCCCCGGACCCGGAACGCGACACCAAACTCGACCGCATCGAGCACGTCCTGGACCGCTTTCCGGACCGGGTCTTCGCGTTCGACGAGTTCGGCCCGCTCGGCATCCGCCCTACCGCGGGTTCGGTCTGGGCCGAACTACGACATCCCGACCGGCTGTGGCGGACGCCCGCTTACGACGGCGGCCTGACCTAAATGCTCCAGGCGGTCAGACCACCAGCGCCGCGTGCAGCGCACTGAATGTCTCACGAAGTTCCACCGTGGCGATCGGATCGATCTCCATCTGCAAATGACACACGTCGTCGTCACCGTTGGGAGTCAGGCGCACGAAAAAGGCGAAACCGTCCCCGACTGGCTCCGCCTTCAACGTCAGCGGATTGTTCCGACCGGGAGTCACCGCCGCCGAAAAGCGCACACCCGACGGCGCGCGCAGGCGAGAGAGTATCCGCGCCACGAAGTCCACGACCTCCGCAGCGCTGAGATCCGCAGTGAAGTCAGCTGTCAGCCAGGAGCACCAATCCGCCGTGACCTGCCAGCTGTCCGAGCCGGTCCGAGCCAGTTCCAGCCACGCATCATCGTTGCCGAGGCGTATCCGCGGCTGTTCCATCGTCGCCCTCCTCCGTGCCTGGGCTCAAGATCCTATTGGGCAGATCTCCGTCGTCGCACGCCATCCACCCTCCCAGCCACCCGGCGAACCTTCCCGGTCAGAGCACTAGATGATCAATTCCAAGGGATGCCTGCGGAGGGTGTGGGGTGGGCGGCGGCCGAAGCCACCGCGAGACGGTCAGGCGGCGGGCTGCCGGCCCTGGTTGTCGAGGTGGCAGCGGGCGGTCAGGCGTCAGGGTCGACTTCGGGGTGTGTGAACCGCACGGGCTTGCCCAGCGACCGGGCGTAGGCGATTTCGGCTCGGGTGCTGTCTCCGATGTAGTCGCCGACTACGAGCACCTCATCAGCGAGCCGGATCTTCGCCCGGTGCAGATCGTCGAGTCGAACCTTCAGCGCCTCGGCCTCGACAGGATCGGACCAAAGTTCGTGCGGCGACTTCAGGTCACAGCCCGGTTTGACGACAATCTTTCCGGCTTTGGTCTCCCGCAGATCGGCCTCGGTCATCTCGGTCATGAAGCGGGTGGAGCCGCAGATCACGACGATACGCGGGAGGCTCAACAGCTTCTTCGCGTCGGCGAGCTTCTCCTCGGGGGTGAGCAGTTGCGGGTATGACACTGGTTCCTCCTAGGGCCTCTTCTGAGTTGAGATCACTCGGTGGGGCGGAGGCTGCGGATCCAGATGAGGGAGCCGCGTAGGTGGAGCCCTGCGAGGTAGCTGGCGGAAGTCTTGTCGAAGCGGGTGGCGAGGCCGCGCCAGTCCTTGATCTTGTTGATGCAACGCTCCACGCTGTTGCGCTCCTTGTAAAGATCGACGTCGTGGCTGACGGGCCGTCCGCCCCGGCGTCCCTTCTCCTTGCGGTTCGCGGCCTGGTCCTTCTTCTCCGGAATGACGGCCTTGATGTTGCGTTTGCCCAGGTGGGCGCGGTTGGCGCGGGAAGAATATGCCTTGTCGCCGGCGACGGCGTCCGGGCGAGTGCGGGGGCGGCCGACCGGGCCGCGTACCTTGATGCCGGCCAGGACGGCGGTGAACTGGGGTCTGTCGGCGCCCAAATCGGGCTTACCCACGGGGTCTGACCTGCGCAAACAGCCCGTTCGCGGAAAGGGAGGTTCACACCTCCGGCAGTACCTCCGGTGCAACCCCGGGCGCACCCGTACAGACAACGGTGCAGACAGCCCTGGGTGCAACCCCAAAAGGTGCAGACCAGGACATGCGTCTCCTCCAGAGCGCCGCGCAGCATCCGGTCGAACTCAATCGGCTGCGCCGGCGGGCGGCCCTGCAGGCCGAGGGCGTGGAACAGCTCGTGGCGCAGGTCTCGGGTGGAGGGGCGCGCCCGGAACTGGATCCGGCGCGTCAGCTTCGGCGCGAGCTCACGCAGCGAGGTGTTCACCGCCAAGGACTTGCCCCGGCCTGCCTGCCCGTAGATACAGATCATCGCCCGCGCCTCGATCGCGGCGCGGATGTTCTCCCGCACCATCAGCAGGGCACGCGTCGAGACCACCTGGGCTCCCGGCAGACGCATGAAGTGGTCCTCCCGCTCCCGGGGCAGCCGGCCCTTACGTTCAGCAGTCGCCATTCCTCAACGCTCCTCGCTGTTCCCAGGTACGCCGGCCACTTCAGGCGGCCCGCAGTCAGCCGCTTGCCCAGCGTCCGTTTGCGAGTCGGCCGCCCGCCGAGGGCGGAGAATCGGGCGCGCCCACGAGGACGGGGGCTCCCTCGGCGGGATCAAGTCCGGCAGTGCACGGGCCGCCAGATCCGTCGCTTTCGCCCGGGCGATCTCCGCTTCGGCCTGACCGGAGGTGACCGTGCGCCGCGGACGGGGAGCGGAAGCCGTGGTCGTTGCCGTATACCGGGTCCGGCGCAGCTTCTCCGCCGCCTTCAAATCCGCCTTCAGTCCGCGGGCCTTCTGCTCCCTGACCGAACTCAGCGCGCGGCGCTGCTCCAGCGTCGCCGCCTGGGCCAGATAGGCCGTCCCCAGATGTCGGCCCCACTCCTCGGCGGCGAACACCTCGATCTGCCCGTCATAGTGCGGCAGATACCGCAGGCGGACCAGCGTGCCGACGTTCCCGGCCATCCACGGCGCGATATAGGCACGGCGCCGCCAGCTGATCCCCTTCGTCGTGATCTTCCGTTGCCGGCCGTCGTCCTCCAGCGCGAAGAACGCCAGCCGCTCCTCCGCCACCTCCTCGACCGGAGTCGGATCCGACTCCCACGCCACCAACGGCGTCAGCCCGTCCGCAAGACCCGCAGGGTGATGCTCGGTGTTCCACCACGCCACCCAGTCCAGCAGCACCTTCACGAAGTCCGGATACGAGAGCAGATCCTCCACCCGATCCGGGCGGTACACCTCCGCGGGGCGAGCACGATGCGTATAGCCCGGCAGCGAGACCAGCAGCATCTCCTCCACCGCACCGTTCAACGACTCGATGGTGCCCTTCCGGTACGGCTTGTACGCCGGAAGATCATCCACCGGGACCGCGAACGCGCCCAGCGCACGCTCCACCGTCCGGCACAGGAACTCCTTGCCGCGGTCCACCCGCACCACGGTCGGCAGACCACCGCACGGCCCGTAGGGCTCGGCGCGGCTGATCCCCGTCCGCAGCGCCGCCAGCACCGCGTCCCGGGCCGGCTGATGCGGAGTGAGGGCCACCCCCACGATCACCTTCGTCGCGACATCGATGAACCACGTCACCCACGGACACGCCGCGGACCCCTCCAGGTCCACCCGCACCGGAAGCCGCTTGTGATCACCCTCCCAACAGGCGTTCCGATGCGTCGCGGGGCGCTTCCCGTACACGTCATACCGGCGCCTGGCAGCCTCGCCTCCACGCAAACCAGCCCGCTCCCCCGCGGAAAGGTCGCGCGCTACCGCACGCTGCAACGTCGCCAACGACGGCACCGCCTCCGAATCCCCGGCCGCCCGGGCCTCAGAAAGCAACTCCCGGTGCACCGCAGCCACGTTTCCGCCCCACACCGCCAAAACCGCCCGCACGTGAGGGGTGACCGTGAAATGCGGCCGCGGCAGGGGCCCCGTCCGACCCTGGCTACGGGCCGCCTCAACCCAACGGCGCACCGTGCGGACCGAAACCCCGAGCCCCGACGCCACCAAACGCACATGAGCCGACGTCAGCCCACCCTGGGCGTCCAACGCCATCAAACGGGCAACCGCGCCCTCACGCCCCAACCTGGACGGGAGTACCCCACCGACCAGCCCGTCGTCTTCCGGCAGCACAGCCACCGCACACCACCACCCCGGCCCGCCCCCGGCCAACAAAACGGCTCATCCCCATGACACCGCCAGAAAACTCACTACAGGACTAAAAGCCGCGAACCAGAGACAACGGCCAATGACCTGCGGTACAAGGCCCCCAGACCGGCCCCCGGACCCCCGCCACACCCCTGGCAGCCCGGTCTCTGACTCATCACCACGCAGATCAGTGCTCGGGTGATCTGATCAGGGCATGACCGACGAGCACTGCGTGACGCGCGACCACATCGAACTGTGGAACAAACGGGTGCTGCCGGACGGCCTGGCGTCCGTCGGCCTCGGCACTGTTCTCCGGGGTTCAATGCTGCCCATCGTGGTCTGGCTGGGAGTCGCCGCCTTCGTGTACTTCATCTACAACCCAGTCGTCGCCGCAGTCGAAGGAGGGCTCTTCCTCGCCTTCAGCCTGCTCGGCTTCACACTCCGAAGAAGGTCCGGACACTCCGCAAAGTGCAGCTTGTACGGCGCGATCGGCGGGGTACTCGACAAGTCGATGGCAGGGATCTGAAACCGGACAACAACGGCCACCCACGAGCCCGGACGCCAACCACACCCCACAGACACCACACCCCGCTGTCCAGCGACAACGCACACCGATGACACCGAACACACCGCATCAAAATGACACCACCAGGAGAAGACCCACCCTGACCAGCAACAACGACAACAACCCGCGATGACAACTACCCCAGCGGCCAAACGACAACCACCCGCGGTGTCGCAACCTCATCAGGTTGAAGCCGTTGACGCTGTGGTGCGCGGTCTTGATATTCCTCCGGGGAAGCGGATTCCGCGTAATGGGCTGCGGGCCACGGTAGTGGCGGCGTGCGGTACGGGAAAGACGTTCATCGCCGCGCATTCCGCGCTGCGGCTCGCGCGTAATGGACGGGTTCTCGTGTTGCTGCCGACCCTGGATCTGCTGACGCAGACCGTGCGGGAATGGCGCTTGGCCGGGCATACGGGTCCGGCGGTGGCGGTGTGCTCCTTGGATGACGACCCGCATCTGTGGGACCTGGACGTGCGGTCCACAACCAGCCCGCCACAACTGGCGCTCTGGCACGGCCGCGGACCCGTGACCGTCTACGCCACCTACGCTTCGCTGCCGGTACTGGCCGAAGCCCACGAGGGTGCGTACGGGCTTCCCATGGACGTCTTCGACCTCGTGGTCGTGGACGAAGCCCACCGGACCAGTGGATCGGCAGGGAAGGCGTGGGCCGCGATCCATGACCAGGACGTCATCCCAGCGATGCGCCGGCTCTACATGACCGCCACACCCCGCATCTGGAAGGAACGCCCGCCCCGGGCCCAGTGGGCAAAGCGCCAGGCAGGCTTCGAGAACATGCGGGATCCCCTGCCGCAGGAGCTGGCCTGCTCCATGGACGACCCCAAAATCTACGGGCCCGTGGTCTACGAGCTCTCGCTCGCGTCCGCGGTATCCCGGGGGCTCCTGGCGCGCTATCAAATTGTGGTCGTCGAACTGACCGACCCCGTCGTCACCCCCACCCGCCTCGCCAGCGACGAAAAACGCGAGGAGCAGCTGCGGGGTGAGCGGATGGGGGCGCTGCAGGCCGCGCTGCTGGAAACGATGGCGGCGCATCAGCTGCAGACCACCATCACTTTCCATCACCGGACCATAGAGGCCTCGGCCTTCGCGAAAGGGCTCCCCCGGGTCGCGCAGCGCCTGCACACATCCGACCCCGACAGGTATCCGGAGAAGGTGTGGGCCGACTGGCTGAGCGGCGAGCACGAGGCAGACCACAGGCGCTCCGTGCTCGCTGATTTCGGGCGCAGGGCAGGGCATGCGGTCCTTTCGAATTGTCGTGTTCTGAACGAGGGTGTGGATATTCGAGCAGTGGACAGCGTGGCCCTGTTGGACCCCAAAGGGTCCGCAGTCGATATCGTCCAGGCAATCGGCCGGGCCCTGCGCCAGAAACCCGGGCAGGGAAAGATTGCAACACTGATCGTGCCCGTGTTTCTGGCACAGGGTGAGCGGCCGGAAGACATGTTCACCTCCTCGTCGTTCCGCCCCTTGGTAAGGGTTCTTGAAGGGCTCCGGGCGCACGATGAACGTGCCATCGAGATCAGGGCTCGAGCGTTCTCGGGTGGCGAGACGTCACGGTTGTGACGGAGTAGGTGTGTTGTCGGTTCCACGGTGTTGGTGAAACGAGACGCGGCCTCGGATGATCAAGGTGTCTGAAGCCGTTGATCACAACCGAAGCCGCGTCCGCATGCCATCCTTCCTGATCTCCACTGTCACCCGCCACCACGACCGCCTGCCGGACACCTCCGGCCAGGAAGCTGACCGCCTGGTCGGCCTGGCCGATGTCCTGGATCGCTTGCCCGACCCACGCCGGGTCCGCGGCCGCCGATACCGGCTCGGAGCCCTGCTGGTGCTGTGCACTACGGCCGTGCTCGCCGGGGCTTCGACCTGGGTCGGCATCGTCCGCTTCGCCGCCGGACTCGACCCGGCCCTGCGCGAGCGGATCGGCCTGGCCCGGGGCATCCCGCGCACCTGCACGCTGGCCCGCCTGCTCGCCCGCCTCGATGGCGACGCCCTCGACCAGGCCCTGGGCGCCTGGGTGCAGCTACAGCACTGCGACCCTCTCAGTGCCCCGGCCCCAGAAGACGGCCTGGTCAAGCGGGAGGCCGTCGCGGTGGACGGCAAAACCGTGCGCGGCTCGCGCCCCCGCGGACGCCGCGCGGTCCACCTGCTCGCCGCCTGCGTCCACGGCACCCGCACCGTCATCGCCCAGCGCCAGGTCGACTCCAAGAGCAACGAGATCTCTGCTTTCCGTCCCCTGCTCGAACCTGTGGACCTGACCGGCAAGGTCGTCACCTTCGACGCCTTGCTCACCCAGCACGACCACGCCCGCTTCCTCGTCGAGGAGAAGAACGCCCACTACATCGCCCTGATCAAGGGCAACCACCCCACCCTGCACGCCCAGCTCAAACACCTGCCCTGGCACGAGATCCCGCTGATGGACAAGACCCGCGCCACCGCGCACGGCCGCGACGAGATCCGTCGTCTCAAGGCGGCCACCGTCCCCGGCCTCCCCTTCCCCACGCCGACCAGGTCCTGCAGACCGTGCGCCGCCGGCGCGTCCTGGCCACCGGCAAGCTCACCCTCGAACGGGTCTACGCCCTGACCGATCTGACGATGCACCAGGTCACCGCCGCCCAGCTCGGCGAACACATCCGCGAGCACTGGGGCGTGGAAGCCCTGCACCACCTGCGCGACGTGACCCTGCGCGAAGACGCCTCGAAGATCCGCACCGGCAACGCGCCCCGCGCCATGGCCAGCCTGCGCAACACCGTCCTCGCGCTCGCCGAACTCGCCGGCTGGCGCAACCACGCCGCCGCAGTCGATCACTACCGGTCACATCCCGACCACGCACTCGACCTGATCAAGCCCGCACCGTGAGAAAGCTCGCGCCCTGATTGCCGCCCGCAGACTCCGGGCCTGGCTCTCGTTGACGCAGTGCACAACACCGTCGTCTGCGTACCGTTCGAACGGGACCCCCGGATATTCCCGGGCCATCCACACGTCAAACGCATAGTGCATGAACAGGTTAGCCAGCACAGGCGAAATCGCAGAGCCCTGTGGGGTTCCGCGATCGCGCTGCTGCAAGGTCCCGTCGGGCAATTGCAACGGCGCCTCAAGCCACCGCCGCACATACAGCACTACCCAGGGGAGATCGGTGTGAGCCTGAACCGCTTTGATGACAAGACCCCATGGCACGCTGTCGAAGAACTTCTGAATGTCCAGATCAATCACCCAGTCAAACTTCCAACAGCGTTTCCGGCATGCCGCGACCGCATCCAACGCGGACCGCCCAGGACGGTAGCCGTAGGAATCCTGATGGAAGATCGGTTCGACCTTCTCTTCAAGACGCCGGGCCACCACCGTTTGAGCGATTCGGTCAGCCACGGTGGGCACACCGAGCAAACGAACCCCACCACCATGCGACTTCGGGATCTCCACACCCTTCACCGGAGGCGGAAAATAACTCCCCGAGGACAAACGATTCCAAATCCGATAGAGGTTACCCTTCAGATCCTTCTCGAAGTCCTCGATGGAGCGCCCGTCCACCCCCGACGCACCCTTGTTGGCCTTTACCTTCTCGTACGCCTCCTGAACCTCCCACTTCGAGATCTCAAACGGCTTGCCTGATGATTTCAACTGGTCCACCCAGCTCCTCCCGGAGAACTTCCGGTTGACCGAACGAACAAACAGTCACGGATGACCCGGCCCCTTCGCTCCCCCTTCATTACAAAGGGTTCCTCACTACTACGAGCCGGTCCGCCAGCACACCCCGCGTCGGTACTCAAACCCTCACGGTTCCTCCGCTTGGGTCGCTTCCTCTCGCCACCCATATCAGTCAAGCGGCTGTATCGGGACATGCCTTCTCACGTTCCATGCGAAAGCCGCAGATCAGGCTCACGTCGCCTCCGTGCCGGACACCGCCTGGCCAGTAAACGGGACACCTGCCAGACTCATCCCGGAGCAACCACAAATCTCCGGTTCTGATGTCACTTATCTCCTAACGACACTTCCGCAGCGATTCACTTGCGTTCGTCTTCCTGATCCCCACCTGACGGCTCTACCGCCGCCTTTTCCACATCGCTCACCACGACGGTCGTTAACCAACGCAGCATGTGGCGGTTTGACACCATCCCCCGCAGGACGGCACCGAGGGGCCAAATCCCTCATCTCTCGCACAGCACCGCATCGTGAAGCTCTCCTACCTGAGACTCCCCTCTGCGTTCGTGACACACGCGGTTTGAAGCCTCCCCCCGCAGGGCGACTTCGAAGGGCCAATCCTTCATCGGTCACGCAGCACTGCTTCAAGAAATTCTTCCTACATCGAATTCCCCTCTGCATTCAGGACACACTGGAACAAAATAGAGCACCGGCTGTTCTCACAGATCAGCATCAACTGGCGTGGCAGGCCCCTGACCAGCCACGAAGTCGTCGTCAGCACCATCGGAGCGACCACGACACGCAGCGGGCTGTCCGTCCACGCCGAGCTCGACCCCGGCGCCTACCCCACCGGCGTCACCGTCCCCGACACCGTCATGGAGCGCCTGCCCCTGACGCCGCACGAGTGGCACGGCACGTGGAACTACACGTTGCGCCCCGAACCGCTCGCTCCCAAACCGCCCCCGCCCAGCGCCGAGTTCGGGCGCTTTCCCACCGGGGACAAGCTCCCCACCTGGCTGCGGCACCCCAGCCTCACCGAACTCGAGCCCGCCGCCTTTGACGATCTCGCCGTCCGCTACCGAGCCTGGCGTGCCGAGCACCCGCCGATCTTCCTGCCCGGGAAACGCCCCAACGGCGGCCCCGGCGCCGGCGGCAGACGGCTCTCCGTCTCCGACCAGCTTGTCGTCTTCCTCCTCAAGAGGCGCTGGTCCATGACGAACGCCGTTCTCGCCGAGGCGACCAGCCTGGCCAAGAGCAGAATCGGCGCGACCCTCCAGGAGGTCACCCCCGTGCTCACCGCGCTCGGGCACAAGGTCCCGGCCGGCGCCCTCACCGTGACCACGGCACAACAACTCGCCGCGATCGCCGGGCACGACCCCACCCTCCCGTAATCCCCACCAAGATCGATGAGTTATTGATCGGCAGGCCCCTGCCGGCCGACCAGACCGTCATGAACCGGATGCCCGTCGACTACGCCGAAGCCATGGAGCGCGGATCAGTCACTCGACCCATCGGACACGCGCCTCAGGGCTACCATATTTGAACTTCAGTGGATCAATCGGCAGTAACTGCGCCGCATTGCTGTCGCGGGCTGGTCCATTGCGTGTCATTCACAGACCCGCCCCACTTCGTGCATTGCTGTTTAGCGTAGACGAAGACCGGGCCAGCATAGTCAGCAGCGTCACCCTTATCCGTATCGGAAGGATGACCAGGAACCGTGAGAGAAACACTCATCGACGCCTTGGGGCTATTATCTTCTCGCACTACGACGCCGCAGAATGATTTGGTGTCACTATTATATCCAATGCTCACTTTTACCTTTACGTCGGAGCCGGAATCGATCCTATGCTCGTCAACAATCGAGTAGCTCTCTCCGCACAGGTCTTGGGCGGAATAATCAGGCGAATCGACTCCCGATCCCCCGAAACTTCTTGCCGCGAATAGCGAGGCAATCAAAACAGTAGCAGCGGCGGCATACGTCACGTAGTTGATCTTGATCATATCGGGAATCCTGTCTTTGCGTAGAGGGCTGCCGCGGCGTGACTCCTCGGCAGCCCTCAAAGTGATTCAGCGACCCAGTGCAGAATTCACACGGCCCATCACTCGTCCACTGTATGACTTGGCGTCAGCGATGGTCTTCGGATTCTCTTCGATCAGCTTGTTCTGCCATTCCACCTCGACTTGATGCATGACCTCAGTCACGCTGTGCTCCTGCCGGCACGTGACATCGGCTTTAGCAGTCGAGATCGCTTCTTCCGACCGGCCAGTGGGAGCCCACTTGGGGTCGTTGTTGGCGGCCCATGGATCCTTGTAGTCGTAACCCTTTTGCTTCATGCAGGACGACCAGTCAGCGAACGCCTTGAGAGTGCGCTCGTCGGCATGCATCTTGTCCCATGCCTCGCGCTCAAGCTTTCCAATGGCTTCCTCAGTGGTGTCTACGCCACCGCTGTACTCAGCCCGGATCCACCGGTTTGATGTCTGTGGACGGCTTCTCTCGGAACGAAGAAGTGCCTTGTGACCTGCGATGATGGGGTTTCTCTAGGACCACA
>NZ_JBITER010000074.1:0-18856 GCF_044455345.1 Streptomyces sp. NPDC051286 | reverse complement strand
CTGCGAGCGGGCGTGGAAGGCACCATCAACCAAGCCCTCGACATCACCGGCATACGCCGGGCCCGCTACCGCGGGCTACCGAAAGTCCGCCTCCAGCACGCCTTCTCCGCCACCGCACTCAACGTGATCAGACTCGACGCCTACTGGACCGGACACGACCGGCACCACACTCGCAGCAGCCGCCTCGAACGCCTCGCCTACCGACTCACGGCCTGACCCAGGAATTACGCAGCAGAGTCGCCGCCTGATGCATCCTCCCAAATACCGTGGTGTGCAACGCCCAGAACTCCCGACGCGCACACGGACGGTGAACCGCCACGGGGTGCGGGTCCGCTCGTACGCTAAGCACCCGGCGTTGTCAGTGCCTGGGGGTACTGTCGGTGAGTTAGGCGGCTGGCAGCGTGGCCAGTTGCCGGCATGGGGGGGGCGGAGTACCGGCCGCTTCTGGTGCAGCTGGAGGTTGTATGGCCCTGGACAGACGCCGCGTGCAGACAGCCGTGATCGGCCATGCCGAGTCTGAGGACCCCGTCGTTCTGCCGATGGAAGCGATAGAGCTCGACAGCTTCCGGGAGCGGCATACCGGCCAGAGCTACTGGTGCGGGGTGTGGCTGGGCGGGTGCGGACACCAGCTCACCACCAAGCTCTACACCGACCGTTCCTGCCACTTCGCTCATCTGCCCGATCCCGGGGGCACCTCTGCATGCGGCAGGAAGGCCGCGGGGGTCGCCAGCGCGGACCACCTCTACATCAAGCACGGTGTGCTCAAGTGGCTGGCCGAGCAGGACATCGCCGCCACCGCGACGATCGCGCGTGACGCCGACGGCTCGATCAACGGCGAAGTGCTGTTCACGCCGCGGGGGCACGCTGGCCTGACGGTCGTGCTTGCCAGCGCTTCCGGTTCGGTGCCGGCCGGTGCGGACGCCTCGCAGCTGGTGCTCGGTCCGGGAATGACGCACGACCCGCACGTGCTGGTGGAGCAGGGGTACGTCAACCGAATCCAGTGTGTGCCCGACGGCACCCGTCGGCGGGTCCAGGTAGGCACGCAGCGCCGTGACGGAACCCAGTGGTTCGATCTGAGCGAATGCGCGCTCACCCCCTCAGGGTTGTCGACGCCCGCGGTCGAGGAGATCCGGCACCTGCGTACCTCCCGGCGCCCTATCGGTGTGCGGCCGCCCAGGACCGCTTCGGCGACTGCCAGGCCTCTCGCCGCTGCCGTGGACGTCGTGGCACATGACATGCAGCCGTCGCAGGACCGGATGGCAGTCATGGCGGCCCTGGACGATGCGGTGGCCGCCGCGCGCAGCGTGACCGAGATCCGTCGCTGGCTGAACCGGGCGGAAGCGGCGCTCCGCAGCGGTGCGACCGCGCAGGAGAACGACCTGATGCGCAGGGCCGGTGACTTGCTGCTGCGGCTGGAACGGGGTGTCGGGGCTCCCACGCCCCGCGAGCCGAACCTTCTGGAGCGCACGGCGTTGAAGACCGTGGAGCGGCTGCTGCGTGAGCTGGACCGGCACAAGGGCCGCGGATTCCAGACCATCGCCCCTCGCCAGCGACGTCAGCTGATACACGCCTCGGAGCAGGCCGGTCAGTGGCTGACCGATCAGCAGCGCTCGAAGGTAGCCTCCTTGCAGCAGGCACCGTCTGGCTCTGTCCCCGTGCCGCGGGATCCGCAACGGAAACCCGTTCCGACGTCACGCACGCCGGCGTCTGACCCTGCGGATGCCGGTAGCTTCGACACCGCAGGTCTCGCCGACGCCGTCCGGGACGTTCTCGAGCATGCAGCGCGCCTGGGAAAGACGGTGACCTTCAGCAGCTTGTGCGCCCAGGTCAAGGGCTTGGCCGAACTGCCGCAGTCCCGGCAGGTGTACGTGCTGCGCCGAGTCACGCCGACCGCCGCGTCCCGCAGTCCCAGGCCCCAGCGGCCAGCCCTGCTCACCGCCCTGATCACCAACGAAGAGGGGACGATGCACCCGCTCTACCGGCGCCTGGCCGACCTCGCCGGTCACCACCTGCCTCAGCAGCCCAACAGCGCCTGGGCCGACACCGTCAATGTCATTCACGACCGCTATCGCAGCCGCTAACGGCGACGAGCCCCGATGCCGCTTTCGCCACCGCCCGGACCGGCCAGACGCCGCCGAGGCGGTGCGCGCCGCGCTCAGTGCCCTTCGAGCGTCAGGTGGTGGTGGGCCAGGTCCGCAGCAGCGTGGCGATCCTCGCGGCGGTGCAGGCGGAATCGAGGAGAAGGTCTTTGAGAGCGATGGCGTCGTCGCGGGTGGGCTTGACGGGGATGCCGGCGGCTTCGAGATACATGACGCCTGTGGCGGCGGCCACAGCGAGGTTGGAGCGCTCGAGCCAGCGGCACCGGCCGAGGCTGTGCACGAGTGCTGCGGCTTTGGCGTAGGGGCCGTCGTAGACGGGCTGCTCGAAGAGTTCGGCCCGGTGGCGGGCGACAGCGGCAACGGGAACACCGTAGTCGTCGGGGGCGGGATCGTCCGCGCCGGCCACCTCGGCGACCTGCAGGATCCAGGGAACGTCGATGTGCAGTTCCATCACGCGGCGCGCACTCCCGGAGGCGTCTGCTGGGCATCCTCGGCCTCGTCGAAGACCGCCTGGTGCTCGGACAGGAAGCGGGCGGCAGCGTCCACCGCGCGGGCGCGCAGGCCGCTGGCGTCGTCCTGCACGAGGCGGGCGAGGTAGTCCCCGATGCTCAGTCCGAGGTCGGCGGCGCGCTTCTTCGCGAGTTCCGCGACGTCCTGATTCACGCGTGCGCCCAGCTGTGTCTTGGCCATACCCCACACGGTAACATCTGTTACCAACCTGTTCCAGGCAACTACGGAAGCGGGGGCGGGCGGGTGCGGCCGACAGCAGCACCGAGGACTGTGGGGAGCGGGGACATCTGATGGGCGTCGTGGGCAAAAGTCTCGGTCATGCAGTGGCGGCAGCGGCTACCCGGCCGATCCCGAAAACGGCGGGCGCGCAGGTGCGGTTCCTGGTGAAACGACTGAAGGGCACCAGGCCGGTGGCCGACTTGCTGGGCGTGTCCCAGCGCACCGTCGAGCGGTACGTCAGGGATCAGATCAAGACGCCGCGTGCACAGCTCGCGGCCCGGCTCGCCGATGAGGTCCGCGCACGGTGGCAGCCGCGGGTGAAGGAGAACGCGAAGAAGAACGCGGCCATCTCCGCCGGCATCGTCGTGGAAACGAGAGCGCGGTTCGGGTTCACCGCCGCGCCGGGCAGCACGGACGACGGACGCATCCGGCGAATCACCCAGCACCTTCCCGCCACCTATGCAGCCCGCCTCTTCGACGCGCAGGCTGCCGGTGCCCCGGAGCGGCAGCTCCAGGCCGTCCTCGCCGAAGGACTCCAGCAGGAGTACTTCAAGGACCGCGGCCGCCGTGCAGACGGGCTCCTGGTCGAATTTACCGGCATCGACTACGTAGAACTGAGCTTCTGACACAGCAACAAAGCCCGGAACGAGGGCAGCCAGGAGGGGATCGGGCAGGCGCCCCTGCCTCCGCTCGGCAATCCTGAGCTTGCCGTGATCCTTGCGGGGGTTCCCGGCTCGCTGGCCGAGAACGGCGGCGACCTCTACGCGGTGATTCTGAACGTTGCCGTCAATGCATGGATGGCGGGCCACATCCACGGTGAGGACGGGTGCGACGGCTGCGAAGGCAGCCGTTCCGCAGCCGGTCGTGACTGGCCAGCCAGGATGAACGAGATCCGTCGGCTGATGCCCGATGTGGACAAGTGGTACGACCGCGATGTGTGGACGGCAGCCCTGCACGACAGCGGCTTCGCTGTCACCCGACGCTGAACCAACAGCCCTACCGCAACGTCCCCGGCTGGTTCCTGGTGCGTCTCCGGGCGGTTGGCTTCTTCGCGCAGGGCTCGGTGAGCGCAGGTCCGGGCCATCCGGTTCACGAAGTGGTGTCCAGGTCGGCGAAGAGATCCTGGAGGGCGGAGGCCTCCTGGGGAATCCTGCGGTAGGTCACGAGCGGGCGGCCCGAGCGGCGCCGGTAGGCGGCTGATTGTGCCTGGTCCGGGACGATCGCTGGGAGTTGGGGGTATGCGGCGAGTATGGCCAGGGTCGCCAGCAGGGTGCCGGTAGTGACCATCAAGCTGTGCAGGATCGGGTCGAGGATGCTAGGAAGAAGTCCCGGTCGCTGTGGATCGTCCGGGGTGGAGAACTGGGTGGCGGGGCCGTCCGTGTCTGCTTCGCGCCGGTAGCGCCCTCGGTGGTCCAGGTCGAGGTAGCAGACGGCGAGGGGAGAGAAGAGCTTGCCGCGTCCCCATTCCGTGGCGAGGTATGCCTGCAGGGCGTATCCGTCCACCTCGGGCTCGGTGTGGACCAGCCATCCAAAGGCGGATACGGGACCCAGGGAGCGGAGTTTCTGGGCCTCGATGAAGGTCACCTCGTGCTGCGGCAGGATCGAGCGCTCACACAGTCGAGAGAAGAGCGCCGGAGCAGGCGTGGACCCGACGCGTTCGTGTACTGCTTCGGCCGCGACGACGTGGGCGCCCTGAACCTCCCGGACCCGGACCCCGGTGCCACCGGCCCGCACCGTGCGCGCCAGCCGGGCGATGTCCGGGCGAGCCAGCATCACGCGTGCCTTCGCGGCGAGCGGACTGTCGCGGTCGGTGGATTGGACGGTCTGCAGGAAGTCGTACAGCGTGGGCGGATCCGGCTGTGCAAGCTGCCGGTCGAACAGTCGCGTCACTCGGTATCTCCTCGGACGTCGCGGCCTCCTGTGAGGGCCACGGCTTCCGCCACACTGCACACTTGCGAACCTCGAGCTACGTGCCTGCCGCCGTTTCTCCCGTCCGGCGGGCGACGCATCGGGTGCACGTCCCGTCCTGCGGGACGGCGCCAGCAGTGAAAGGAGCTGCTGCGCCGGCAGCGGGGCCCGGCACCCGCACCCCGTTCGGCTCCGGCGCTGGCTCCCAGAGCCTGCGCTCCGGGAGCCTTGTGATGCCCAGTCGGGTCAGGCGGCCGTGATGTTCTCCGCCTGCGGGCCCTTCTGGCCCTGGGTGATGTCGAAGGTCACGGCCTGGCCTTCCTGAAGCTCCCGGAAGCCGGAGGCGTTGATGTTGGAGTAGTGCGCGAAGACGTCCGGCCCGCCGCCGTCCTGCTGGATGAAGCCGAAACCCTTTTCGGCGTTGAACCACTTGACGGTTCCGCTGGCCATGCTGGTGCCTCCCGTTGATATCCGGATCCGCACCGCGCGGTCCCGGAGCGCCCTGGTCCGCACACTGCACAGCAAAATGCCCGCACCGGAGCGCGGGCAGGCACTGCGAACCACGACATCTGGCAGTGACGCTACACGGCGAAACCGGCCGCCACCAGAGAGCAACGACGCCACGCACACGCCCGGTGGGGGTGGGATGCAGCTGCCCCTGCCCAGCGCCCCGGCCAGGGTGCGCCTCTGCGAGGTCTGATCGCTCCTCCTCCTATACCGAGTGGAAAAAGAAGACCGGGCAGGCGGCCGACGCGGCGCGCGAGGAGTTCCTCGGGCGGGAGGTCCACCGCCCCGCCGAGGCCGACGACGCCCCGCTGGCCTGGCGGGCGGAGAAGGTGACCGTGCACAGTAGCGTGCTGGCCAATGCCAGGCTCCCCCGCACCGGCCAGTTCGCCGGCATCTGGCGCGGCACCGCCGCCGACGCGCACTGCGTGCTCGCAGTAGGCGAGTCGATCCGCCATGAGATCCAGGCCGGCCGCGGCCGCCACATCCACGAGGCGCTCACACTCGGCGCCACCTGGACCGAGACCGCCGACGCACTCGGGCGCACCCCGAACGAGGTCAGGGATGAACTGCGGAACTACGCCGACGAACAGCCCGATCTGTACCCCGGGGCCGACCGGCGCGTGACGGTCACCGCGCTCATCGATCTGGGTGACGACAAGAGGGCGCCGACTGCGCAGGCGGACCGGTAACGGCGGAAGTACAGCAGCCACGGTGGTACGCGGGGGCCGCCCGGCGGGCGCTGTCACGTTGGCGGATGACATGGTTGGATCTTCGGGTTGATCATGCTGGAGGGGGATCGTCGTGGTGAACCCGGCGCCGTCGTACAAGGGGCACCGCTACCCGGTCGAAATCATCTCCCACTGCGTGTGGCTGTACTTCCGGTTCCCGCTCAGCTACCGCGAGGTCGAGGAACTGATGCTCCAACGCGGCGTGATCGTCTCCTACGAGACCGTCCGCCGGTGGTGTGCGAAGTTCGGCCAGGCCTACGCCGACGGGCTGCGCCGCCGCCGGCCGCGGCCCGGTGACAAATGGCATCTCGACGAGGTCTTCATCAAGATCAACGGGGTGTGGCGGGCGGTCGACCAGGACGGCAACGTCCTCGACGTCCTGGTGCAGTCCAGGCGGGACACCAAGGCCGCCAAGCGGTTCATGGCCAAGCCGATGAAGAAGCAGTGCCGGGTACCGAGGGTGCTGGTCACCGACAAGCTCCGCTCCTACGGCGTCGCCCACCGGGAGCTGATGCCCTCGGTGGAACACCGCGCTCACCAAGGGCTGAACAACCGGGCCGATAACTCCCACCGGACAACGAGGCAGCGCGAACGTGCCATGAAGGGCTTCCGCAGCGCCGGCGCCGCCCAACGGTTCCTGTCCGCGTTCAGCAGCATTTCACCCCACTTCCGTCCCCGGCGACATCTCCGCACCGCCGCCGAACACCGCTTCGAGATGACCATCCGCTTCACCGTCTGGGACCACGTCACCGAGAACATCTGCCGGCCGGCCGCGGCCTGAACGGGCACCGAAACCACACCCCAGCACACTCCGAAGCACTATCGACCGGCCACCCCGCCGTCAACGTGACAACGCCCTTCGAAGACCTGCTCGTCCGGCCGGAGCAGCGGCACCCCGTCGGCCAGGTGAAGCCGTGCGGCCCCCGGCGTCGCTCTGTTGTTGCTCACCACATTGTCACGCTCCGTAGATCGCATTCGCCGCGAGAATCTCGCATCAGATGCGAAGCGTAGAGCGGAACGGCAGGTCAGGCATCCGATCGAGTGAAGCGGAACGACATGGACCCGGCCTGTCGGTTACCGTCTCAGCAGGCCCTGGAGAACCGCCTACCTGCTGATCAGCGGCTTCCCGGCGCCGCCTGATCAATGCGGCGCAAGGTGACGCCAGTTCGCATCAGATGCGATACGCGTCGGTTCCCAGATACGCGTCAAAGGGGTAGTGAGATGATCTTGGAGCCCTGAAGGGCCCGGCCTCCCACGCCGCGTGCTGGTGATCGTGGTCCGGCTTCGCCCCGTCGGCCATCGCCGCCTCGGCCTGCACCACGCCGAGCAGCACGTCGACCGCGGCGACCGAACGGCCGGAGGGCCACGCCCCTGGGGGTTGGACGCTTACCAGGATCTCGGGTGCGGTTCTCCGGCTCCCCTGTGTCGACTCGGTGGTCAGTCGGGCATATTGGTGCCGGTGGCCCAGACCGGCACCCACTCGTCCTCGTCCTGGCCGGGGGCGTGGCCCTTGTACAGGACGAGATTGCCGTCGCGCTGGACCCGGAGCCAGATGTAGTCCGCGGCGTACTGCGGGCCGGTGCCGCTGGCCCAGACGGGCTGGTCGCCGCCGTCGTACACGACGAAGTTCCCGTCGGGCTGCATGACGGCGGCCCCAGCGGTGCGGCCGTTGGTGCCGGTGGCCCACACCGCCTCGATGATGTCGTCGCCGACCGAGCCGTCGGGCAGCTTCCCGTCGACGAGGTCGCCGCTCGTGGCGGCTTCGAGCAGCTTGTCTATCAGCACGTCGAATCCCGGCGCCCCACCCACGTCCGGGGCGCCGAACGACGTGATGCGGTACAGCACCAGGTTTCCGTCGTGCTGGTACGTCAGGGTGTGCTTGATGTGCTTGTAGGCCAGACCCAGACTACCTGCGCTCTCGGTCAGCAAGCTGGACGAGATGCGCTGGCCGGGGGCCAGCCCCATCCCGGGGTTCATGTGATCCCAATCGCTCGGTACCCGCTCGTAGTTGACCATGTTTCCTTCCGGGTTCGGGCGGCCCGGTCCTGTCCGGCCGCCGCGGACACGGATGCTGCCGACCCCTGATCAAGGCCCCATCAACGTTCGATTAACGCGCTGCTCGGCGTAGTGCAGGCCGACGCGGCTCACATGCTGGGGCGGTCGGCCGCCGGCTGGTGCTGGTCGTCGAGAGCGGCGCGGCGAAGGGCAGTGTCACGGGTGCGCGCCAGCTGTCGCGAGGTGGCCGAGCCCGTCGTGGGCGCTCCGCTCAGCGCGGCACCGTGGGCCCGACCCGTTCGGCGAACTGGGAGACTTGGGCAGGTGAGCACCACCCGCCGCCCGTTGGGCACCGGACCCCGTACCGCCGAGGAGCAGTCGCCACGACGTTGTCAACTTGGTTGGTGGGGCGGGTGCTGGGAGGATCCTCGGGTCGTTGGGCATGGGGAGGGGACGTCGTGGCGCCGTCGTACAAGGGCTACCGGTTCCCGGCGGAGGTCATCGCGCACTGCGTGTGGCTGTACCACCGTTTCCCGTTGAGCTTCCGCGAGGTCGAGGAGTTGATGCTCACCCGCGGCGTGGTCGTCTCCTACGAGACCATCCGGCAGTGGTGCGCGACCTTCGGCCCGGACTACGCTCGCGAGCTGCGGCGACGCCGGCCCCGGAGCGGCGATAAGTGGCATCTGGACGAGGTCTTCATCAAGGTCAACGGGGAGCGGCAGTATCTGTGGCGGGCGGTGGACCAGGACGGCAACGTCCTGGACATCCTCGTCCAGAGCAAGCGGGATGCGAAGGCTGCCAAGCGGTTCCTGGCCAAGCTGATGAAGAAGCAGTGCCGCACGCCGCGGGTGTTGGTCACCGACAAGTTGCGCAGCTACGGCGTCGCCCACCGCGAGCTGATGCGGTCGGTGGAGCACCGGCAGTCAAAATATCTGAACAACCGGGCGGAGAACTCCCACCAACCGACCCGGCAACGCGAACGCGCCATGAAGGGCTTCCGCTCCGCAGGCGGTGCGCAGAGGTTCCTGTCGGCCTTCAGCGCGATCTCCCCACACTTCCGACCACGCCGCCACCGCTTGACCGCACTCGACTACCGAGCCGAGATGACCACCCGCTTTACGATCTGGAACCAGGCCACCGGCCTACCCACCACGGCCTGACCGCAGCACCATCACGGTCCCCACGCGGCCTCAACGTACCAGGCACGCGTGTGCTGTCATCAAGTTGACAACGCCTCATCAAGATCAACGGGGTGTGGCGGTACCTGTGGCGGGCGGTCGACCAGGACGGCAACGTCCTCGACGTCCTGGTGCAGTCCAGGCGGGACACCAAAGCCGCGAAGCGGTTCATGGCCAAGCCGATGAAGAAGCAGTGCCGGGTACCGAGGGTGCTGGTCACCGACAAACTTCGCTCCTACGGCGTCGCCCACCGGGAGCTGATGCCCTCGGTGGAACACCGCGCTCACCAAGGGCTGAACAACCGGGCCGATAACTCCCACCGGACAACGAGACAGCGCGAACGTGCCATGAAGGGCTTCCGCAGCGCCGGCGCCGCCCAGCGGTTCCTGTCTGCGTTCGGCAGCATTTCACCCCACTTCCGTCCCCGGCGACATCTCCGCACCGCCGCCGAACACCGCTTCGAGATGACCATCCGCTTCACCGTCTTCATGCGACACACCCAGGTCGTGACGCATAGCGGTTCTCATAGTTCGGAGCATGCCCCAGACCTCGTACTGGGCCTGAGCCGCGGTCTCCGTCGTTTCGCCCGGTCCGGGGGCACCGCGTTCGAGGCGCTTGACCTGGCCATAGACCTTGTTCAGGGCTTGGTTGACGGCACTCGCTCGCATGAGTACTTCTTCGGGGGCGATCATCTGTGCTTCGGAGTATCGATCACGGTGCGCGTTCTTGGCTTCATCGAGCGCGACGCTGTCGGCGTCCTCCGCGCCGCGCTCCCTCATGACGTGCAGGTGGCGGTTGAGTGCGGTATTGAACTGCCGGGCATCTCGGTTGAGTTCCGCATAGCAGGTACGTCGCAGTGAACGGCTCTCGCGGATCTCTTCATGTTCACGAACGAGCTCTATTTCCCGGAGCTTCGCTCGTTCGGAGCCGCGCTGGGTGAGCAGCGATCCTCCCAGAGTTCCTGCGACGCCTACCACCGCGATGATCACTGAGCTGAGCTCCACCGACGCACTCCGTGAACTTCTTCGGCCTCGCGCCCGCTGCACAGGGCCCAGGCCGTCAAGTCTGCCGCTCCTCGGTGCACCAGGGTCCGGTGCCCAGCTGTTGGCGGCCCTGCGATCGCGCCGCCACCTGGTGCTCGGCAGCACGGTCGGACGGCTTGGCGGCGGCCCGGGCCGCGGCTGTACCGCCGCGCGCATGGCTGTCGCCAATTGGCGACAGCTCCGGCTCGACGCCGTCCCGGGTACCAGTTCCAAGGGGGCGACGGGTGGTGCTCATCGCCCGAGTCTGTCAGGTCGTCGGACGGGGCAACTCAGGTGATGGTGCCGGTTTGGGCAGCGGTTCGGCCTGCCCCTGCGGAACTGTCGCGCAGCCACAAGCCCCATGTGACGCCTTTCAACGCACCGTGCAGATTCTCCCTCACCCGGCACGGCCGGATCGCGCCCTACCCGTGCTGACGGACCGTCCGGACCCTGGTGAGCATGGGGGACACCGAGAACACCGCCGACCGCCCGGACCGCCCCAACAACGCGCTGCAGGCCGCCCTCGAGGGCGCAACCGCCCAATCACCACCGGCACCACCAGACTGCCCGCACTGCGCACTGCCCCAGGACCGCTACCCCACCCTCTACGACGGGCACTGGGTACTCCTCGAACCGAGGATCTTCGTCCCCGCCCACACCGTTCCCCCGCGCCGGCGATGGGTCCTCACCCCGGACGGGAACGCTATGAACCTGTGGGACGCCGAGCCCTTGCCCGGAACCCAGTGCCGGATCGCTCACCGCATGGTCTGCCCATACCTCGAACCCGAAGACCCCCCGTTATGGGCCACAGCGCTCCGCAAGGAGAACGAACGAAAGGCGCAACGCCTGTTCAACCTGCCCGAGGACTGGAACCTCCCAGACACCGGCTGACCGCCGCCGGATCATCCCGGTACGGTGATCAACGGCAGGGTTTTGCCCGGCCTCATATGCCCCGGATCAGCGCTCTGGCCCGGGGCACAACCGTGTCCTCCCCCGGTCTGTCGGTGGCCACTGCAACACTGACCGGAAACGCCCGGCCGGTGCCTCCTCCCCGTCGGCCGCATCGTCATCTGCCCTGCTCCCCGAAGTCCCCCAGTTCCGCGACGTCTCCGTCAGGGAGAGCAGGCAACGCTTCCTGGTCCAGGGCGTCCAACATGCCGGCCGTGTCGCGCCGCGCTGCGGCGGTAAGAGCGACGAGGTGGAGCGTGCCGGCGATACGGCTCACCCAGTGAGCCGACGGACGATAGGTGTCACCAGCGACGAACGCGGACCTGCGGCTCCGCGTCGGCGAAGCACGGTAGTTGCCACCGGAGAGTCGCGCTACTGGTCACCTTTGCAGTGAGACTCCACAACCGCTGCGCGCTCTCGCGCGTCCTACTCCTGAGTGCCAACGGAGCCGGCACGGGGAACGGGGGCGGGCCATGCAGAATTACACGGTCGTCCAGCGCATCAAGCGGTTCTTCTGGATCCCGCGTGGTGCGAGACGGCAGCAGCCCACGCCCTGCTGGCGGCTGATAGGACTCTGGCTGTCGGTGCTCGCCTTCGGGACCGGGGTCACCGCGGCGGGTTGGGACGATGAATTCGGCGGCTCCTACATAATGGCGGCGATGCTCCTCTTGAATGTCGTCGACGACATCATCGAAGGGGTACGGCACCGCTGGCCAGCCGCACTGGCCGCAGTGGCGGTCCTGTCGGGCGCGAGCCGGCTCACCAGTGCCGTCCTGCCCGGCTCCCTCGACGCGGCCTGGGCGGAGACCATCGCTGCCGCTGTTGGCGTCACACTCGGGTTCGCGGTGGCCGCCGCGATCACGCGGCTCCCGGAGCGCCTAGCGGCGGCCCGTTAAGGGTTCCCGGGTTCGGTGGGGATACCCGTCAATCTTGGTGACAACAAGCCTGCCTCTGTGACAACTTCCGTGCTTCGGCTCAGCTGCGGGCACACTCACGCCAGGCATACGCCCCTGTCAGTAGTCGAGTTCGACGTAGTCGATATCGGTGAACTCGACAAGGAGGCCCTGGGCGCGGCGGCCGCCGTCCTTGAAGTACTGCTCCTGGAGGCCTTCGGCGACGACGGCCTGGAGCTGCGAGTCGGCCGCGCCGGCTGCCTGGGCGTCGAAGAGGCGGGCGGCGTACTCGGGAGGCAGGTGCTGGGTAATGCGCCGGATCCGCCCGTCGTCGCTGGTGCCAGGTGCTGCGGTGAACCCGAATCTCGCTCGGGTCTCGATGACGAGGCCGGTCGACGTCGCGGCCTGCCGCTTCGCCCGCTCGCGCACCCGGGGCTGCCAGTCCTTGCGCACCTCCGCCGCGAGCTTCGCAGCGAGGTCCGGGCGGGGCCGCTTGATCTGCCCGGTGAGGTAGCGCTCCACGGTGCGCTGGGAGATGCCCAGGCGCTGCGCGACGGTCCGGGTGGAGCCCTTCTCGTGCTTGACGAGGAACCGTATTTGAGCGCCGGCCGACTTCGGTATCGGGCGGGTCGCGGTGCTCGCGGCGGCCTTGTCGAGGCTCTCGCCGATGATGCCCACGGAACTACTCCTGTCGATGATCGTCTGTATGGGCCGCTGAGCGCCGATCTCCACCCCGACCGACCCGAGGGACTCCGAAGCGGCAGATCGTCAACGAGCGGCGCTCTCAAGGGGTTTGTAGGGGTGGCTCGCCGTATGGGCGGGCCCAGGCCTGTAGCGATGCCGTTAGGCGGTGACCGTTTGCGCGGCCTCCGCGGTCTCGGCTGCTTCAGCCGCTGTGACGGCCGCCGTGCGGGCGGCTTCCCATTCGGCTTCGGCAGTGAGCTTGGCCTCCTCGGCCGCGATCTTGCACCGGCCGCACAGGCCCGCCGTCTGGACTGCCCGTCCGCACTGTTTTCCTCCGTAGCCGGGGCAGTCGCCCGGCTCGGTGGTCGCGGGCTGCTCGGCGCACACCAGGCACAGCAACCCGGGCGCGACCACTCCGCGCCCGCAGCCGTCGGCACACCTGGGTTGCTCTCCGCCCCGGCAGACCGCGCACAGGTCCGAGCCGGGCAACGCCAGATTCGGACACAATTCCTGATCCCCGGCACAAGGCCGGTGCTTGTCGCGGCCCGACACGGCCGTTTCCAACTGCGCGCGCTGCTCCGCCCAACTCGGCGGCGCCCAAGTCTCGTCCCCGCTCTGGGAATCCGGCCGGCCCAAGGCCAGGTCGTAGCCGTCAGACCGCTGCTGTACCGGGATCGGCCGGACCCCTGTAGCGGGGCCGGCCGCGATAAGGTCCCGCAGCCGCCGTCCCACGACCGCAGCGACCGTGGTGCGTACCGGCTGCGGCAGCGCCTTCGACAACAGCGCGTGCCGAATCTCCTGCGGCGTGAAGCCCTCCAGCAGCATTCCCGACGCCACGAGGCCCTGATCCCGCAGCGACTCGGCATGCGTGATCGTCCACTCAGGCACCTCCGCCGCAACCGCCCGCAGCACCTGAACCCCCGGCGTCATCTCCACCCGCACCACGGGCACCGGCCCCAGAGAAACACCCCCCGCGCCGTTGCTGCCGCTATCCAGCGCGGCGCCAGCCACCGCCGCATCCACCCCACCGGCCGCCACCGGCCGCTGCTCCTGGTCCTCGATGGCGCTGCCGCCCCCGTCCGTCCCTCCATCCGTACCCGAACCAGATGTTTCGCGCACGCCCGCGTTAACGACGGACGGACGGACGGAGTTGGTCTTCTGGTTGTTGGTCTTCTTGGGGTTGGTCTTCTTATGTCGCGGATTTACCGTCGACGGATTTACCGTCGACGGTAAATCCGTCGACGGCTCTGACCTGCGGTTTTGTGTTTCGTCCACCGTGGACGGATTTTCCGTCATCGGCTCTGACCTGCGGTTTTGCTCCGGCGGCTCCTCGGGGGCCTCCCACGGAGCCCGAGCCCCGATCAACAGGCCCTCCGGCATGTCCGTGACCTCGAAGACGGTCTCTCCGAACTTGCCTCCCTCGCGGGACTGGGTGCGGTGCAGGTAGCCGTACCGTTCCAGCTCCCGCAGCGTCGTACGGATCGCGTCCCGCTTCTCCGGGCCGTTCGCGATCAGCGACGCCTCCGAGATTCCGAAGCCGTCTCGGTGGCTCAGGATCTCCACCAGGAGCCCGCGCGCCCGGCGCGACAGTCGCCGGTCCCGCACTGCCGCGTTGTAGACCATGGTGAAATCACGGCCGATGATGTCGGCCGCCATCGGACCGCGCTTGATCTGGCCGCTGAATCCCTTGCGGGTCGGATTGCTCATCGAGCCACCTCCGGCTCGACATTCAGGCGGGCGGTGGCGAAGAAGGCGCGGTAACGCAGAAGCGTGGTCATCTGGCGACCTTGGACCGGGCGGCCTGTGGACAGAGGCCGCCCAGCCCAAGAAAGAACGGTCCCTCCCGCTGGGCGGGCAGAAATCTTGATGTGCGTCCCGTCAGGCGGGAAGCAGTTGGCCGAGGGGGTCGGGGCGGTCGTAGCAGAAGAAGTGGGCGTCACGCCTGCTACAGGTGTCGGTCCGGGCGGCGGTGTGACAGCCCGGCCGGAAAAAGTACCCGGGGCCGCGGCGGGGGGCCGGCGGCGGGGGTGGAGCTGGCGATGCATGTGGGTGGTTCTCCCCTGATAGGGGAGCCGTGACCAGCGGACGTGACCTGACCGAGGACCCAGGGTGGTGGCGTCCCGCATGGTGGTCCGCTTATTCTGGGTACAGGTGACCACGCGGACCGAAAGGTCCACGGGCATCACCCCGGCAGGCGAGGTCACTCTCACTGCTCACGACTCGGGTTCCTGGAAGTCCTGCGAGTCGACTCAAGAAGCCGTTCCCTCCCGGCCAGGAGGGGACGGCTTCGCACTTTCTACGGTGGTTTTGCTGAGTTCATTAGGTCGTCCTCACCGCGCGTTGGGCGTGGTGGCTGCCTCGGGATGCCTGGCGGCCAGCCCAGCTAGCAATCGGGCATAGTCACCACGGTGAGGGTTGCGCGGCTCAGCCTGCCCGCGTTCCCACCGGACTACTTGAACCCGGTGTACACCGAGAGCGTCCGCGACCTCTTGCTGGGTCAGTCGATGAGCTCGGCGTAGCTGTCCTCGCACAGAGGGCGCGGGCAGGTCTGGGGTGCGCTCCAGCAGTGCATCAACTGCGTCGTGCATCATGCTCCTGACTCGCGGAATCGTGTTGCACCGAACGCTACATCCATAACTACTTTCTCTGCGGTCCCTCTGACGGTGTGTCGCGTTCATAGGGCGCCCCTGCTGTCCTGTGGGGCTCGAAAAGTCATCGCTGCAGGTAGGGCCCGCGTGCAAGGCCCTGGAAGGTGACTGGGATGCTGCGCGGGTGATCATCTCGATCGTGGATGGCATGGGAGGATCTTCGGGTTGATCATGCTGGAGGGGGATCGTCGTGGTGAACCCGGCGCCGTCGTACAAGGGGCACCGCTACCCGGTCGAAATCATCTCCCACTGCGTGTGGCTGTACTTCCGGTTCCCGCTCGGCTACCGCGAGGTTGAGGAACTGATGCTCCAACGCGGCGTGATCGTCTCCTACGAGACCGTCCGCCGGTGGTGTGCGAAGTTCGGCCAGGCCTACGCCGACGGGCTGCGCCGCCGCCGGCCGCGGCCCGGTGACAAATGGCATCTCGACGAGGTCTTCATCAAGATCAACGGGGTGCGGCGGTACCTGTGGCGGGCGGTCGACCAGGACGGCAACGTCCTCGACGTCCTGGTGCAGTCCAGGCGGGACACCAAAGCCGCGAAGCGGTTCATGGCCAAGCCGATGAAGAAGCAGTGCCGGGTACCGAGGGTGCTGGTCACCGACAAACTTCGCTCCTACGGCGTCGCCCACCGGGAGCTGATGCCCTCGGTGGAACACCGCGCTCACCAAGGGCTGAACAACCGGGCCGATAACTCCCACCAGACAACGAGACAGCGCGAACGTGCCATGAAGGGCTTCCGCAGCGCCGGCGCCGCCCAACGGTTCCTGTCCGCGTTCAGCAGCATTTCACCCCACTTCCGTCCCCGGCGACATCTCCGCACCGCCGTTGAACACCGCTTCGAGATGACCATCCGCTTCACCGTCTGGGACCACGTCACCGAGAACATCTGCCAGCCCGCCACGGCCTGAACGGGCACCGAAACCACACCCCAGCACACTCCGAAGCACTACCGACCAGTCACCCGCCGTCAACGTGACAACGCCCCCGTTCCGGCTTCCCTCGCCGCGCGCTCCGCCCTCGCCCGGCGCAGGGCCGCAGCGTGGGAGACGTCGGCCTGGCGGCGGCGCTGGGTGCGGGCCGCCGCAATCGGGGCGGGCGCCAAGCCCGTCCGGGGTGGCCACGCGACTTCATGCCGCAGCTGCCCCGGACCAGATCTGGCGTTGGTATGTCTGGCCAGATAACCCGCGCCCGGCGGAATGCCGGAGTGGTGGCGCCGCACCATCCGGCTGGCCGGTCCCCGGCACCCCAAGAGTACGGATCCGCAGAGGGTGTAACCCCTGGCTCATACACGACTGCAACGCCGACCCGAACGAGCTCCTGCGGTGGTGGTGACCCGCTGACGCCCTGAAAGGTTGGACCGGTCCGGGCATGCCCGCTCATAATCTCCTCGTTCTACGCGCTGTGCGTGAGCGGTGTATAACGGGGGGCACCAGATGACCAGTAATCAGGGAGGCGGCGGCGAGCCGTCGGGCAGAGAGCAGCTCGCGAGCGAAATGCGCCGGCTGAAGGAGAAGTCGGGACTCAGCTACGGTCGGCTCGCCGCCCAGACGCACTACAGTCGCTCATCGTGGGAACGCTTCCTCAACGGCAAGCAACTGCCGACCACGGTCGCCGTGGAGGAGTTTGCCACTGCCATGGGGGCGGATGCGGGGTCCCTGCTCGACCTGTTGGAAAGAGCCACCGAGGCGATGGACGCGGATGAGGATCCGGGTCCCTACCCGGACCCGGCCCCGGACCCAAGCGTCCAGGCGGTCCCGGAGGGCGAGTTGATACCACCGGGCCTGCCACTCGGCCCGTCCGGCCGGGGGAGGCTGTCGCCTTTCCGGAACGGGAAGGAACGAGGCTGGAACGCCCACGTCCGCCGGGCCGGACTCATCGGCGCCGGTGTGCTCATCGGCAGCCTGATCACGCTGGTCGCCATCCACACCGGCGTGGTCCGCGGCGTGTCCGCCGCCTCGCGGTCGCCGAAGGCGCAGGGCGGTTCGTCCGCCTCCACCGCCTCGAATCTTTCCCGGCAGTCCCGGCCGTCGCCGCAGAACGCCCGCCCCGGCTGCTCCGAGGACACCTGCCTGCGCCGTGACCCCCAGGCGATGGACTGCCAGTGGGACGCGACGACCGCCCGGGAGACGTGGCTGCGCGGGATGCACATCGAGCTGCGCTACAGCGAGGCCTGCGGGTCGGTCTGGGGACGCGTCGAGAACGGCGCGGTGGGCGACTCCGTCATCATCAAGGACAAGTACGGCCTCGAACTGTCCGCCACGATCCGCGTGGACCGCGACACGTACACCAGCATGCTCGCCGTCACCTCCGAGGCACCGCCCGGCACGGTGGCCGTCTGCGGCACCATCCCGAAGTACCACGCGAGGGAGTGCTCGCCCGACGGCACGGTCGATCCCTGAGCTTGTTCAGTCTGCCGCATCACACAGCGAGGCGGGCGGCCCCGCAGGCCGCTGGGCGTGAGAGCCGGTGGCTTGCGGGGCCGCGAGGTGGTGGGTTCGCGGGTGGCTCAGTCCGAGTAGACCAGGTCGAACAGGTCGAAGAGGTTGTTCCAGTTCCGGCTGCAGGAGTCGAGGCGCATCTGGTTACCCTGAGCGGAACCGCCCCAGGCCGTGACGCAGTTGGCGGAGGCATTCTTGGGCTGGAACTCGAAGTAGTTGTTCCAGCCGCCCTCCGGGCCGACCTCGTTGAACAGGGAGTCGCCGCTGCTGCAGGAGTAGAGCTTGATGTAGTCGCCCTTGGCGCCGCCGCTGGACCAGTTGTTCAAGCACAGGCTGGGAGCGGCGGCGGACTGGATCTGGAAGTAGTGGCTGCCCTGGTAGACGAGGTTCCACTTCTGCGCGTTGGTGTGGTTGCAGGTCCATTCCTGCACGGTGACGCCGTTGCTGAAGTTGGAGTTCGGTACGTCGAGGCAGAAGCCGTCGGCGAGGTCGATCTCGATGTTGGTGCGGAAGGCGGCCTCGGCCGGAGCGGCGGTCAGGCCAATTCCGAGGGCGGCTGCGGTGAGCGTGGACGCGGCGGCGGTGCGTATGCGCATGAGGGTTCCCCACTGGAGGTGTCGATGGCGGGGCGTTCGTCGGGTGCGTCCCCGCTGGTGACGTGCGAGACATGACGTGCCGTTTCGCGACGCGGATCGTGCTCCGGACCACGTCGGACGGCGACAACGAGGAACCTAGCCATCCCCGGGTCCTCTCCGCCGTCCCAAGGCCTCCCGAGACATCCCGAGACATCCCGGGACGAGGCTCGTGCCGCGTCCCGTCCTTCGACCAGCGAGCGGGAGCATCGGAAGCGGGCTGGTGATCGCTTCAATGAAGTTCGCTGCGCCGAGGGCCCGTGAACCCCACAACCAGTGCATCCACGGTCTCCGCGTGGCGTACCTTCACCCTTAACTGCACCATCTGGAGAACCGCTAGGTGTCGCGATGGCGTTGATGCCCCTATGGATGTCAAGCAACGACTCCCGCGGGGCTTGGGTGGTTGGCTGGGGTGCTCGTGGGGACGATGAGCCGGTAGATCTCT
>NZ_JBITER010000073.1:0-19204 GCF_044455345.1 Streptomyces sp. NPDC051286 | reverse complement strand
ACGTGCTCTACGACGAAAACGTCGCCTTTCCCGACCTCGCCCAGCAGCAACGCCCCGCAGCAGCTTGACAGATCAACCGCATCGGATGTCTGGCTAACCGCCACCGCCCTCGCCGCCGATCTCCGCTGCTGGTTCCAACTCCTCGCCCTGGACGGCGAGAACGCCAAGGCCACCCCCAAGACGTTGCGCTACCGCATCCTCCACGTCCCCGCCCGCCTCACACGCGGCCAGCGCAAACGCCGTCTGAAGCTCCCCGACACCTGGCCCTGGGCCAAGGCGATCACCACCGCCTTCCAGCGGATCCTCGCCCTGCCCCGCCCCACCTGACCAGCTGGACAACTCCGACGAGTACCGAGAGGAGGACCCCGGCAGTCTCCGGGCCGTGGAAACCGGCGTCATCCGGCACGACAGCCGATGCGCACCCCTGACCGGAACCGTCCCCGGCCAGGGATCAACGCGACATCACGGACGCGAGATCAACCGGCCAACGCCGTGAAACAACGAGGCGAGGTGTGCGATTCCGCAGACCTGGATACCCCCTCTTGAGAATCATGGAAATATTCAAGAGTTTGTCACGAATGCAATACAGAACTCCTTTGGTATAATCCCGGAGGATTCAGATAACCCCTGGGAGACCTCGCTTTCTATGTTCATTGCCTGGATCTGGGGCGGCGGATATCCACTGGGCCCCAAGCAGAAATTTCGCGGGGGAGATGCCTTCACGCATGAGCTGGCGCGCGATAAGACTATCGGCGATGTGCGGAGGAACTTGCTCGGCCAGGCGCTGAATCAGGGCATGAATGCGCCAGCAGCAAAGGAGGCTGTACCGTTTTTTTACAAGGACCGCGGGCCCGAGCCTGGAAGTCCTTGGTGGCGTCTGAATACGCCCAGGGGTGTCGTTAATGATGTGCTGGGTGTCGTGACAAACGGTAAATCGGGCACCAAGAATTATGCCGATGCCTTCCTTGGCTCCTATACGGGAACGGCGCAGATCAAGGCGATCAACAGAAACAACGGGACGGTGCGGATGCGGTTCACGGCAACGAATCTGTCGGACTGGAATTCGGCCACTCACCTGATTCCGCGTACCTGGAACCCCATGTTCGAAAAGACCTTCGGTGCTGCGGTGCGTGAAGACTTCTCTTGGGAAGAGCGGTTGCCGCTGAATCGTTGCGGCTGCTGGGTCGAATAGGTCTAGCGTGGCTCGGGTCGGGGGTGCGCATACCCTCGGCCCGAGCCATAGTCGGCGGATCAGATTAGATGCAGATGGAGTCAAAATGGGAATGACGTCGAGTCGAGGGCGAATCCTTCGGAGTGTAAGTGTAGGAGCTCTTCTTTCCTTGGCCGCTGGCTGTGGGGGTTCCGAAAGGGTGGCCGACGTTTCGGCTGCCCAGGCAGTGGGGACTTGGAAGGAGCCAGGTGGCGGTAGTCTCTCATTTCACGCAGATCGATCATTTGAAATGATCAGATTTAAAATCCAGTCTGAAATATTTGACCAGTGCCCACAAGGTGACGCGCATGGAGTCTGGGGGTTCTTCGCGACAGAAGGCGACACTGCTCTCATGTCCAGAGAGGCGGATCACGGAAGTTCTATCGGACTCACTTTCTCGGGTGCCCCGCAGGGAGGATGTGGAGTCAGTCTGAGGGTCGTGGATGGCGGGGATTCCTTGTGCATCACAGACGACCCGGATCTGACGTGCATCAGCGATGTGAGATTCACCCGGGGCTGAGGTTGTGCGGTCGACTCGGGGCCAGGGCTTCGGCGTAGTCGGCGGGCGTCCGTTTCGTGATCACTTGAGCCCGAGCAGGGCGAGCGGGCGGTCCGCGTTGCGGGCGTTGTGTTGCAGAGCGGCGGCGATGTTGGTCGCGCCGGCCAGCCGCAGGGCGCCTATGGCGAGGTTGCGCCAGGTGGCCATCGCGCGGGGCGCGTTGCCGGTTCGCAGCTGCGAGGCGTCTTCGGCGAACGTGGTGTCTCGGACGTGGTGCAGGGCCTCGATCTGCCAGTGGTCACGGATCAGGGTCGCAAGCTGGGCGGGGTCGGCGTGCTCGGCGGTGAGGCTGGTGACGGCGTAGACGGTCCTGATGGTGGTCTTGCCGGTCTTGCGGTCGGTGCGGCGGCGCTTGACCTGGACGGCTTGCCGGGCTCCGGGGAAGAGCAGGCCGTTGACCGTGGCCACCTTGATCCGTCGGATCTCCGAACGTCCGTGGCCGGTGCCCCTCACCCGGCCCTGCAGCGGGATCTCTGTCCACGGAAGGGATTTGAGCTGCTTGCGGAGCTTCTTCTGGTTGCCCTTGACGATCACGATGTAGTGGGCTTCGCGACCGAGAATGTAGTCGGCGTGCTCGCGCTGGGTGTGCATGGCGTCGCTGGTGACGACCACCCCGGCCAGGTCGGCCACGGTCTGCAACAGCGGCTGGAAGCAGGTGATTTCGTTCGTCTTCTCCTGCACGTCCAGCTGGGCCAGGACCAGGCCGGTGGTGTGGTCCAGGGCTGCGAGCAGGTGGATCCTGCGGCCGTTGGCCCTGGCCGCTCCGCGCAGGCTCTTGCCGTCGACCGCCAGGCCGCGCAGCCGGCCCTCGGCTCGGTTGCGGCGGTCGGCGAGCCAGCGGCCGACCGCCAGGTCCAGCGTGTCGCCGTCGATCCGGGCCAGCAGTCGTCGAACTGTTGTTTCCGCAGGCAGAGACCCACGCCCGCCCCACCACTCGCGCGGTACGCCACGAACTGTTCACCGCACTCGAACTGCCGGGCCAGCCCCCGCGCTACGCCACCGAGTTCGACCACCTCCTCAAAGACACGCTCGCCACCCACCCGCGCACCCTCGTCCTGGACGAGGCCCAATGGCTGAGCGGAGACCTGCTGGAGTGCATCCGCTACCTCTGGGACGACCCCTTCACCCAGCTCGCCGTCGTCTTCGTCGGCGGCGAAGGCTGCCACGCCACACTGCGCAAAGAACCCATGCTGTCCTCTCGCATCTTCATCTGGCAGCGCTTCACTCGCCTCACCCCCGACGAGGTCCTGGACGTCATCCCGCTCTACCACCCTCTTTGGGCAGACGCAGACCCCGGCAACATCGCCTTCGCCGACCAGCACGCCGCCCACGGCAACTTCCGCAACTGGGCCAGGCTCACCGCCCACACCCAGACCGCCCTTGACCGCACAGGACACGCCCGCGTCGACCAGGACGTGCTGCGCTGGGCCTTCAGCCGACTCGGCACAGGCTCCTGACCCATTTCGCCCAGCCCCACCAGATAGGCCCGGCCGTTCATCCGTACGCCATCACGTCCACCGCATCCCGACCTTGGACAGCTGCTCGATCCGCTCGGGGGTGAGCGTCGCGGCCCGGCTCCGTTGGTTGCTGATCCAGGAGCCGAGCTTCAGCTGTACGTCCCGCTGTTCCTGGTCCTTGCCGCCGTTCCTGTTCACGATGGTCTCGATGTGCTTGCGGGGGACCTTCAGGTGTCCTTCGCGCTCGAAGAATTGCTGGGCGGCGGTGAGGTGCATTGCCCACTTGTCGGCCTGGCTGGTGCGTGGTTTCGGTTTCTCGTCTTCGCCGGCGGGTGTGATGCCGAGGACGTGTTCGCACATCCATTGCTGCACGCCGGTGAGCTGGTCCCAGCCGAGCCTCACCGACGTCACCCACCGTCCGAGATCTTCGCCCTGGCGCACGATGTCGCCCGCCTCGGTGGGAAGCGTCCCACCATCGTCCAGGTGCAGCCGGACCAGGTGGAAGCACCGCTGCCACGTCACCGGCCACGCCGGGCACCAGGACGCATCGATCTCCTCTAGCTGTTCGCGCCGTGATGATGCGCAGGTTTTTGTCGGTGGTGGTTCGGCGTTGTGATGTCAGTGGGTAGGTAGCGGGCTCTGTGCAGTTCAGTGGGTTGTCGTGGGTGATTCGGCTGCTGTCAGGGGTGCCGATTTGGTGCTGACGTTTTTGGTGATGATGCGGGTCATTTGGTTGCCGGTTGGTACAGCGTGAGATGTGTTGTCGCTGGTTAGCGCTGTGATGGCCCAGGTATCCCAGCCCTTCAGCCCCCAACTGACCGGAATCGGCGTACGACTGACAGCAACCATCGCCATCCGGTGCAGTTGCCCGCGCACGCGTTGGCGATCTGCTGGGCGGCCTTCTCGCGCGCGTCGCAGAGTTGACGGGTGCTTGGATGACGGTTCTGGGTGGTCCTGGGGATGCGGTAGAGGCCCTCGCGGGCGACGTACTGCGCGAGGGCCTGAACGCCCCGCTGGAAGGGCCGCTGACACCTGCCCGAGATTCTGGCCGAATGACGCGGCAGCGTACGAGGGCGGTGATGTCGGCGGCGTCACGGGGGCCGGCGGCTACATCGACGGTTTGCGCGCCATCGCCCGCGGCAGGGGCTTCAGAAGGATCACCAGGTCAGTGGCAAGAGCCCTTGCTGAAGGTCGCGTGGGAGAGGTAGAACGCGAGCATCCCCGGGTCGGGGGGCGGCCGGTCCTCGGCCCCCGGGAAGACTACGGGGGGCTGCTCGTCCAGGATCAGCGTGATGCGGACGCAGTACTCCGTCTCGGTGTCCTCAGTGCTGACCGTGTAGCCTCCGCCCTCCTCTTCACGCGTGTCGACGCCGTGCCCTGGCCCGATGCCGCTCTCCCGGATCGCCTCCGCGATCAGGAAGCCGTGGTTGCCCTCCAGGCTTGTGTAGTGCTGTTTGCCGCCTAGATCTTGGACGCCCTTGCGGACGGCGTCGCGGAGTTCGCCCTCACTCCACGTCGACTCGGCCTGCATACCGAACAGCACGCCGAGCGCGACAAGCGGCGTGAGGATGATGAGTGCGAGACCAACCGGGTTGCGGTGGTTGTAGACGTACCGGCTGGTTCCCAACTTGCTCCGGATGAAGACGGGTTCTTCGCTCAACGTGCTGCCTGCACACCGCCGATGTGCGCTGCCCAGGCATCTGCCCGGAGCGCGAGCTTCGGGGCATCGGGGCTCTGCGGGGGCACGCCCTCAAACGGTCCGTCGAACTCGGCTTCGGCTCGGTTGATGCGGGCCGAGAACCTGCGGTGAGGTGCGGTCGTCATGGCGGCACTGTAGCGGCGAGGGTGATCACATCGGATATCCCGTCGATATCCGAGACGACGGCTCGGATACTGCGATCACGCCACGCCAAGCGCTCGTCGGCCGCGAACGCTCAGACTGGCCACGTAGAACGCTCACCGGCCAACTATGGCGCCCAGTCACAGAACCGGGCTGCCAGGGCCAAACCCGGCCCCCTTGTCCAGCTGACGACCCGAAGGCTGGCCCCGGCAGCCGACCCCTTGTCCGGGTGCGCCGCCCGGCCGCGCACACCGCGTTTCTCCTTGACCTGCCTCGCTAGCGGCCATCGTCAGACCGCGGACAAGGGGTGCCCCTTCACACTGCTCCTTCGAAACGACCGCCCTGACCGGGGCAGCGAAGGAGACGAGACGATGACGACCACCCACCCGAGGGCCGGGCAGCGGCACCGCTCGGGCCGATCACACCGGAAGGCCGGCCCCTGGCGGGCAAGCCGAAGTGGGCCCCTTGGGTGCCCACTTCGAAGGGCACTTAGGAACCCCCTTTGGTGCCCGGCACCCAGGGTCGGGGAAAAACCCTGGTCACGCCGGGAATCGGCGCGAAAACTGCGCCGTCACAACCCTCTTCTCTCCTCCTGATGTCCGTATTGGAGGAGAGCATCGGGTTCCGGGGGGCCCGGACGCCCTCCCAGGCCGGGCACGGCCAGCAGCAGCGGCGGCGGTCGGCCAGCGGCCGGTCGCGAGCAACGAGGGAGCAGAGCTGATGGCGGGCAAGAGGAAGAACAACCCGGCGGGGTCGACGAACGGCTACCGCGGCGATGTCCTGCGCGTGCTCGGAGTCCTGAAGGTCGCCACCACTGATCAGATCCAGCGGATCGGCGCTCCGCACCTGAGCTTCCGGCACGCCGACAAGGAGACCCCGTCGAAGCAGAAGCAGGCCCGCACCGCCTCGCACAACGGCGCACTCTCCGACATGCGCAAGCACGGCCTGTCCGAGAACGGCGGCTCCACCGAGACAGGGGACTCTCTGCGGAACCTGACCACCAAGGGCCTTGAGGCCGCCTCCTACGAGCTGCGGCGCCCGGTGACGGAGATGGGCTCCACCGCACGCGGCGCGGGCTCCAGCGGCGCCTCCCACCCGACGGCCGTCAACGAGACCGTGATCGCGATGCTGCGCCCGAAGCCGAACATGGCCAAGCTCGCCGACGACCCGCCGCACGTCCAGGCCGCCGCGCAGGCCGCCGTCGACGCATCGGACGGCATCGGCACCATCGCCTCGCACTGGACCGAGGTCCCGCTGCCCGCCACCGGCACGTGGAACGCGCCCGGCAAGGGCGGCGCCCAGGCAGACCTGGTTCTCACCGCGCCGCAGGACCAGGTGCCGCTGCTGTTCATCGAGGTCGACAACTGCCACGAGATCGCTGAGGAGCTCGCCGACAAGCTGGAGAAGTACGCCCGGTTCTTCCGGCGGAAGGTGAAGGACACCGACGGCAAGGAGCGCCCGATGTGGCGCACCCGCTGGAGCGCTCCGGACACGTGGTCCGGCAACAGGACGCACCCGCCCGTGCTGCTGGTGTTCAACCGGATCGGTGAGCGCAACCCCGATCGCACTGTCGCGCGCCTGATGGACCTCACCCGGCACCTGTGGCAGGGGCAGCGGCAGAAGGGCTTCCACGTCTACGACGGGAAGATCCCGATCATCGCGACCGGCCTGAAGAACCTGCGCAAGTACGGTCCGGACGGGCCGGTGTTCCTCCGCTTCGGCCGTGACCACATGCAGCCCCTGCGGGAAGCGATCGGCAACCCCCGCCGCGAGGCGGCCGACGCCCGTGCCCGGGAGGAGGCCAAGGCCCACCAGGAGGAGTACCAGGCACAGGAGTACCAGGCACAGGTGCGGCGGGCGGCCCAGGAGCAAGCGGCGAAGCAGGCAGCCGAGCGTGAGGCCCGCCGTCCCGTCTGCACCGGCTGCGGGGGCAGGTTCATCGACGAACGGTGGGCGGTGGCCCAGGTGATCGACTGGGGAGCCCCGAAGGACTCCCACCCGCACCTGTGCGACGACTGCAAGCAAAGGGCCCTCGCCACCGAACGCCAAGCTGCTGCCAAGCAGGAGCACCAGGAGCTGGTGCGTCGTGGGGCAGAGCAGCAGAGCTTCCAGCGCTTGCCTCACCGTCCCGTCTGCACCGAGTGCGGTGCCACGTTCACCGACGAACGGTGGAAGGCGACCGAGCGCGTCGGCTGGGGCGTTTCCCCGGAGCCCAACCCGACCCTGTGCGGGGACTGCGACCGGCGGTTCGTCACCGACCTTCAGCAAGCCTGGTCGGACGAGCCCAGGCATGAAGAGCAGGGCCAGGCCGTGCCCGAGCAGAAGGCCGGCTGGCTGCGTAGGTTTCAAGCGAGAGCACTTGTCGGTGGGTTTCGGCATCACGCCGTGACCGAAGAGCACGTGAATGTTGGTGAGAAGTAAGAGCACCCGAGTGGCGGGGACCTCGATCGTGCGTGCGGAGCCAGCCTCGTTCGTGGCAGGATGACGGCATGTTGATCAGAAAGGGCGATGCCGCGTAGGCGCCCGAAGGCCGTCCGGGATGAGCGGTGGCGGCCTCGCAGACACGTTGAGGTTCGGCGGATCCGGGGCGTTTCCGCGAAGACTCGTGCAGCTGTCCGCCGCGTCGAGGATGAGCGGATGTGGCCTGGTGCAGTTGCTGACGCTATCGCCCGTTTCGAGTGGGCGTTCAGGCAACCCGGCCGCTATCTGAACGCATCCCAGGTCTGGCAGCCCGGACTGGAGGTGGAGTATGCCCGCGATGATCTGGAAGCGGTCATGCTTCACCTCCCTCGCGGTGCCCAGCGCGATCTCGGCCGGCTGGTTGCTCGTATCGACGATGAGTTCGAGCGTCGCACTCTGCCGAACCCAGGGCCGGTGAACGCCTTCACGGTGGGCGGCTGGTGGTGGTCAAGGATCCGTGAGCACTGAGGATGCTCACGAAGCCTCGTGCACCCAGGTCAGCTCGTGGCCAGCTGTTGTTCGGCGCGGGCTCGGGTGGTGGCGAGGCGGTAGACACCTCACGGGGCTAAGGCGTCAAGTTGGCACAGGGGTCTGGGCGGTTTTCGTCGAACAGGATGCGTGGCTTCGTTCTGGCCCGGGGTAGGCGGCATCGCTGGTCCGGTGCTAGGAGAGGATGCGATGCAACCCTGCCGATGAGAGCGAGCGACGAGATGACCGAGCCAGTCCCGGTGGACCTGATCCACCTCGCCGATGCGGACGGAAATCGCTGCATCGTTCGGGTCACCGGGCGCTTCCAGCCCGGCATCCTGACAGGCCACGACATCCTGCGCGCAGACGTGTTCGTCTCCGCAAGCTTCGTCGACGCTCGGCTGGATTTCTTCCTCTTCCAGAGCGACCTGGACGGGTGGCAGCAGGAGCTGGCCAACATCGCGCCGGGGCGCGAGGCGAGCCTCGGCGGAGACAGTGGGCTGACCCTCCAGATTCACATGCACGAGAACGGTTGGCTCACGATCACGGTCGACGATCCGGAGCGCCTCACCACCATGATCGGGGTCCGCCCCGAGAAGGACTGGGTCCACGAACACCGTGAGCACCTGGAGCGGGCGCGGCTGGTCTGGCCCAGCGAAGTCGTCAAGACGGCCCCGGGCGCCTACGAGTGGAGTCCTGATCGGAAGCGCTGAGTCCCTCACGCGGCCGCGGTGAGCTGGGTGGGGAATGCCTGCCCTTCGTCGAACAGCCGACGGTTCTTGAGGCAGTGGTAGAGCTGGCCGAGCATGCGGTTGAAGAGGTTGCGCTGGGCCGCGGCGTGCCAGTCGCCGGCGTCGTCGCGACGGCGTCGGTAGTGGGACATAGCTCCGGGTGAGGCGGTCAGGGCGGCGAAGGCCCACAGGTAGCCTGCGTGGTTGAGCCGGTCGTTCTTCACCCACCGGCGGGTGATGCTGGACTTCTTGCCGGAGGCTCGCGTGACGGGTGATGCGCCGGCGTAGGCCTTGAGGCCGCGGGCGTCGGCGAAGCGCGTGCGGTCGTCGCCGATCTCGGCCAGCACCCGGGCGCCGAGCTGGGTGCCGAGGCCGGGGAAGCTGAGGATGATCTCGGCGTCCGGGTGCTGGGGGAAAGCATCCTCCACTGCCTGGACGAGGTCGTCAGCCGCGGTGCAGGCGGCCGTGATCTGGCCGAGCAGGGCCAGCATCTGCTTGCCGAGCGCTTCCTCGACCAGGTCGGGCTGGTGGGCCCACTCCGCACGGAACGCTTCGCGCAGCCGCTCGGCTTCCGGCTCGATGCCGCGCTTGCGGCCAGCCCGTTTGAGGGCCGCGGTGATCTGAGCACGAGTCAGCCGGGCGGCCTGGAGCGGCGTGGGGGCGAGCTTGAGCAGCTCACGGGCTTCAGGGCGGCACAGGCCGTTGGTCCACTTGGCGAAGGCTTCCAGGGCAGCGGGGTAGTACTCGCGCAGCAGGGAGCGAAGCTGGTTGGCGATCTGCTGCCGGTTCCAGACCGCGTCCTGCTGAGCGCGGGCGAGGACGGCGATGGCGCGGGCCAGATCGCTGTCGTCCGGCAGGGATCGGTGGGCGTGCATGTCCGTGCGCAGGATGTTCGCCAGGACCAGGGCATCGCCGGGGTCGGACTTCTTGCGGGAGACGGCGTGCGGATCGCGGTAGCGGGCGGCGGCCAACGGGTTGATCGCGAATACCTGCCGCCTGCCGGTCCGCAGCACCGCGACCAGCAACCCGCGGGAGGTCTCGATCGCGACCGGGATCGGTGTCTCCTTGGTGTCGCCGTACTCAGCTGTCGAGGTTCAGTGTCACGTGTCCAGGTAGGTACGGGCTCACGTGTCCACCTGGTTGACCGTCAGGCGACGCGGGAGGCTTCCTCGAGGGCTGCGAGGCGGTTCTTGAGCCGGTAGCTGGGGCCGTTGATGGAGATGGCGTCGCAGTGGTGGAGGAGGCGGTCGAGGATGGCGGTGGCCAGGTGCGATGTGCCGGTTTTGAGTCAGTGAGAGTGTGGCAGTCACAGTCGACTGGAAGGACCGTGTTCCTGCTGGGCGTCGGCCTGCGGCTGGGGCTTTCCACTGACACGGCGGTGGTACTTTGCGACCTCGCGGCTGTCATGGAGCGGTACATCCCCAGCTGGCTTACTGTCACGAAGGCGGCACATCGCACCCAGATGCTGCCACGGGCGCAGATGCCCGAGCAGATAGCCGACCTCGAGCGCGACGGCCGCCGTGCCGACGCCGCCCTACGCCCACCGCATTCCGATGTGGGACAGCTGCTCGACCCGTTCCGGGGTGAGTGTTGCGGCGCGGGTGCGTTGGTTGCTGACCCACGCACCGAGCTTCAGCCGGAGGTCCCGCGGTTCCTGGTCCTCGTCGCCGTCCCCGCCCACGGTTTGTTTCGATGTGCTTGCGGGGTACGCGAAGGTGTCCCTCGCGCTCGAAGAACTGTCGGGCCGCGGCGAGATGCATCGCCCACTTCTCCACCTGGCTCGTACGCGGCTTCGGCTTCTCGTCCTCGCCGGCGGGTGTGATGCCGAGGACCTGTTCGCACATCCACTGCTGCACCGTGGTGAGTTTGTCCCACCCGAGGCGCTGCGCGCGGACCCACCGCCCGAGGTCTTCGCCTTGGCGCAGGATGTCGCCCGCTGTGGTGGGCAGCGCCTCACCGGCGTCCAGGTGCATCCGGACCAGGTGGAAGCACCGTTGCCACGTGACCGGCCAGGCGGGGCACCAGGATGCGTCGATGTCCTCCAGCTGTTCGCGCCGCTCGTCCGACAGTGCCCCGGCGGACGACTGAACCGGCAGCCCTTCGGCACGCCGCTGTTCGATCTCGGCAGCCTTCCGGGCGGCGGCCCTCGCGTTCTTCAGCCAGATCCCCACTTTGTAGCCCTGGTGAGCGGCGTCGAGCGGGGCCAGGAGGTGCCCGTGTTCGGTAGCCCATCCGCGCGCGGCGGTGAGGCCTTCTTCCCAGGCGACGTCGTAGTGGGACCAGATCATGCCCAACTTCTCCAGCTGTGCGACGCGGTCGTCGTCCATGTTGCCGCGGGCGTGGAAGCGGCGGGCGTCGGCAATCCACTGCCCCAGCGGGAAGGAAGCGAGCGAGGCCGGCCGCCCCTCGGTTTCCGCCTCTTGGTCGCCAACGGCTGGTGCGCGGTAGGTGAACGGGACGCGCAGGTCGCTGTGTTCGCGGGCGTAGATCACGGCGGCCTCCACACCGCGTCGCCAGTGGGCGTGTTCGGGGTTGAGGACGCGCAGGTTGATGAACGCTGCGAGGGTCGCCGGGTCGCGGGGCGTTGAGAACCTGAGCAGCCCTCTGGCCGCGCTGCTCACGTTCTGCCATCCCTCGCCCGGCTCCTGGTTTCCCTCCCCAGCCTTGTGGCCCTTGGGGGAGCGGCTGGGTGCCTGCGGCTCGGCGAGCTGCTCCACGACCCGGGCATCGTGCGCCCGCAGCGCTTTTATCTAGGGGTGGTTCGGGTGTGAGGGATGTTTGTTTGGGCTGTCACCTGCGGGAATGATTGCGAGGCAATCTCGGGGTGAGGGTGGGGGAGTGGTGGTTACGTTCGGTACGTGGAACGGATCTACGTGGGGGAGCGGGCTGTCTCTCCGGCAACCGGCATAACCCGGTGGGTGGTGGTCGATTCCCGGACCTACCGCCTGCATGACGAGGCGGTGACGTACCTTGCTTCGCTGCGGGTGCGGGGGTGTTCGCCGAACACCGAGCGGGTCTACGCCGGACGGGTCGCCCTGTACCTGAACTACTGCCTGATGCGGCGACTGGACTGGAGGACGCCGGGCTTCCTGGGGCTTGCCGGGCTGCAGCAGTGGCTTGTCGAGACGCCTCTCCCGTCACGCACGAGTGAGGCCCGGCCGGGGCCTGTGCGGTACCGGTCGCGGGGAACGGCGAACGCGGTGATGACGGTGGTCGCGGAGTTCCTCCGCTTCGGCGCTACGCACGGCTGGGTGCCGGCCACGACGACCGCCTTGCTGTCGGAGCCGAAGATGCTGCGCTTCACTCCACCCGGCTACGACACAGGCGAGTTCGGCCAACGGCGCGAGATACAGGCGGCCGCGTTCCGGTTCCGGATCGCTGAGCCGGGCTATGAGGACCTCGGCGACGAGCAGATCCGCCGCGTGATCGCCATCGCCCCGAGGGCGCGGGACTGTTTCCTGATCGCGCTGCTGGCCTGTAGGGGTCTGCGGATCGGTGAGGCGCTTGGCCTGCACCGTGGCGATATGCACCTGCTGGCCTCGTCGCGCGCGGTGGGCTGCGGGATCGAGGGCCCGCACGTGCATGTCCGCCGTCGTACCGACAACCTCAACCGTGCTCTGGCGAAGTCCCGCTTCTCCCGCAACGTGCCGGTCACCGCCGACCTGGTCGCGCTCTACACGGACTACCAGTACGAGCGGGACCGGGTGGCCGAGGCCGCGGAGTCGGAGATGGTCTTCGTGAATCTCTTCCGCCCGCCGTTGGGCGGTGCCATGTCGTACCCGAATACCAAGGAGATGTTCGACCGTCTGGCCCGCGGCGCGGGGCATGCGTGCCGCCCGCACATGCTGCGCCACTCGGCGGCCACTCGCTGGCTGCGCGACGGAGTGGACCGGGATGTGGTGCAGCGGCTGCTGGGCCACGCCTCACCGCTGTCGATGGAGCACTACCGCCATGTCGGCGACGCCGAAGCACGTGCAGCAGTCGAGCACGTCGACTCCCTGAAGGAACGCCCGTGAGTATCCCGTCTGTGACCGCACTGGTACCCGCACCGTGCGCCGCCGACTCGCCGGACTCCGACTGGGGGCCGTGGCTGAGGGCCCGTCTGGATCCTGCCTGGCGGTCCACCGAGTGGCGGCCGGACTGCTGGCTGTTCACCGGCAGCGTCCATGAGCCTCGAAGCTCGGTGTCGCTGTGCCGGACGAGCGTGTGCGACACGGTGGTCTCACCGGCAGGGATCTTCTGCCCCTTCTGCAGGGAGCAACAGAAGAGGTCGCCCCAGCCCGCAGACGAGTTCGCCCGCACCTTCGTGCCCGAACGCGACCGAGTGCCCTTCGGCGGGGTGCCGGAGCAATGCGGCTTCAGCAGGGGCGGGCAGCGCTGTGTCCGCCCACGCCACTGCAGGCAGTTGTGCGTCACGCACTACACCCAGTGGAAAGCCCACACCAGCCGCAAGCTCTCCGGCCGGTGGGAGGACACCACAACCCCCTACACCGATACCCCTGCCTGTCCGGCACCCGCCTGCCCGCTGCCGGGCCTGTATGGCCGGGGCCTGTGAGGCCGACGTCGCCGGGATAGTCCGGCCGTCCTGTCCCGGCTGCCACAGAGTCGTACGCATCGACAAGCCCCTGGACGGACAGCGGGTCTGCCGCACTTGTATCGCCCACTCTCGCATCGAGGAGTGCTCGGGCTGCGGAGCCCGCCGCGAGCCAGCCACCCGCGACGACCACGGCCGACCGCTGTGTCCGAACTGCCTGGTCAACGACCCGGCGAACCTGGAGACCTGCATCAACTGCGGCAGACGAAAGGTCGTGAGCACCCGCACGCCGGACGGTCCGCTCTGCTCGAGCTGCTCTTCCCTCCCCCTCGTGACGTGCAGTATCTGCGGCGAGGAGAAGTCCTGCGGCACCTCTCGGACCACGGGCCGACCGTGGTGCCCGGACTGTCAGCGCCGCTCAGCCTCGTGCTCGGCCTGCGGAGGCGTCGCATTGATCGCCTCCGGCACCCTCGACGAGCCCCTTTGCGCGGACTGCACCGCACCCGAGGTCTGGCACACCTGTCCCACCTGCACCGACCCCGACTACCCGCACCCCGGCCAGTGCGCTCGCTGTCTCATCAACCGGCGCCTCAACGAGCTGCTGGGCTCTTCGTCCGATGCCCTCCACCCCGGCCTCGAGGCCCTCCGGCACAACATAGCCACCACCGAGCACCCCATCACCGCCAGGCGATGGCTGAACAAGCCGTCCGTCTCCCCGGTCCTGTCCGACCTCGCGGCCGGCCGGCGAGCCCTGACCCACGAGGCACTCGACGAGCTGCCCGACAGCCCGACCCTCGCCCACCTCCGCCAAGTCCTCGTCGGTGTCGGTGCCCTGCCCGAGCGGGACGAGTACATGGTCCGCCTCGAACGGTTCCTCACCGGTCTCCTCGCATCCCACCAAGACCCCGAACAACGCAAAGTCCTGCACCGGTACACGATCTGGCACCTGGTCCGGCGGCTTCGCCGACGCAACAACGGCCGCCCGCTTACCCCGCAGCAGTTCATCTCCGCACGTCAACGCACCCACGCGGCTGTCGCCTTCCTGAACTGGCTGACGGCCCACGACCTCACCCTGGAGACCTGTCGGCAGGCCGACCTCGACCGGTGGCTCACCGACGACTCCGCCACCTACCGCCAGACGGCCGGGCACTTCATCCGCTGGGCCCGCACCAACAAGCTCACCACCGTCCACGTCCCCGCCGTCCGCTGGAACGGCCCCACTCAGCCACTCGACGACGAACACCGCTGGAACACCGCACGGCGGCTCCTGCACGACGACACCCTCAAACCCGAAGACCGCCTCGCCGGGCTGCTTCTCCTCCTCTATGCCCAAGGGCCGTCGGCGATCCACCGGTTGACCACCGAGGACATCGAGGCCGGCGCCCAGGAGGTACGTCTCCACCTTGGCGATGCACCTGTCCAGTTGCCCGAGCCCGTCGCCGCACTGGCCCGCACGGTCGCCGCGAACCGCAAGGGCCACGCGACCATCGGGGCCCTTGCGCCATCTCCATGGCTCTTCCCCGGCGGCCAGCCCGGACGGCCGATCAGCACCACACAGCTGACGCAACGACTGAACAACCTCGGCATCCGCCCCAACCAGGCCCGCAGCACCGCTCTCTTCCAGCTCGCCACCGAGATCCCCGCCGCGATCCTCGCCCGCACCCTGGGCATCCACACCGACGTCGCCGTCGCCTGGCAACGACTCTCCGCAGGCGACTGGGCCACCTACGCCGCCGAAGTCAGCCGCCGATAACGCTCGGCACCTCGACGATCAGCGCGTTGGCGACGGCCGCCAGGCCGTCGCCACGGCCGATCCAGCCCAGCCCCTCGGGAGTGGCAGCACCAAGGAACACCGGGGCACCGAGAGCGGCCGCGAGAACCTTCTGGGCTTCCGACCGGCGAGGGCCCAGCTTCGGCCGCTCTCCGATCAGCTGGACCGACACATTGCCGATCTCGAACCCGGCGTTCCTGACCAAGCGAGCAGTCTCGGCCAGCAGCACCGTCGGAGCGGCACCCTCCCACTCCGGGGTGGAGGTGTCGAAATGGGTGCCCAAGTCGCCGAGATCCGCCGCGGTCAGCAGCGCGTTGCACGCGGCATGAACAACGACGTCTCCATCTGGCTCGCCAGCCAGACCCACAGGTTCATCCGGCCAGTCCAGCCCGGCAAGACGCAACGGCCGACCCGCCGCAAACGGATGGATGTCCACCCCAGTCCCGATCCGAGGAAGAGGGAAGCGACCACGGGGAACATCACCAGACGGCGTCGTCATCGAAACGGAGATCTCCTTCGAGAGCAGCCAGCGGCAGGACACACCGACACTACCGAAAGGGCCCCGGCCGCCGTTCCCTCGCCCGAGACCAAGGCATTCGGACAGTTCCAATACCCGACGTCACCATTAGTCTCGCTGAAGCGGAAACGCGAAGCGGTGCAGACCCTACGGCTGCACGTGGTCGATCGGACTGGCCGGTTGGCGCCGATGCCCTCCAACACCGCCTACGAGGCCCGTTCTGTCGCCGTGCCCTTCGGGGGCTGCCAAGAGCCCAGCAACGTGAAGGCCGGCGGCAAGGCGTGCCCCATCCGGTTCCAGTGTGCGGGCTGCGGCTTCTACCGTCCCGACCCGTCCTACCTGCCCGCCCTCGAAGATCACATTCGATCCCTCAAAGCGGACAAGGAGACTGCGGAAGCGATGGACGTGGACGACTTCGTCGTCCGCAACCTCAACGACCAGATCACCGCATTCCGCGAGGTGGTCACCAGCATGCGCGAGGGCCTGCAGAAGCTTCCCCCGGACGAGCGGCAGCGGGTCGAGGAAGCCAGCACCGTGTTGCGCAAGGTGCGGGCTGTTGACGGCCGTACAGTGCTTCCCCTGTCCGTAGTCACCCGAACCGAGGCCGCCCGGTGACCGCCCGCACACCAGCACAGGTGCTGCACGAGGCCCGACAAGCAGACAGCCGCGACAAGCGCGCCAGAGTGCTGGCCACCGTGGCTGACATGGAGTCCCGCCACGAGCCAGTGACATTCACCGCCGTCGCGCGCGCGGCAGGTGTCTCCAACTGGCTTGTCTACGCGACGGGCATCCGCGAACGCATCGAACAAGCCCGCGAGCGTCAGAAGGCCGTGCCTCGGCATGAACTGGAGACGGGGCGCCAAGCCAGCGCTGGCGCGATGCAGACAGACCTCGCTCTCGCGAGGGAAGAGATCAAAGGGCGCTGTCACGTTGGCGGATGACATGGTTGGATCTTCGGGTTGATCATGTTGGAGGGGGATCGTCGTGGTGGACCCGGCGCCGTCGTACAAGGGGCACCGCTACCCGGTCGAAGTCATCTCCCACTGCGTGTGGCTGTACTTCCGGTTCCCGCTCAGCTACCGCGAGGTTGAGGAACTGATGCTCCAACGCGGCGTGATCGTCTCCTATGAGACGGTGCGCCGGTGGTGTGCGAAGTTCGGCCAGGCCTACGCCGACAGGCTGCGCCGCCGCCGGCCGCGGCCCGGTGACAAATGGCATCTGGACGAGGTCTTCATCAAGATCAACGGTGAGCAGAAATACCTGTGGCGGGCTGTCGACCAGGACGGCAACGTCCTTGACGTCCTGGTGCAGTCCAGGCGGGACGCCAAGGCCGCGAAGCGGTTCATGGCCAAGCTGATGAAGAAGCAGTGCCGGGTACCGAGGGTGCTGGTCACCGACAAGCTCCGCTCCTACGGCGTCGCCCACCGGAAGCTGATGCCCTCGGTGGAACACCGCGCTCACAAAGGACTGAACAACCGGGCCGAGAACTCCCACCAACCCACGAGACAGCGGGAACGGGCCATGAAGGGCTTCCGCAGCGCCGGCGCCGCCCAACGGTTCCTGTCCGCGTTCAGCAGCATCTCACCCCACTTCCGTCCCCGGCGACATCTCCGCACCGCCGCCGAACACCGCCTCGAGATGACCATCCGCTTCACCGTCTGGGACCACATCACCGAGAACATCTGCCAGCCCGCCACGGCCTGAACGGGCACCGGAACCACACCCCAGCACGCTTCGAAGCTCTACCGACCAGTCATCCGCCGTCAACGTGACAACGCCAGCGGAAGTTCTTCATAGCCCTCTCGCGCTGCCTCGTGGGCTGATGGCTGTTCTCTGCACGGTTGTTCAAGTACTTCGAGCTGCGGTGCTCCACCGAGGGCATGACCTCGCGGTGGGCGACGCCGTAGCTGCGGAGCTTGTCCGTGACGAGTACACGGGGTACGTACTCAAGATCCTTCAGCAGCTTGCGGAAGAAGCGTTTCGCAGCCCGGCCATCACGCTTGCTCTGCACCAGAATGTCCAGGACGTTGCCGTCCTGGTCGACGGCCCGCCAGAGATACCGCCTCTTCCCGTTGACTTTGATGAACACCTCGTCCATGTGCCACTTGTCGCCCGGGCGGGGCCGGCGGCGACGCAGGTTCCGGGCGTAGGCGGGGCCGAGATGTCGCGCACCAGGCACGGACCGTCTCGTACGAGACCGTGATGCCCCGCTCGAACAGGAGCTCCTCGACCTCCCGATACGAGAGTGGGAAACGGTGATACAGCCACACCGCGTGACCGATCACCTCGGCCGGGAACCGATACCCCTTGTACGACGGCGACACCTCGGACTCCACGACCGGCCCCTCCCGCAACGATCACCATCAAGAGCCTCCCACGCCCCTTCGGCAACCTGACAGAGCCTCCCACAGCCATGGCAACGGGCAGGGACCGACTGACGTCCGCGTTGAACGTCGCGTCTGTCGCTGCTGTCAGAAGCAACAGGCCAGCTCCCAGGAACAGGGCGCGTATCGCTAGCATGAGTCCTTGGCGCCTTCGAGTCCGGCCATGTACGTGAAGGCTCCCGCGCCGAAAACAAAGGGCGCGTCACCTCCTGACTGGCGAGCTGAGATCTTCCCCAGAAGCCCTGCACCTCCCCAGCCTTCGTCTGCACGGACAGTCTGACGGCTCTGTCGTGGTAGACGGTATCGCCGAACTGGGTGCGCTCTGACTGTCGGTGGAAGCGTACGGCACTGCTGCGTGATCAGGCGGCCGCCGCTCAGCGGCGTTGGGTGTAGCGCATGGTCACGAGAGATGCGGTTCCGACGGTGGTGCCGATCAGCATGGCACTCCACTGAGGATCGTCCTGGTAGGCAACCAAGAGTGCGGCCATCGGGAGGATGAGTACGCACATGGCGATAGCGAGTGGCCAGTCAAAGGTGATGAGCTCAGATCTGCTCGTGGGCGCGTCGCTGTTCTGCCTGGCCTTGACCAAGTGCCTGGCGAGAGCAACAACGTTGAAGAGCAGCACAACAGCGACACTTGCAATGGCGACCTCGGGGTAGTCCCAGCGGACTGCGAGCGAGAGAACAACTGCGCAGAAGAGAAGTGAGGCGGCCTTCCACCACAGCAGTGGACTTCGGAACTTAGCCATGGGACCTTCCAGCCTCCTCGTGCCGGATGGTGCTGTGGCGGGCGATGAAGTGGTTCGCCCGCCACAGCTGCCTAGATGGATGGGGTCAGTTGATGAACCTGCCGTACTTGGCGATCGCCATGGGCGCGCCCGTACCGATCGCTGCGGCTCCGCCCCAGATGAGGCATTGCTCGCCTACTTCAGACAGTGACCCTCCGCCGAGTGCCTTGGCGATGGCTCCGCCTGCGCATCCGCCGAGTGCTGCACCGGCCAAGGGCTGGCCGGCCACGGTGAAGGCGACGGTTACGGTCGCCCCGACGACGGCCCCGAGCGCGTCACGCCACCCCCACAGGCCAGTGGGATCGATCACGTTGGTGGGGTCGCCGGAGGCGTAGAGGTAGGGGTTAGCCTCCAGGCCGGACGGGTCGGGCTGGGTGAAGCGGCCGATGGCCGGGTCGTAGTAGCGGGCGTTGAAGTGGTACAGCCCGGTCGGGTCCTGGTAGCCTCCGGCGAACCGGTGGGGCTGGGGGACCTGTTCGGTGGCG
>NZ_JBITER010000072.1:0-19295 GCF_044455345.1 Streptomyces sp. NPDC051286 | reverse complement strand
CCAGCGTCAGATCACCGGCGAAGCGCCGGTCACCGGTCGCGTCGGGCACATACTTCACACAGACAACGATCCTCAAGCTCACGCCGGCTCTCCTAGCAGGGTGTGGGTCCTGAGATAACCCTATGGAACTCAGTACCCTCTGTAAAGGTACGTAGTGTCGAACGGTCGGTTTTGGTGTTAGGTTCCCGGCATGACCGCGGCGCGCAGACCTGTGAAGAAACCCCCCATGCGGGAGGTGCTCGCCGAAGCGGCGTTCCAGCTCTTCCTGGAACGGGGCTTCGAGCGGACCACCGTGGACGACATCGTTGCGCGGGCCGGGGTCGGACGGCGTTCGTTCTTCCGGTACTTCCCCTCCAAGGAGGACGTGGTCTTCCCCGACCACGAGCGCTGCCTCGCCGACATGACCGCGCTCCTGGAGGCGGCCGACGCGGGCGACCCGGTGAGCACGGTGTGCGATGCGGCCCGGCTCGTCCTGCGGATGTATGCGGCGAATCCGGAGTTCTCGGTCCAGCGCTATCACCTCACGCGGGAGGTTCCCGGCCTGCGCACCTACGAGTTGTCCGTGGTGCGCCGCTACGAACGGACGCTGGCCGAATACCTGCGGGGCCGCTACGCCGGCACGCCGGACGGCCCGCTGCACGCCGAGGTGATCGCCGCTGCCGTCGTCGCCGCGCACAACAACGGCCTGCGGTCGTGGCTGCGTTCGGGTGGTGCGGGTGACGCCGAGGCAGCGGTGGACCACGCCCTCGGTGTCGTACAGGAAGTCTGGGGGGCGAAGGCCGCGGGCCCCGCAGGGCCGACCGCGGACGACGAGGAGGTCGTCGTGGTCGTCGCCTCCAAGGGCACGCCGATGTGGCGTGTGGTGCAGAAGGTCGAGTCGGCTCTCGCCGAGGACTAACGGCCCTCTCGGCGCTCATCGCAGAGAAGGAACTCGGTACCTTTACGTCTCGGCACTCAGTGCCATATGGTGCGCCTGCGTCTGTGTCGAGCCACGACGCTGACGCACCGAGCCGAGTTCAGGGGGTCGAGACGTGTCCCATTCCGTTTCAGCGATCGATGCCGCACCGACGGCGCAGGGTCGAACCGGACTGATCTATCAGCACTGCCGCTGGTGCGGCACCGCGTCCTTCAGGCGGCTTCTGTGCCCCGTGTGCGCGTCGAGCGATCTGGAATCCGTACGCAGCGACGGCCTCGGCGTCATCGTGCGGACCAGCGTGGTGCACCGCTACACAGAGGCAGCACGCAACGAGTCGCTCGTCCGGCTGCCCGAAGGCTTCGTGTTCCGGTGCCGTGTCGTGGGCGCCGCGCCGCACCTGGTGCACGTCGGTGCGCGGGTGCGCCCCGTGGCGGAAGTCGCCCCGGAGACGGGGGAGATCGTCCTCGAACTCTGCGACCCCGGTGTGTATGCCGAATGGCAGTACGGAAGCCGAGTTGGGGACGCGTGACATCGAGGGCACCGGTTGCCCCGCCGACGGTGACGTCGGTGCCGCCGGATGCCGGAGCGCGCACGGCAGCGAACGCCCCGGCTGCCCCTTGGCACCGTCGAGCCCATGGCTGATCCGGACCGGACACCGCGACGGGTCAGCACACCCTGATGGGTGAATGTCACGCCATGGCGGGCGCCGGGCAGCCCACGTCGGTCCCGTGGCTGGTTTGCTGCACCAGGAAACTGGCGCGACGCGCCGGGGGACCTGCCGGCCGCCCCGGTGGGAGCGGCGCCCCGCCGGGTGCCGAGTCCGCCCGCGAAGGACCGATCGAAGGAGCGTCGTTGTGGCGACGATGGGCACGGCTGGGGCGGACGAGGCAGACGAGTCGTACGCGAACGAACTCCCGGTACGGAGCAAGGAACCGGGCAATGTCGTCGTCAAATGGATGACCACCACCGATCACAAGACGATCGGAACGTTGTACCTGGTCACCTCGTTCGCCTTCTTCGTCGTCGGTGGCGTGATGGCACTCATCATGCGCGCCGAGCTGGCCCGCCCCGGCATGCAGCTCATCTCGAGCGAGCAGTTCAACCAGTTGTTCACGATTCACGGCACGATCATGTTGCTGATGTTCGCGACGCCGCTGTTCGCCGGGTTCACGAACTGGATCATGCCGCTGCAGATCGGCGCGCCCGACGTGGCCTTCCCGCGGCTGAACATGTTCGCTTACTGGCTGTATCTTTTCGGCTCGATCATCGTGGTGGCCGGCTTCGTGACTCCGGCGGGGGCGGCGGACTTCGGCTGGTTCGCCTACTCCCCGCTGACCGATGCAGCCCATTCGCCCAGCATCGGCAGCGATATGTGGATCATGGGCCTGGCCTTCTCCGGCTTCGGCACGATCCTCGGTTCGGTCAACTTCATCACTACGATCATCTGCCTGCGCGCACCGGGCATGACGATGTTCCGGATGCCGATCTTCGTGTGGAACGTACTGCTGACCGCCGTGCTGGTCCTGCTGGCCTTCCCGGTCCTGGCAGCTGCCCTTCTGGTGCTGGAGGCGGACCGCAAGTTCGGGGCGCGGGTCTTCGAGGCAGCCAATGGCGGCGCACTGCTCTGGCAGCACCTCTTCTGGTTCTTCGGCCACCCGGAGGTGTACATCATTGCTCTGCCGTTCTTCGGCATCGTCACCGAGATCATCCCCGTCTTCAGCCGTAAACCGGTCTTCGGGTACATCGGACTGATCAGCGCCACCATCTCCATCGCGGGCCTCTCGGCAACCGTGTGGGCGCATCACATGTTCGTCACCGGCGGTGTGCTGTTGCCGTTCTTCTCGTTCGTGACGTTCTTGATCGCGGTGCCGACCGGTGTGAAGTTCTTCAACTGGATCGGCACGATGTGGAAGGGATCGCTGTCCTTCGAGACACCGATGCTCTGGGCCGTCGGTTTTCTGGTGACCTTCCTCTTCGGTGGTCTGACCGGCGTCATCCTGGCCTCGCCGCCGCTGGACTTCCACGTCTCGGACTCGTATTTCGTCGTCGCGCACTTCCACTACGTCGTCTTCGGCACCGTGGTCTTCGCGATGTTCGCCGGATTCCACTTCTGGTGGCCGAAGTTCACCGGCAAGATGCTGGACGAGCGGCTCGGCAAGATCTCGTTCTGGACGCTGTTCGTGGGCTTCCACGGCACGTTCCTGGTGCAGCACTGGCTCGGCGCGGAGGGCATGCCGCGTCGTTACGCGGACTACCTCGCCGCTGACGGCTTCACCCTGCTGAACACGATCTCGACGATCTCCTCGTTCCTCCTCGGACTGTCGATGCTGCCGTTCTTCTACAACGTGTGGAAGACCGCAAAGTACGGCAAGGCGGTCGGCGTCGACGACCCGTGGGGCTACGGCCGTTCGCTGGAGTGGGCAACCTCCTGCCCGCCGCCGCGGCACAACTTCCTCACCCTGCCGCGGATCCGCTCCGAATCCCCGGCGTTCGACCTGCACCACCCCGCCGTACGCACCCTCGACGAAGCGAAGAACCGCCCGCGCACCGCCCCCGGGGGTCCGGGGCAGAACCCGGCGTGACGGAGTCCTGGTGAAAGGAGGACGAATGGACGACGACAAGGACAACACGGCCCGCGGTCTGGCACAGATGGAGGGCTACCTGCTGTGGAACGCCGAGGTCGAGGAGGCGCGCAGACGGGCCGCCCGGTTCACCGGCGAGCTGCCCTGGCTCACCACCGCCCAGTGTGAGGAAGTGGAGCGCGTCTACACGGCGGACCGGGTTGCCGCATCCCGGGCGATGCTGTCGCGGATCTCGGACCGCGCCGTCGAACTGCGCGGCGAGTACAACGACCGGTACCGCGCGCTCAGAGCACGCTGCGTCGCGACCGTTGTCGTCACCGCAGGCGCGGTCGGCGGCACGTGCACAGCCCTCACCCTGCTGACCCGCTGAACTCCCCGCCGTCGTCCGTTCCGCCGTCCTCAGCGGGCGAAGTCGGACGCGATTCGTGAGGATGTGGGGTGATGAGCGCGTGTGACCGGGCAGGAGTACGGGCCGCCGCGCAGCCCCGAGAAGGGACGAACACCGTGGTACGACCCAGGATCCTCGTCGTCGGCGCCGGATTTGCCGGGGTCGAGTGCGTACGCCGTCTGGAGCGCGGACTCAACCTCGGCGAGGCGGACATCGCGCTCGTCGCCCCGTTCTCCTACCAGCTCTACCTGCCGCTGCTGCCCCAGGTGGCCGCAGGCGTCCTCACCCCACAGTCCGTCGCGGTGTCGCTGCGCCGCAGCCGTCGGTACCGCACCCGGATCATCCCCGGCGGAGCAATCGGCGTGGACCCGAAGGCGAAGGTCTGCGTCATCCGCAAGATCACCGACGAGATCGTCGACGAACCGTACGACTACATCGTCCTCGCCCCCGGCAGCGTCACTCGTACGTTCGACATCCCGGGGCTGCTCGACAACGCCCGTGGCATGAAGACGCTGGCCGAGGCCGCGTACGTACGCGACCATGTGATCGCACAGCTCGACCTGGCGGACGCCAGCCACGACGAGGACGAACGGGCCTCCCGGCTGCAGTTCGTGGTGGTCGGCGGCGGCTACGCGGGCACCGAGACCGCGGCGTGTCTGCAGCGGCTCACCATGAACGCCGTCGGGCAATACCCCCGGCTCGACCCGAAGCTCATCAAGTGGCACCTGGTCGACATCGCCCCGAAGCTGATGCCGGAACTGGGGGACAAGCTCGGACTCAGCGCCCTGGCAGTCCTGCGCGAGCGAGGCATTGAGGTGTCGCTCGGCGTCTCCGTCGCCGAAGCCGGACCGGACATCGTGACGCTCACCGACGGCCGCGTCCTGCCCTGCCGCACACTGATCTGGACGGCCGGCGTCACCGCGAGCCCGCTGGTCGCCACCTTCGACGCCGAAACGGTGCGAGGCCGGCTGGCAGTAACACCCGAGATGACGCTGCCGGGGTTCGACGGCGTCTTCGCGCTCGGTGACGCCGCCGCCGTGCCGGACCTGATCAAGGGCGACGGCGCGGTCTGCCCGCCCACCGCGCAGCACGCCATGCGTCAGGGACGCAGGCTCGCCGACAACCTGATCGCGACTCTGCGGCACCAGCCGCTGAAGCCGTACGTCCACAGGGACCTCGGGCTCGTCGTGGACCTCGGCGGCAAGGACGCGGTCTCCAAGCCGCTCGGCATCGAGATGCATGGCATCGCCGCGCAGGCCGTGGCCCGTGGCTATCACTGGTCGTCGCTGCGCACCAATGTGGCCAAGGCCCGCGTCATGACCAACTGGATGCTCAACGCGATCGCCGGTGACGACTTCGTACGCACCGGATTCCAGGCCAGGCATCCCGCCACGTTGCGCGACTTCGAGCACACGGACACCTACCTCACACCTGCACAGGTCCGTGAGCACACGGCGTCGATGACCGCCCGCGGCTGATGTCGGATTTCCTCAGCGGGTCCGGTCACATTGCTCCGGCGGCGCGTGTCATGGCACCGACGGACGGAGCTCCGTCGCAGTGACAGTCAGCAGAAGTGTCGTACGAGTGACCCATGGGACCGGCACTTTGTGACCGGGGGGCGCCCGCCGACGGGGCGTCGGAACGCCCCGTACGAGGGAGGGCCGGGCCACCCGGACGGTGGCCCGGCCCTCCCCCGTCGCAGGTGACCGGTCGACTCAGTCGTGGACCGCGGTCAGCGCAGGGTTGCGTTCCACCACCGGCTCCAGTACGTCGTCGATGGCCTTGAGGAGGTCCGCGTCGAGCGTCACGCCCGCCGCCTTGGCGTTCTCCGTGACCTGCTCGGGCCGGGAGGCGCCGATGATCGCGGCGGAGACGTTGGAGTTCTGCAGCACCCAGGCGACGGCCAGCTGGGCAAGGCTCAGACCGGCTTCGTCGGCGAGCGGCCGCAGCCGCTGGACGCGCTCCAGGACGTCGTCGCGGAGCCACCTGGCGACGAAGTCCGCACCGCCCTTCTCATCGGTCGCCCGAGAACCCGCCGGAGGCTGCGCCCCCGGCTTGTACTTGCCGGTCAGCACGCCCTGGGCGATCGGCGACCAGACGATCTGACCGATGCCGAGCTCCTCGGAGGCGGGCACCACTTCGGCCTCGATGACCCGCCACAGCGCCGAGTACTGCGGTTGGTTGGAGATGAACGGAACGTTCAGCTCGCGGGCCAGCCGGTGTCCGGCGCGCAGCTGGTCGGCCGTCCACTCGGAGACGCCGATATAGAGGGCCTTGCCGGATCGGACCACGTCGGCGAACGCCTCCATGGTCTCCTCCAGCGGCGTGGAGTGGTCGTAGCGGTGGGCCTGGTACAGGTCCACGTAGTCGGTTTGCAGCCGGCGCAGGGAGTTGTCGATCGACTCGAGGATGTGCTTGCGGCCCAGGCCGCGGTCGTTCTGCCCCGGGCCGGTCGGGAAGTAGACCTTGGTGAACACCTCGATGCTCTCGCGGCGCTGGTCCTTGAGCGCCCGGCCGAGGACGGCCTCGGCGCGGGTCTCGGCGTAGACGTCCGCCGTGTCGAAGGTGGTGATTCCGGCGTCCAGGGCGGCGCGGATGCAGGCGACGGCCGCGTCCTCCTCCACCTGGGAGCCGTGGGTGATCCAATTCCCGTAGGCGATCTCACTGATCGTCAGACCGCTGCGGCCGAGTCGGCGGAATTCCATGTGCCTGCTCTCCCTGTGCTGATACGTGAACACGTCATGCTATGCGGAGGGGGTGCGAGCTGTTGCCGGTTTGCTGCGCTGAAGTGAGTTGTGGTGAGCGGGAGTGAGTCCTGCTGGTGGGTTGGTGGGGGTGAGGACAGCCGCGTCCTGGACGCGTTCGCACATGCTCGCCGGTGGACGTCGACTTCAGCCCGCTCCGCAGCAACGACCCGCCAGGGGCCGACGGCTACGGCCAGGCAGCATGACCGCTCGCCCTACAGCTGCGCCAGGAGGCGTTCCTTGCCCGACCGGTCCGGCCAGGTGCCGAAGTCCATCAGGCCGGGGAACGCGGCGCGCACCGGCGCAAGAAGTCGCCGCTCGTGTACCCCCACGGCCCTTCTCGGCCCGCAGTGGCGCCACGGCAACCACGGGTTCCAGGCCCACCTGGCCCTCACCACGCACTGCACGGCGGGGCGAGGGCCGGAGAACCGCGGATCAGCCGTTGCGCGCCTCGCCCCGGAACGCGGCGAGGATCTCCTCGGCGGCGAGTGTCGCCGTCAACTCGCCGTCACGCACACGCTGTTCGAGAGCCGGTGTCAGGGTGCGGACGTCCGGATGGCTGCGCAGACTGTCCAGCAGCTCGTCCCGCACCATCGTCCAGGTCCAGTCGACCTGCTGCTCGCGTCGCTTTGCGGCGAGCCGCCCCGTGGAGTCCAGCAGCGCACGGTGCTGCTCCAGCCGCTCCCACAACGTGTCGAGACCGGTCGATTCACGGGCGCTGCACGTCAGCACCGGGGGATTCCACGCCGCGTCGGCCGGGTGCATCAGCCGCAGGGCGCCCGCCAGTTCACGGGCCGCCGCACGCGCGTCCCGCTCGTGCGGACCGTCGGCCTTGTTCACCGCGATGGCGTCCGCCAGTTCCAGGACCCCCTTCTTGATGCCCTGCAGCTGATCGCCGGTACGGGCCAGCGTGAGCAGCAGAAAGGTGTCGACCATCTGGGCCACGGCCGTCTCCGACTGGCCCACGCCGACCGTCTCCACCAGCACCACGTCGTAACCCGCGGCTTCCATCACCACGATGGACTCCCGGGTCGCCTTGGCCACCCCGCCCAGTGTCCCGGCGGTGGGGGAGGGGCGTACGAACGCCGCCGGATCGACCGCGAGCCGCTCCATCCTGGTTTTGTCCCCCAGGATGGAGCCGCCGGTGCGACTGGAGGACGGATCGACCGCCAGCACCGCAACCCGGTGTCCGAGCCCGGTGAGCATCGTGCCGAGCGCGTCGATGAAAGTGGACTTCCCGACCCCGGGCACCCCGCTGATGCCGATGCGCCGGGCGTTACCCGACTGCGGCAGCAGCTCGCGGAGCAACTGCTGGGCCAGCGCCCGGTGATCGGGGCGGGTGGACTCGACGAGAGTGATGGCGCGCGCGATGTGCGCCCGCTTCCCGTCGAGCACTCCCTTCACATAGCTGTCGATATCGATCGTCGGAGCCATCGGGTCAGCGGCTCACAGCTCATGGCCGAGCGCGGCACCGAGCCGCGTCACCAGATCGAAGGCGGCGTCGGGGATCACCGTGCCGGGCGGGAACACGGCGGTCGCGCCCGCCTCGTGCAGCGCCTCGACGTCCTGCGGCGGGATCACCCCGCCCACGACGATCATGATGTCGTCGCGGCCCTCGGCGGCCAGCTCTGCACGGAGCGCCGGCACGAGAGTGAGGTGCCCGGCCGCCAGCGAGGAGACACCCACGATGTGGACGTCCGCCTCGACCGCCTGCCGCGCCACCTCCGCCGGCGTCTGGAACAGCGGGCCGACGTCGACGTCGAAGCCCAGGTCGGCGAAGGCCGTGGAGATCACCTTCTGACCCCGGTCGTGGCCGTCCTGGCCCATCTTGGCGACCAGGATGCGCGGACGGCGCCCCTCCGCCTCCTCGAACCGGTCGACCAGCGTCCGGGTACGGTCCACGGAAGGTGACTCCCCAGCCTCGTTGCGGTACACACCGGAGATCGTACGGATCTGGCCTGCGTGCCTCCCGTACACCTTCTCCAGTGCGTCCGAGATCTCGCCGACCGTGGCCATCGCGCGGGCCGCGTCGACCGCGAGCGCCAGCAGATTGCCGTCGAGGCCCGGGCCGGGACCGCGCTCGGCAGCCGCCGTCAGTGCTCGCAGCGACGCCTGGCAGGCGTCGTCGTCGCGCTCCGCGCGCAGCCGCCGCAGCTTCTCGATCTGTTGGGATCGCACCGACGAGTTGTCGACCTTGAGCACATCGATCTGCTCATCGGTCTTCACCCGGTACTTGTTGACCCCGATCACCGGCTGCCGCCCGGAGTCGATCCGGGCCTGCGTACGGGCCGCAGCCTCCTCCACCCGGAGCTTCGGGATGCCCGCGTCGATGGCCTGTGCCATCCCGCCCGCCGCCTCGACCTCCTCGATGTGCTGCCAGGCCCGTCGCGCCAGGTCGTACGTCAGCTTCTCCACATACGCGCTGCCCCCCCACGGGTCGATGACCCGGCCGGTACCCGACTCCTGCTGCAGCAGCAGCTGGGTGTTCCGGGCGATCCGCGCCGAGAAGTCCGTCGGCAGCGCGAGGGCCTCGTCGAGGGCGTTGGTGTGCAGCGACTGGGTGTGCCCCTGAGTGGCGGCCATCGCCTCCACACAGGTCCGTGTGACGTTGTTGAAGACGTCCTGCGCCGTGAGCGACCATCCCGATGTCTGCGAATGGGTGCGCAGCGAAAGGGACTTGGCGTTCTTCGGCTCGAACTCCTTGACCAGCTTCGCCCAGAGCAGCCGAGCCGCCCGCAGCTTCGCGATCTCCATGAAGAAGTTCATGCCGATGGCCCAGAAGAAGGACAGCCGCGGTGCGAACGCGTCGACATCGAGACCGGCGTCCCGCCCGGCCCGCAGATACTCCACCCCGTCCGCGAGGGTGTACGCCAGCTCCAGATCGGCCGTCGCACCCGCTTCCTGGATGTGATAGCCGGAGATGGAGATCGAGTTGTAGCGCGGCATCTTCTGCGAGGTGTACGCGAAGATGTCGGAGATGATCCGCATCGAGGGCTTCGGCGGATAGATGTAGGTGTTACGGACCATGAACTCCTTGAGGATGTCGTTCTGAATGGTCCCGGCCAGCTTCTCGGGCGGTACGCCCTGCTCCTCGGCGGCCACGATGTACAGCGCGAGTACGGGGAGCACCGCGCCGTTCATCGTCATCGACACTGTCATACGGTCCAGCGGAATGCCGTCGAACAGCTGGCGCATGTCGTAGATCGAGTCGATCGCCACGCCCGCCATGCCGACATCGCCGGTCACCCGCGGGTGGTCGCTGTCGTAGCCGCGGTGGGTCGGCAGGTCGAAGGCGACGGAGAGTCCCTTCTGCCCGGCCGCGAGATTGCGGCGGTAGAAGGCGTTGGACTCCTCGGCCGTGGAGAAGCCCGCGTACTGGCGGATCGTCCAGGGCTGGTTGACGTACATCGTCGGGTAGGGACCGCGCAGATACGGGGCCATACCCGGGTACGTGCCGAGGAAGTCGAGTCCTTCCAGGTCACGCCCGGTGTACAGCGGCTTGACCGAGATGCCCTCCGGCGTCTCCCACAGCAGATCGCCTTCGGGGTCGCCGGTGGACTCCTTCACCGCTGTGCGCCACTGGTCCTCGGACCCCTCGGCGCCGGTGCCCGGCCCGAGTTCGATGTCGGAGAAGTCGGGGATCCGCATTACGCCACACCCATACGGTCGAGAACGGAGGAGAGCACGGCCACCACATCGCAGCCCGCGAAGACGTACGCGTCGACATCGGGATACTCGGCGGGCCGGCCCGCGAGGAACACCCGCTGCGCACCGGCCGCGCGCAGCGCCGAGGCCACGGCACCGGCCTGCTCGGCGTAAAGCGCGTCGCTGGAACACAGCACCGCCACACCTGCCCCACTGGCGGCGAAGGCTCCGGCGGCCGTCGACGCGTCCACCGACACCGGGTCGTGCACGGGCTCGATTCCGCCTGCCTGGAACAGGTTGGCGGCGAACGTGGCCCGCGCGGTGTGCGCCGACACGGGTCCGAGTGCGGCGAGGAACACCCGTGGGCGGCTGCCCGTCGCCGCCAGATGGGCGTCCGACCGCGCGCGCAGCGCCTCGAACGCCTCGTCACGACGGACCACCGGGAGGCCGGCCGGCGCGCCACCGGAGCCGGGAGCGGTCTCGCGCTCCACCGGCCGCTCCGCCAGCTGTGGGAACTCGCTGACCCCGGTGATCGGCTCCTTGCGCCGTGCCAGATCCTTGCTGCGTGCCGCCCAGGTGGCTGCCAGCCGCTCACCGACCAGGCCGGAGGCCAGCGCCGCGGCCTGGCCGCCCGCCCGCTCGATCTCCTGGAAGAACGTCCAGGCCGCGTCGGCGAGTTCGGTGGTCAGTCGCTCCACGTACCAGGAGCCGCCCGCCGGGTCGATGACCCGGGCCAGATGCGACTCCTCCAGCAGGATCGTCGATGTATTGCGGGCGATGCGCCGGGCGAACGCGTCGGGCAGCCCCAGCGCGTGATCGAACGGGAGCACGGTGACGGAGTCGGCCCCGCCGACTCCCGCGCCCAGGCATGCCAGCGTCGTCCGCAGCATGTTCACCCACGGATCGCGACGCGTCATCATCACCGGCGACGTCACCGCGTGCTGACGCTGCCCTCCGCCGCCCGGAGCCCCGCACACCTCGGCCACCCGCGCCCACAGCCGGCGTGCCGCCCGCAGCTTGGCGATGGTCAGGAACTGGTCGGCCGTCGCGGCGTACCGGAATTCCACCTGCGCGCAGGCCGCCTCGACGGAGAGCCCCGCCCCGGTCAGCGCCCGAAGATAGGCGACACCCGTGGCCAGCGAACTGCCCAGTTCCTGGGCGGCCGAGCCACCGGCCTCGTGGTACGGCAGTGCGTCCACCGTAAGAGCCCGCAGCCCGGGGTACTCCTTCGCGCACCGCTCCGCCCAGTGCACGGCGGACGCCGGATCCGGAGTATCGCCGCTGCGCGCCGCCTGCCCCAGCGGATCCGCGCCGAGACTGCCGCGCACCGATGCCGCGGCAACCCCGCGCGCCTGATACAGCCGGAGCAGTTCCGTTGCCGCGGCGTCGAGTTCACCGCCCGCGTCGAGCGCGAGGGGAGCCAGATCGAGGTAGACACCGTCCAGCGCCCGCGCCAGACCGGACACCGGTACACCTGCGGTGCCGCCGACGGTCAGCCACAGCGAGGTGACACCGTTTTCCAGATCCGCGAGCACGGCCTCGTTGAGCCGGGCCGGATCCGTCAGGCTGTGCCGCTGCCTGACGTCCCAGCCGCCCACCACGTTCCCCGCGGCCTTGCTGCCGCGGGTGAAGGGGGCGAAGCCCGGATATCCGGCATCGGGCGCGTCATCGCGCGAGGTGTAGAGAGGGCGGGTGATGAGCCCGTCCTCCACCGTGGTGGACAGCGCTTCCTCGGCGGCCGAACCCGCAACATCCTTGCCCGCCTTGCGCAGCACACCTTCGACCAGGCTCTGCCACTGCTCATGGGCTGGATCAGGGAACTCGGCGGCCAACGTAAGCCCGTCAGCAGGCAGGACCGTCATGCCTGGATGCTAGGCGAAGGCTCAGATGAGCAGCAGGGGAACCGCCTGTGACCTTGCCCTCTCCCAACGCGCTTGATCCAGTACGGACGGTGGCGTAGTCGGAGATCCGTCAAGACCTTGGTGTTTCCTCGACTCCTGCCGTCATCTGCTCCATGGATCTGCTGCGGATTTGCTGCCTGCATTGCATATGCAAGATTATTCCGAATATTTTGTCGCACATACGGTCCTGTATGACCGGGTGAGCGGTGCACGCCTGCCGGGGGGCTTGCCCGGTACAACCTGCCGCGACGGGCGGCTGGTCATCTCCGCCGAGACCTCGGATCCGGTCGCCGAGATCCCCCTCACCCCCGAAACGGCCGCCGAACGGGGGCTCGTCGCAGGTACGGCCGTGTGGACCAGCGTCAAGGCCACCGAGGTCACCTCGTCGCTCTCTGCCCGTGGCGCCACGGAGGCCGCCATAACGGGCAGATTGTCACAGTGCAGCACTAAATGACCGAAGTTATGCTGCTGACATTCCGTCCTTCAGGAGAGGAAACGCCCGTGGCTGTGGGACCAGTGGAGTACGTCGTCGTCGCATTCCCCGGCAGTCATTTCACCGGGGCCATCGCGCCGGCGCTGGCGGAGGTGGTCGCCTCGAAGGCGGTGCGAATCCTCGACCTCACGTTTGTGTACCGCGCCGAGGACGGCACGCTCGACATGGTCGAACTGGAGGACCTCGACCCTGATGACCTGGTGTCCTTCGAGCCGGTCGAGGGAGTGGTCAGCGGCCTGCTGAACAGCGAGGACATCCACGCCCTCGGGGAGAGTGTGCCCCGGGGCAGCTCCGCCGCGCTGATCGTGTGGGAGGACCTGTGGGCGCTACCGCTCACGGAGGCCGTTCGCGCCTCGGGCGGCCAGCTGGTGGCCCATGAGCGGATCCCGGCCGACGTCGCGGAAGCGGCCGTGGCCGCCGCGGGTTCCGCCGGCTGAACCTGCCCCGCCCGCCAACCGTCGTCATCGCACTGGAAGGGGCGCACATCATGCCGATTTTCCGAGGACCGGGCATGAACCGCCGCGGACCGGGACTGCTTGGCGCCGTGGCGCGCACAGCCGTCGTCGCCGGAACCGCATCGGCGGTCGGTGGACAGGTCCAGAGGCATCAGCAGGAGAAGTGGGGGGCCCAGGAAGCTGTCGCACAGCAACAGGTGGAGGAACAGCGGGCCGTACAGCAGCAACAGGCCATGCAGCAACAGGTTGCGCCGTCCGCGCCTGCGGCGGACGACCTCCTCGATCGACTGGAACGGCTGGCCGAGCTGAAGAAGCAAGGCGTTCTGACCGAAGCCGAGTTCGAGGCGCAGAAGGCGAAGATTCTGGCAGGCTGACCCGGCCGCCGCCCACCGCCCCGTTCCCGGCTTTTCTATTGTCGATCTTCCGGCAGCCTGCGAGTTGATTCGGCCGAGCCGAATCAACTGATCAGCCGTGTCCGGAATGAGGGGAAGATCATCGTGCAGACCGCCAGGCCCGTTCCGGCAGCCACCGTCATCAATATGCGCGACCTGGGCGGCATTTCGCTGGGTCCCGACCGCCATGTCCGGCCCGGTGCGGTAGTGCGCTCCGGTCAGCTCAGTGAGCTCGACACGGTGCGCGATCCGGCGGTGACCGCCCTCGGTATCCGTACGGTCGTCGACCTGCGGACCGCAGATGAGCGCATGGCGGCCCCGGACCGGCTGCCTCCGGGAGCCCGGCTGTTCGTCGCCGACGTCCTTGGTGACAACCCGGGCGTGGCGCCCGCCCGGCTGCGCGCGCTGCTCGCCGACCGGGTGGCCGCGGACGAACTGCTCGGCGGCGGAAAGGCCGAGGGGCTGTTCGCGCAGACATACCGGCAGATGGTGCTGTCGCCGGGTGCCTCGGCCGCGTACCGGGCGTTCGTCGAGACGACCGCGGACGACGGGGCCCGTCCGGTGCTCTTCCACTGCACTGCGGGCAAGGACCGAACCGGCTGGGCCACCGCGTTGCTCCTGCTGATGGTCGGGGCCTCGCGCGAGGTCGTACGTGCTGAGTTCCTTGCCGTGAATCCGGTGGTGCGGGCCGCTTTCCGCCCGTATGTTCAGGGCTTTCTGGACGCAGGTGGCGACCCGGAGATCGCCGCCGCGATCATCGAGGTCCGCCCCCGCTATCTCGATGTCGCCCTGGATGCCATGGACGAGCGGTGGGGCGGGCTCGACGGATATGTGCGCGACGGGCTGCGGATCCCCGAACCCGTGGTTGAGCGGCTGCGGAGCCGGCTCGTGGTCTCCGCCTGATCCCGGAACCGGCCGTCGTCCAGGGTGTCCGCGGGTTGACAACATACCCCTGGGGGGTATGTTGTTGGCCTGTCGGAAGCGCCCGCTTCCCTGTCGATGGAGGCCGTCATGAACAACGGACTGAAGATCACCGTCTTTGCCGCCGCGCTTGCTGCGACCTTCGGGACGGCGTACGGCGTCGGAAAGGGCGTCGACCCGATGGTCTCCACCGGTGCTCACGCGCCGCGGCAGCACGGCGGTCATGGCGCCACCGGGCGGGATGGCGCGGCCGAGCACGGGCCCGGCGGACTGCAGATATCCGAGGACGGCTATACGCTGGCGCTCGACGCGCCCGGAGTCGCCGCGGGCGGCCGGGCCGTGATCCGGTTCGCGATCGAGGACGACGCCGGCCGCAAGGTCACCGCCTTCCGGCGTGAACACGGCAAGGAACTGCATTTCATCCTTGCCTCGCGCGACCTCACCGAGTACCGGCATCTGCACCCCGTCCGCGCGGTCGACGGCACCTGGTCGACCTCCGTCGATCTGCCGAGAGCCGGTGACTACCGGGCATTCGCGGACTTCACCCCGGCCGCCGAAGGCGCCAGGAACGTCACGCTGGGCGCGGATCTCCCGGTCTCCGGCGCCTACCGCCCCACCGCTCCACCGGCCGCCCGCAGCACGGCCGAGGTCGAGGGCTACCGGGTTGCCCTCGGTGGCGAACTCCGGGCCGGCCGGGAGGGCGAACTCGAACTGACCGTCAGCCGCAACGGAAAGCCGGTCACCGATCTGCAGCCCTATCTCGGCGCCTACGGGCACCTTGTTGCCCTGCGTTCCGGGGACCTCGCCTATCTGCACGTCCACCCGAACGACGGCGGTCCCGGACCAGTGGTCTCCTTCGCGGCTACGGCGCCCAGCGCGGGGACGTACCGCCTGTTCCTCGACTTCCGGCACGAGGGAAAGGTCCGAACCGCCGCCTTCACGGTCGAGGTGAAGCCCTCGGTGAGCGCCCGGATTGAGGCAGGCAGCGGGCACCAGCACTGAGGGGCCGCCCCTCGGTATCGTGGGGGACGGGATCATGGGTTCTCCGAGAGGGGCGTACGGTGACCGAGCGCAAACCTCCGGGCGTCAGCTTCGAATCATGGGTCGACAAGCAGATCCGCGATTCCGAGGAGCGCGGCGACTTCTCCCAACTGCCGGGTTTCGGCAAGCCGCTGCCCGATATCGACCGCCCGTACGACGAAGCCTGGTGGATCAAGGCGAAGATGCAGCGCGAAGGCGTGTCGATGCTCCCGCCGGCCCTGGCCCTGCGCAAGGAGGCGGAGGATGTGCGCGAGGCGGTGTCCGGAGCCCGTTCGGAGGCTGAGGTGCGCCGGATGCTCACCGAGGTCAACGAGAAGATCGCGGCGGCGATCCGGCGGCCGCCGCCAGGGCCGCTGTTGAATCTGCGCCCGTTCGACATCGACGCGGTGGTCGGGGAGTGGCGTGACGGACGCTGCTCGGGCCAGGGCCGCGGCCCGTCCACTGATGCGTAATACTCCCTCTATGAGATCGAGTGTTACGTCGTCGAGTGGCGAGGTAGGCCGCGGCGCGGTGCGGGTCCGGCGGGCGACGGCGGGCGATGCGAAGCGTCTCACCCGGCTGGTCAGGAACTCCCGCGCCTACGAGGGGCCCTACGCGCCCATGGTCGCCGGATACCGGGTGGGAGCCGACTACATCGAGACCCATCGGGTGTTCGCAGCCGTCGAGTCGGCGGAGTCCGGTTCCGGTCGGCTGCTCGGGTTCTACTCGCTGATCCTCGACCCGCCGGAACTGGACCTGATGTTCGTCGCCGACGATGCTCAGGGCCTCGGGATCGGCCGCCTGCTCATCCAGCATCTGCGCGGCGAGGCGCGGAATGCCGGCCTCACCGGCGTCCGCGTCGTCTCGCATCCGCCTGCCGAAGGCTTTTACCGCAGTGTGGGCGCTCGGCGGACCGGCACCGAGACCGCCCGGCCGCCCGCCGTGATGTGGGACCGGCCCGAGCTGATGCTCCCGGTCGGCTGACGGACCGCGGAAGGGCCTGGCCGGGACCCGGATGCCCGGTCCCGGCCGAACCCCCTCGTGTGCCGGGCCCCGCTACGAGGCGAAGCCGCCGTAGGGGCGCGTGATGATCTCCATGGCATGGCCGGCGGGATCGAGGAAGTAGATACCCCGGCCGCCGTCATTGTGGTTGATCTCGCCCGGATGCTTCTGGTGCGGATCGGCCCAGTAGGTGATCCCGAGTCCCTTGATGCGGGCGTATGAGGCGTCGAACTCCGCCTCCGACACAAGGAAGGCGTAGTGCTGCCTGGTGATCGATTCGGCGGGAATGGTCGCGAAATCCAGCGTGACCCCGTTCGCGGTGGGGACCGCGATGAACGGACCCCATTCCCCGCCGATTTCCAGACCGAGGATATTCGCCAGAAATTCGGCGGATTCCCGCTTGTCCCGGGCGTGAATGATGGTGTGATTCAACTCGACTGACACTGTGGAATGCCTCCAGCGGGCATCTCACGGGCACCTCCACGCCTCACCCGGCCGGTGACCGACGCGCGATGCCGTACCCAAGATCGTAGGCGAGTCGGTGCCGGGCCGTCGAGTGAGTACGGAGGAGGGAATGCGGAACCATTCCTTCCCAGCCGGTCTACGTGTTCTCCGTGACCTCCACGACCTCCGCGACCTCTGCGGCCGGGGTCCGGACGTCCGTGACGGTGAACAGTCCACCGTCCGGATCCAACAGCGTGGCTTCGCTGCCCTCGCTCGTCGACCGCTCCTCGACGACCGAGCCCCCATGCTCGCGCGCCGAGGCCACCGCCGCCGCCACATCGTCCACCGGGAAGTGGACCTGCCAGTGCGGACGGATCATCGGATCGGGTGCCGCCTCGACCGCCCCGGAGCTGATGCGGGCCAGCTGCCTGCCGCCGCACTCGACGATGACCTCGTCCTTCGCGTACGACACCTCGCAGCAGCCGGGGCGTCCGGTCGCCCAGTCGAGGACCTCGCCATAGAAGATCGCCGCCTCGAAGGCGCTCCTGGTGCGCAGCCGGAGCCAGGCGTGCGAGTAGTTGTCCGGCGCCGGGGGAGAGGTCGCCGGCGCGGTGCGCTCCCAGAATCCGAACACGGCGCCGTCGCGATCCGCTGCCAGCGCCCCGCGCCCCTTGCCGAGGGCCAGCGGACCCACCGCGACCGTTCCGCTGCGCTCGCGGATGCGCGCGGCGGTCACGTCCGCGTCCCGGACGGCGAAGTAGGGAGTCCAGGCGACGGCGACCTGGTAGGCCGTCGCCACCGCCGCGATGCCGGCCACGGGCACCTCGTCGCGGCGCGCCACGGAGAACTCCTGCCCCAGCTTGCCCGCACGGAAGGTCCAGCCCAGTACGGCGCTGTAGAACGCCTGCGCCGATTCCAGGTCGCGGGTCATGAGGTTGACCCAGCAGGGAGCAGCCGACCCTGTGAGCGCAGCCGGCGCGGACACCGTCCTGGGTTTGCTTCCGGTCATGGTCCCACTGCCTTCGTCGGGTCTGCGGCGTGCGTGTGCCAGTGGCCGTCGCGCCTCTACCAGCCTCACTTCGGTCGGCAACTCCCGCAACACCCGCCGGAGCGGTCCCGCTGCCGCAGGCGAGCAGGTCACACTCCGCACAGCGGGGGCGCAGGTGTGATGTCGGGGAAGACGTGGTCAGCCTGCGGCCACTCCCGGGATTCCGGTTCAGTCGCGTGGCTCGTCGGTGTCCCGGCGGATGGGCTCGTTCCCGTGGTCACCGAGTTCGTAGGGCCAGAGTCCCCGTCCGTCGGCCGGGAAGCTGTCGTCGCCGTGGATGTTGCGTTCTTCCAGGTGGGTCCGGTGGTCCGGCCGCGGCGGCTGCTCGTCCGGCCGGGGCGGCGGCAGCTCCTCGGCCCGGCGCCGCTTTCCCAGCCAGACAGCACCGATCAGCACGGCCACCAGGACCACTCCGACAATCGGCATCACCACCTCGGTCGCGTCCCGCCCGACTGCGAGGGGCAGGGCCAAGGAATTGAGGGCTCCGTTCGAAACGTCCATGCATGCCGGATACCCCGGCATGCGGTCGTCATTCGGCAATAGCTATCAATTCATGTTTTAAGTGGATATAAGTCGAAAAGTGTTTCGTTGCTCAGCGGCCTCGATGGCCGAGCGGTGGACGCGCTGCTCCTTCCCATGGCGCAGCGGCCTGCCAGGACAGAGCCCCCGTCGGGCCGGGCGGCACGGGTTCCGCCGCCGGGCCCATCCGTCGCCGTCCCCTTCGTGTCGCCGACACCCAGCCGTGGGGTGAGCCTGGAGAGGGTTCTCGAATCGCCGGAGGGATGCGAGGGCAGTGCCGAATCCGATCGGCCGTTGGCCGGTTTACCGACAGCTGACCAGTGGCGATCCGCTGGGCAGAGGGCGTGCGGCGATGTCGCGGCGTACGGAGGGCCTCCGGTCGCGGACCGCGATCTCCGGCCGGGTGGTGCGGCCCGTCCGCCCCTACTGCACGGTCGGCGGTGGCCGGCCGGTGTACGTCGAGGACGACAGGGTCGTACAGATCGGGGACGACCCCGAGGGCCCTCGCGCCGCCACCAGATGCCGCACCGGTGCCCGCACGCGACGGACAGGGAGCCGCTCGACCTGGAGACGGCCAGGGACATGGTCGGCGACGGGGAGAGCGAGAACCGGCGCAGGACACGGAAGCGGGAGCACGACGGATTCCCTGCGGCCTGCACACCCGGGATCGCCGCCGAGACGTACCCCGAGGGGCGGGCCGGGACACTGCTTCGTTCCGCCCGCCCGCTCACCGCGGCCGGCGCCGCGGGGGGGGGGGGGGGGGGGGGGGGGGGGGGGGGGGGGGGGGGCGCCGGGGGGCGGCGGGGGGGGGGGGGGGGGGGGGGC